>JAZFYE010000032.1:0-4512 GCA_036475395.1 Phycisphaerales bacterium
TGGGGCGAGAGGGATGGCAGTTCCCACGGATTGGTTCCCACGGATTGGGATCCGTGGGCGTTGCCCGTGGCCGTCACTTGGCGGTGAGGGCCTTTTTGACTTCTTCGAGCAGTTGGGTTGCTTTGAAGGGCTTGAAGAGGAATGAGTGCAAGCCTTGCTGCGATGCGCGGACGATCGAATGGTGCGGGTCGTAGCCGAAGCCGGTCATGAGGATGATCGGCGTGTCGGGCGACAGCTCCTTGGAGGCGAGGAACACCTCGTAGCCGCTGTGATCGGGCATCTTGATGTCGGAGATCACGAGATGAAAGTCGGCATGATCGCCGTTGGCCGCTTTGAGCGTGTCGAGGGTTTCGGAGCCGGTCGCGCAAGATGTGACGTCGCATCCTTTGTGGGTGAGCAGGTCGGTGACACTCTTGAGGATCCTGTCGTCGTCGTCGGCGACGAGGACGCGCTTGCCCTTCATGGCCGGATCAGGCTCGCCCCAGTGCAGCTCATGTTCGGCGCCGAGGATCGTGCGCGGCCCGGCGGTGCAGCTCTCGACACGGCGGCGGATCTGGCCGGCGGCGTCGATGATCTGATCCAACTGTTTGCGAATTTTGGCGTCGGCCAAGTGCTCGTCGCGTAGCGCCTCGGCGTACCCGGTGATTTCTGTCAGCGGCTCGGAGAGTTCACCGAGCACGGTCTGTGACATCTGTTCGTTGGTGGTGAAGCGCTCAGCCACAAGCAGATCGAGAATGTTCATGGCCATGGCGATATATCGCCCGAAGATCGTGGCGAATCGGCGGTCGTTCTCGTCGAACCCGTTGAGCTTCGATGACTCGATATTGAACACGCCGATGACTTCATCGTGGAGTCGCAAGGGCACGGTGAGGGAGCTGGCGGCGTTGTCGAGGCCCTCGCGATAGAGCGGGTCCTCCCTGACGTTCGGACAGAGATAGCTCTGTCCGGTGGCGGCGACGTGGCCGGTGATCCCGCTGCCCTGGAGTTCGGGGTTGATCACCTCGCCGATGCGCTCGGCGGCAATGCCCACGGCCATGACCAACTCGAGGCGGCCGGTCTCTCGATCCACTAAGCGAAGCTCGAAGTTGTCGAACCCCAGCAGGTCATGGACGTAGCGGGATATCTTCTGCTCGAGCATCTCGAGTCGTTCGGCGGCGTTGAGTTTGGCGATCGCGCTTGCTTCGAGTTTCATGAGCGCTGAGCCGGCGGCGTCGATGGCGTCGAGCTTGTCGAGCAGGTGACGAGTGCGGGTGACATCCCAGAGCACGCCGATCACCGCGTCGACTTGATCGGGATCGGGCGTCCCGGACGATGCCCGCGATGTCACCAGCTCGTAATGTCGCGAGTCAGCCTGGAAGGAGAATCTGTGGTTCTGGTGTGAGTCGCCAGTGGAAGCGCGGGTCGCAGCCTCATTGAACAGTGATACGGATTCACGACACATGTCGATGAACTGTCGGCGGACTTGCTGGCTGAATTGCCGAAGCTTGGCGTTGGTCCATTTGAGGTTGCCGTCGGCATCGACGATCCCCATCCCATCGCCGATCTCGTGCACGGCGGCGGTCGAGGCGTCCTCGGCGGATTGTTCCGCAAGGGCCGACAGCGCGTCCGCCGAGCACAGCAGCATAGCGCCGGCGTCGTCCCGCACGAGCTGTTGGGCGGCGGCCTGATCCTTGGCTTCGACGATCTCGAAGACCGACCGCAGCGATTCCATCAGGTGTGGATCGAGTGGGGCCTCACCCGGCACCAGAACCAGCCGTGGACGAGATACGGTCATAGTACGATCGTCAGGTGACCTCCCCTCGGCCAAAACGGGTAGTGTACGACGAGTTGCCGAACCATTCCAGCGTTTGACCCCAACGCGCCTCGGCGTCGGCTTGACAAGCGGTGATGCTGGTCGAGAATCGCTTCGTACCGCCCCCGGGGGTGGACCCACCGCCTCAGACCACCTCGCCCCTCGTGTGGGGCCGCTGGTCGCTCGAAATCCTCGTTGCCTTGCCGCTTGCGCATGATTGCAGCTCGCCGCCTCACAAAGAAGTTCGGCCAAACGACGGCGGTAGATTCGGTCGATTTTGATATCCCCAAGGGTCAAGTGGTCGGTTTCCTCGGACCCAACGGCGCCGGCAAGACCACGACCATCCGGATGATCTGCGGGTATCTGCATCCCACCGCCGGTCGTGTCCGGGTGGGGGGGTTGGACGTGGCTGATCACTCGTTAGAGGTGCGTCGGCAGATCGGATACCTGCCGGAGTCGGCCCCGAGCTACCCCGAGATGCGGGTGGGCGAATATCTGAAGTTTCGGGCAAGGCTGTTCGGGCTCAGCCGGACCGAGCGTCGCCGGGCCATCAGCTTCGTGCTGAAGCGGTGCTGGCTTCAGGACGAGCGTCGCCGGCCGATCCATCAGCTGTCCAAGGGCTACCGCCAGCGGGTCGGGCTCGCCGCGGCATTGCTCCATTCGCCGCCGGTGTTGATCCTGGATGAGCCGACGGCCGGGCTTGATCCGACACAGATTCAAGAGGTGCGGGGGTTGATCGGTGAGTTGGCGGGTGAGCACACGATTCTGTTATCGACCCACATTCTGCCGGAGGTGGAGCTGACGTGCAGTCGGATCATCATGTTGGCGGGGGGGCGAATTCGCGCCGCCGGCGCCATCGACGAGCTTCGCGCCAAAGCCGCGGGCGAAGCGAGATACATCGTCGAGACCAACACCGGTTCGGCGCACAAGGCCCTGGCCGGGATTGCGGCCGTGGCCACGGTTCAGTCGAGAATGCTTGACGACGGTTGGCATCGCCTGACCGTGGTGGCCCGTGCGGATTCATCGGACCTTCGTGAGACGATTTCGCGCACGATGGCGAGCGTCGGTGGCATCGCGCGGGAGCTTCGCCGTGACACCCCGTCGCTGGAGCAGTTGTTCATGCGCATGATCGGCGAGGCAGACGGTTCTGCGACCCAATCGCCGAGGGGAAACGGATCGTGATGCGCATCGGCACCATCGCCGCTCGAGAGCTGCCCGCCTACCTTCTCTCACCGGCGGGTTACGTGATCACGGCCCTGTTTCTGTTGATCACCGGCTTCCTTTTTGCGTTCGCCGGATTCGAGCAAGGTCAAACGGCTTCGTTGCGACCGACGTTCGACGTGATCACCTGGGTTTTGCTATTCATCTGCCCCGCCGTAGCTATGCGAACGATCAGTGAGGAGCTGCGATCAGGAACATTCGAGGCGCTGATGACGGCGCCGGTCACCGAAGCTGAGGTCGTTATGGGTAAATTTCTCGGGTCGGCCGCGTTCCTGATTCTGATGCTGCTACCCACGGGGATTTACGCGGTCGCTCTGGAACTCTATGGAAGGCCGGATTATGGCGAGTTGCTGTGTGGATACCTCGGGGTGATCCTGGCGGGCGCGGCGTATCTGGCGGGCGGAATCCTCGCCTCGACCCTCACCTCAAGTCAGGTCGTGGCGTTTCTCCTCTCGGTGTTCTTCTGGGTCGCCTTGGTGTTCAGCACCAAGCTGCTGCCGGCAAGGTTGGACGATAACTGGACCGAGCTGGTCCGCGCGCTTGATCCTGATCTTCGCCTTCAGAACTTCTCTATCGGACTTCTTGACACGTCCGACATCGTGTATTTCCTCTCGATGACCGCACTACTCTTGACCGCGGCCGTCAAATCACTTCAGGTGCGCCGACTGCGATGAATCCCGACACCGCGAAATCCGGAGGCGGACCACTCCGCCAAATCCTCCTTGGGTTGAATGTGACGGCGTTCATGCTGGGCGTGATCGCGCTGGCGGCGGTGCTCAACTTCTTCGCGCAGCGCGAGAGTCTGCGCCTTCGGATCGACTCCACCAAGACTCGGGCGTATTCACTGAGCGAGCAGACGCAAAGACTCCTGGCCGACCTCGATGGCGAGTGGACGATCGCCATCGTCATGATCGAGGCGAATGTCGATCGCGCGGTGCGCCGCCAAGTGAACGAAGTCCTTCGCCGTTTCACGCAGGCGTCGCCCCAGATCACCGCCGTCAGAATCGATCCGACCGATCCCGCTACGCTCGATGACTATGAGGCGCTGCTCTCGAATCTGCGGGCGATCTATAAGGATCGAATCGAGTTGTACGAGACGGCCCTAAAGCAGGGCGAGCAGGCGATCGGGTCGTTTGATCTGTTTCTCCAGCAATTGGCTGGGCGGTTGGACACGGTGGCGCGAGACGTCCAAAGCGACGATCCGATCCGGGCCGAGCTCGACCAGGTGCTCCGGATCGTGTCGCTGCGGCAGCAACAGGGCGACCAGGTGCGGCTGGAGCTGGACAAGGCGATGCGCGAGGATGACACTCGACCGGTGCGCGACTACGAGACGGCACGCAGCCTGCTGGCGGCAGCGCTCTCGGGGTGGGCGGACGAGCTGTACGGCATCGCACGAATGTTTGATCGATGGCAAGCGGACCCCGAGCTTAACCCGGCGGTCCGGGCCTTTACCGGATGGGCCAAAGGCGAGTTGGATCACCAGGCTCAAGCGCTGGCGG
>JAZFYE010000033.1:0-31503 GCA_036475395.1 Phycisphaerales bacterium
CTGGGCTTTTCGCAGGTTCCCACGTCCTTCATCGCCTCTCAACGCCAAGACATCCACCGCACGCCCTTATTAACTTCGTCACGCCGACCCGACCCCGGCCGGAACATCGGTCTGCGCGTAAAGCGCAGACAACACGTCCTGAGGGATCACATCGGCCTGCCAAATCCGGGGCATCTGAACTGCCCCTGCTCCCATCCAGCAGCTCCGTCCGAGGTGGGGCGGAAGTTGCAGGACGAGAGGCCTCATTGGCGGCTCTCTTTGTTGTCTCGGTGAGCTGTCACATCGCGCCGGCGGGGACCGGCCACGACTGACAGCTGACAACGATCGAATCATGACTTGTCAAAGAGCCACTGTGCAGGTTCTGAGACACCAACACAGCCAGCGTGGCAAAAGTCGCCTCACTTTGCGGAACAAGAAGGATAGCGGAAGCACCGAGTCAGTCAACACACCGGCACCGGTATTCTACCCCGGTCGAGTCGGCTGGGGTGCTCCGGTCTCCGCCAACTCAACCACGGCCCGGGGTCAGGGAATCCGCTCACCGAGGGAGGCGAGCCGCTCCCGGTCCCTAACCTTGTCGCGCAGATCCCGGCGGCGAGCGTCGCTCCCATCGGTGCGGGGGTCGCGGAACTCGATCTTCTGAGCATCACGGGCGCTCTGGAGGAGCACGGTCGCGGCCAATCCCGAGTGCCGCACGTCGCTTCCAGAGGCGTCGATATCCGCAACGATATCAAGAACATACAAGCCGGTGCTGAAGTCCACCTCAACCGGCGGTTGGCCGTCACCAGGCCGCTGCATCTGCCAGGCGCCAATGTGCTCACCGGGCTGGACCTTGAAGGTACCCATCCACTGCCGGCCGTCAAAGTACTTGTACACTTCCGCCGTGGCTTGGCCCAGGCCGAGGCCGCCGACGGCGCCCCTGCGCTGGCCCGGTGCGGTCGCACTGGTGATATAGACCTGTAGGCGCGGCTCGACCGTGATCGGCTCCGACCAGTCGCTGGGGTTGGCACTGAGGGTGAACAACTCGGCCAAGTGCTCCTGCTCCTCGGTGAGGCTTCGCTTCTTGCCAAAGAAGGGGTTGTAGAGCTTGAGCGTCGCTCGATAGCGATAGGTCTCGCCCGGCTCGACGAAGAGGTCGTGCCTCCAGACAACGATCTTGCCGTTGTCCTGCTCATCTTGGACGTTGTCATCGACGATGGCATTAGGGGTCCGACGGATCAAATCCTGTTCGAGTTGGGTGATGCGTTCCTGAACTCTGCGAAGATTGCTGGTGAGGTTAATACGTAGTTTTTTGTTCTGCTGATCTTCCGGGGCACCTCTACGTCCGGGCAAGTTGCCGCCGCCGGGGCCCATTCCGGCACCGGGGCCGGGCGGCGCTTTTTTCCCCCCACTACCCCCCCGGCCGCCGCCGTTCCCACCTCTTCCGCCAGGAGGACCACCAAGCCCCCCAGGCCCGCCGCCGTCGCCTCCGCCTAGCGGTCCACCCGCCTCGTCGAGCCGCTTACTGATATCCGTTTCTCTGCGCCGCGCCGCGCGAAGCTTCTTTCTGATCCTGGTAATCTCGGGATCTTCGGGCTCGTCGTCCTGACCGACGAACTGTCCTTGGTCAACGTCGAGCTCAGCGGGAATCCATTCATTGTTGCGTGTGGCGTAGAACACCGGTTGAGTGATATCCGTTTGGACGTTCGGATCGCTCACAGTCGCGAGGATCTGATTGCGGGCGGTCCCGTCGATTCCCTCGTCCAGTTGTTGACGAAGCGTGAACCGCCCGGGAATCTGGTCGAGCACGGTCAGCTCAGTCCAATGACCGTCGACCAATGTCTGCCGCTCGATGACGACGTCGAGAATCTCGATCGGATCGTTGAACCAGTTGCCCGGGATCTTGGAGAGGCCGTCGCCCTCGACGAGATGCTCGCCGCGGAGACGGGCCATCAGTTCGGCTCGGTCGAAGGGCGCGAAGGCGGTGACGAAGGTGATGTCGGGCGGCTGATTCTCGTCGGGGAACAAGGCCTTGAGATCTTCATGCGCCTGGACGACGCCGTCGGCGAGGGTGTCGGTGGTCTGGGTGGCGACGATGGGGTTCGGGGCGGCAACAACGGGCTCGTAGAATGTGCGTTCGCCGCCATCGATGCGACCCCGAAACTCCGGGAGAAGGTTGGCGTCGGCCAGCGCTAGCGTCGGCCGCGGACCGACGGTGCCGTTGAGCGACCTCAGCAGATCGTCAGTCCCGAGGACGGGGTCGGGCAGGTCAATCGGGGCCGGCGCCGACGACTCCATCTGCCGTTGCAGGTTTTCAGCCTCTTCGGTCAAGATTCCGTCGACTTCGCCGGGGGTGATCTTTTTCGCCCCTTGCTGAACCACGTTGGGCTCACCAATGAACTGTATTGCGGTGAAACCCACAAACAGCAGTCCAGCGAGGCCGAGCACAAACTTCTCCGCGTGCTGTTCCCAGACGGTAATACCCTTGGTCTTCATGAAATTCACTCCAATGCCGGTGCGTCGTGTGCGGTGTTCAAGAATCTCCACGAAACGATGCGCCTCACCCGGCGGGCGGCGTGCTCGGGACGGGGACGCCGAGCGCCCGTTTCAGCTCGTCGGGCATGAATTGGGCGGTCCATTGGCGGAACCAAATGGTCTCAAGCTCGAGCGTGACCTGCGACGCAGGCGCCGTGCCGTAGAAGTATCCGCTCTTAAGGGCGCTAAACGGATCCACCGGCTGGATGGCCGCCTCGGTAATCGTGATGAAGTTCCGCTGGGCGAGCGCGTCGAACACTTCAGGCATTCGGGCGGTGTCAACCACGATCACGAGACGGATCCAGCGGACGTCGTAGAGCGGATTCGTAGTGCGCCCCGTGAACGACGAGGCAAAGTCCAGCGCGACCTCTATTGCAGGGTCAACGGCCGGGGCCGTGGTCTCGGCCGATCCTGCGTCGGACGACGATCGGCCGGGGGCCCCCATGCCGCGTCCGCCGGTTTGGGGCAGGGCGGATGCCACACGACCGGTGTGCGCAAACAGATCGATCGAGACCAGGCGCTTCGCGGGCGCATCGAGGACGGAGGAGGAATCCTTATTGGCCTCGTGCAGGGCGAGCAGAATGTCCTCAATGATCCAGTACTGCCATTGCCATTCGAACAGCTCGACGAGGCCCTGGGCTTCGGCGCGGGGAGGCACACTGCCCTCACCGGGGACGCCCAGCCCACCCAGCGAGGCGTAGAGGCCAATCGCGGCGGCGGCGTCGGCGTACTGGGACAATCGCGTATTGGCCAGCTGCTCAGCCAGCCACGCCCTGTCCTCAGGCGTCAGATCCGCCAGCAGGACTTGTGTGGTGAGTCGCTCTCCGGCCGCCTCGATGTTTTCGCGCACCTCGTCAGCGGACGGCGGAGCTCCGGCCTGGACCTCGTCCAGGAGCTGTTGGTAGGCCGCAACGAGGCTCCGGTGCATCTCAAGGGGCATCGTCTCGCGTCGATGCGCCGGAGGAGCGGGGAAGAGGTCTGGAACCAAGACACCGCGCTGTTTGCGGTTGAACTGCACGGCCTCTTCACGGATCCGCTCGGCATCTTGGCGTAGCTGTCCGACCACCTCTTGGTAGCGATCAAGCAACTGGGGGTTGACGACGATGGTCGCGCTGACGGGCTCGTTGCCCGGCACGGGGTTGCGGAGGGACACGGTGGTTTTCTTAAGCCGATCAAGTTCCTCTATCTTCCCGGCACGGTCTTTGACTGCCTGCCGTACACCCTCGTTCATGTTGCCAGCTACGATCCACATCGCAAGCGGCGCCACGATTAGGATGGCCACGAAGACAACGATGAGGGTGTTCGCCTTGACCCAGGTCAGGACAACGTTCATGACCCGACCCCCTGGCGGCGTGAGCGGCCGCCGGCCGTCTGTTCGGGAGCGGGGGCGTCGGGCCGCGTAAGCAGCTCGATCTCAAACGTCACGGGCACGAGGAAGTACGTCGAGTCGGCGGGATACAGGCTGGGCCGGTCGGGCAGCGGCGCGAGGCGGTTGAGGTCGGCCGGTCGGCCAGTGTCCTGCCCCCGGTTACCGGAGCGCTGACCACGAGGGTCCTGATAGCGGCCACGATCCGGGTCGGTTCCCGGCGGGTTGATCCCCCCCGGCGGCGGGTTTCCGGAGCTGGATCCAAGCCCCCCGACCTTCGCTCCAGGCGGGGCGCGCCGGCCGGTCGGCCTCTTGCGTCGACCCTCCATCCCCGCACCCCCAACCATTCCCAAGCCGCCGCCACCAGCCTTCCGGCCGGGCGGTCCGGGCGGCGGCTGAGATGGACCGGTTGGTCGTTCGCGTTTCTTGGGTAGCCCGCCGGCGCCTCCACCGGACGGCTTGCCGCCGCCGATGAGCTGCTCACCCTTGTCGGTCACTCGGACAGTCTCCAATAACTCCGGGTGGCACGAGACTGAGGCTGAGATGATCCGGTACGGCACGTCCGGCCGCTCGGCGTTGTCACGGAGCCATTGGGCGACGGTCGTGTTGAGAAACTCAATCGGGTTTTCACGACTCAGCTCGACCTGCATCGTGACGTCAATGCGGCGTGTATTGGCGGCGGCGGCGTAGGTGTATTGCCCGTCGAGGTGTCGCAGCCGCACCAGTCGTCGCTCCTGAGGTTTGATGGCGCGGATCTTGTCTATGTCGCCGCCGAGCAGGTCGGCCTGCGGCTTCGTCGAAGCCAAGGCGTCGGCCGCATCATGGATCAGGTGCGGCCAGATGTCGCGGTAATCGACGAGCCGTCTGAAGTTCTCGGCCGCGAACCCGACGTTGGCCGTCTGTTGGAGATCATCGAACTCGCTCTTGAGTCGATCGCCGACGGTGAGCACACGGCCAACGACCGGGGGCGGAGTGGGGCTCATGGCGCTGTTGTCGGCGATGGGTCGATAGAGCATCATGCCCGCGGCCGCGACGGCAATGGCGGCAGCGGCGGCGAACCACTTGGTCTTCTCACGCCACAACTGAGTTCGCAGCGCGTCAACCGGCACGAGGTTGACGTCGATTTGAGCCAACCCGACACCCTGCAAGGCGAGTCCGTAAGCGGTCGCCATGCCTACGGCGTTCTGGGCGAACGACGCGGCGTCACGGCCGCCAACCGCGATCTGCTTGTACTCGTCCAGACGGATGACGTTCAGTTGCAGTTGCTGGCCAAGGAATTTTCGTAGGCCAGGAATCTTGAACGTCGAGCCGATCCCGACCATGGTTTTCAGCTCAACATCCCGGTGCAGCGTCTGGAAGTACCCGATCGATCGTTGGAGATCCTGCAGCAGGTCGCTAAAGACCGGACGCATGGCCTGCATGATCTGCTTGGCATACTTGCTAGCGGCCGCCTCCTGCTTGAGCTTGTCCGCTTTGGAATAGCCGAGCTTGAAGGTGCGGGCGATCGCTTCGGTGAAGTGGGTGCCGCCGAGCGGGAAGGTTCGAATCCAGCAGCGACCGCGGTCGGCGATCACCACGTCCGTCGCGTAGGTGCCGATGTCGAGGTAGATGACCGGCGCCTTGCGGTTGGCGAGATCGTGGTCGAATGTCATGGCGTTGAAGACGGCGACGGGACTGAGCGTCAGCGCCTCAGGGCTGATGCCCAACTCGGCATAGAGGTTCAGTCGCTGCTGCACGCGCTCGCGGGTGATGGCGAAGATCCCGACCTCGACCTCGGGCGAGTCGGCACTCACGAAGGTCTGGTAGTCCCACTCGACCTCGTCGATCGGGAACGGAATCTGCTGGACCGCCTCGAACTTGACGATGTCGGCAACCTTCTTCGGCTCGACGGGCGGCAGCTTGGCGAAGCGGGCAAAGGCAGCATGGCCGGGCAGGGACATCACCAGGTGCTCGCCTTCCAACGCCTTTTGACTAATGAACTGGCCCAGGGCGAGACGGATAATTTCGTTCTCGTCGATGTCCGGGGTGGCCAGAACCCGCTTGAGAGGAATGATCGCGAAGTCGGTGACGGCGACCTTGTCGCCTTCGCGCTCCAGCCGAAGGGCCTTGATGGCATGGGCCCCGACTTCCAACCCCCAGGCAGCCTTTTGACTAGCCATGTGCTCTAGATCTCCTTGAGAAGAAACCTGCGGACCGGACGTTGTCCACCACCATCCAGTCGAGGGCGCTGGAAGGCGGTCCACCCACCGCTCCTAACGGATGGATCATAACCGAAGCACCCCCGTCCGGGACACCCAAAATGGCAGGGACCGGCCGAGATGGCGGGCAGGCTGACGTGGCTAGACCCGGCCGATAGCATGATCGCCGAGGCCACGACAAATGAAGTACCGACTCACGACACTGGGCTGCCGCGTCAACCACGCCGAGGCTCGGGAGCTGGAGAGCCTGTTGGCCGAGCGGGGGCTGGAGCGGGCTGGACCGGGGCAGTGGGCCGAGGTTGAGGTTATCCATAGCTGTAGCGTAACCAACACCGCCGCGGCCAAGAGCCGCCACGCGCTTCGGCGCGCTTTGAAACGCCAATCCGATCGAGCTCAGCACGCTCAGCATGATCACACGCACGGCCCCATGCACGACGGTCTTGAGCCGATGGTCCTCGTCACCGGCTGCTACGCAGCCACCAACGCTGAGGAAGCGGCCGGTCTGGCCAACGGCCGCGACCGGGTGATCAGTCACGACACCGAAGACGGCCTCGCCATGCCTGAGCGCTTCGCCCAGCGACTGGACGAATGGCTCGGTCGCCATCGCCCACAGGGGCTAATACGCAGGCCTCGGCCAGCTAGTTCCGCCCCGGGGGTTGTCGCGTTGGCGGTTGTCCCGCCGCGGAGCATCGCCTCCGCTCACGTCCGGGCCGAGCTGAAGATCCAGGATGGGTGCGACGCCTGCTGTACCTTCTGCATCATTCCCCAGATTCGCAGGACCCTGCGGTCAAAAACGATCTGCGATGCCGTGGCTGAGGCCCGACAGTTAGTGGGGCTGGGGCACCGCGAGATCGTCCTCACCGGGGTGTTCATCGGGGCGTACGGGCACGAGACGGCCCTGCGCCGCCGGCAGGCTCGTCCCGGCAGTGAGCCGCTGGCGGAGCTGGTCGATGCCGTCGCTCAGGTTCCGGGTCTGGCGCGGCTTCGGCTCAGTTCGATGGAGCCGGGCGACGTGACGGAGCCGTTGCTGGACGCGATGGTCGCCAACGCCCCGGTCGTCGTGCCCCACCTGCATCTGCCGCTGCAATCCGGGTCCGACGCTGTGCTTCGCCGGATGAACCGCCAGTACCGCGTCGGCGCGTACCTAGAAATGATCGACCGAGTCAACGGCGCGATGACAAACGACGGGCTTGACCCCGCTATCACAACCGACATCATCTGCGGCTTCCCCGGCGAAACCGAGGCGGATTTCGCCAAGACCTTGCAGGTTGCGCAGCGCGTCGGCTACCTCCACATGCATGTGTTTCCCTTCAGTCCGAAGCGCGGGACCGCCGCCGCCAGATGGACCGATTCGTTCGTCGATGCACCAACCACCAAATTGCGCGTGCGACGGCTGATCGATATGGAAAACGATCCCACAGATGGATTGTCGATCCGCTATCGCCGACGGCTCCTTGGCCGTACCGTCCGCGTGACTATCGAGCAGCGCGACCGCGACGATCCGAACCTGGCCACGGGGCGGTGCGATCACTACGCGCTGATCCACGTTCCGACCGATCGCCCGCGCGGATCGGTCGTTCATGTCAAGGTCACCGAAGTCACGGCGACCCGCACGATGGGCGTGTTGGCCTGCGCTGACGTCAGACTGCCGGTGCTTGAAGTACACTCACCGGCACGTGAGTAGCCATGACCGAGCCACAGGATAAATCACGGTCCTCCGGCTCCGCCGACCTCGACGCGAAGCTCCAGGCGGAGATCGAGGCGGCGCTGGGCGACATGAGCCTCGAGGACATGCTCGACCTCGCGGACCGTCCTCGGCCCGCCACGAGCAACCAGCCGGTCGAACTCAAGACGGGCGCCATCGTCGCCATCCACCGCGGCGATGTGTTCGTCGAGTTCGGCCCGAAATCCCAAGGTGTCTGCCCGCTCAACCAGTTCGAGACCCCCCCCACCGTCGGAGAGAAGCTGCCGTTCTTCATCGATCGCTTCGATGCCAAGGATGGGATACTGATCCTCTCGCGCGAGGGGGCCGTGCGTAAAGCCGCGTATGACTCGATGGCCGTCGGCCAAATCATCGAAGCGCGCTGCACCGGCACCAACAAGGGCGGGCTGGAGATGGAGGTCGCCCAACACAAAGCCTTCATGCCTTCCGGCCAAGTCGATCTGCGCCACATCGACGATCTTTCCGTCTTCGTCGGCGAGAAGATGCCCTGCGAGATCATCGAACTGGACCGCAATCGCGGGCGCATCATTCTCAGTCGCCGCTCGACCCTCCAAGCGGAGCGCACGCGCTTGCGCGAGAAACTTCTGGACGAACTCAAGGAAGGCGAACAACGATCGGCGGTCATCACCGCCCTCCAACCCTACGGCGCGTTCGCCGACCTCGGCGGAATGGACGGGCTCATCCACATCTCCGATCTGGCCTACCAACGCCTCAAGCATCCCTCCGAAGTCGTCAAGGAAGGCCAACAGGTAACCGTCCAGATTCTCAGGATTGATCGCGAGCACGATCCGCCTCGCATCGGCTTGGGCATGAAGCAATGCCTGGCCGACCCGTACGACGCGAAGGTCGCTGACATCTCAGCCGGCGACACCGTCACCGGCCGAGTCACCCGCATCATGCCGTACGGCGCGTTCGTCGAGCTTGCCCCCGGCGTTGAAGGGCTCGTACACATTTCGCAGTTGGCCGGCCAGCGCGTCAACAAAGTCTCCCAGGTCGTCAAGCCCGACGAGATCATCACCCTCAAGGTGCTCGACGTTGATGCCAAGACGCGCCGCATCAGTCTTTCACTGCGCGCGGTCAAGCACGAACAGGAAGCCGAGGTGCTCAAGCCCGACGATCCGGCCATCCGCAAGCTCAAAGCGAAGTTCGGCGCCGGCCCCCCGCTCAAAGGGGGAATTGGGTGAGGAAGAAGGCATCAAGGCATCATGGCATCGCGATTATGGCATCGAGGGAAAGAAGCCGGACCTGACGAGCGAGTCTTGCGCGCGAGGAAGGTCCGGGTTGCGCAGCGAGGAAGGTCCGGGTTGCTTTGCGCGATGAGCGATGCACCACCATCGAACCCCCGGCCCCCGGCGAATACGCCGAGGGTTCTTCACAACGACCGCCCAATACAGTTCGATCCCCGGGCGGAGCCCGGGGCTAACGGCTTTGCGCCCCACACTCCGAACACACGCCCCCACCCCCGCCCCCGGAAGTTCCGCGCAGGTCGTAGCCGCATTTGATGCAGCAGCCGCGTTTGCGGCGGATCATTCGGCGTGCGGTGAACGGACCGAACATCACCAGCCACAACACTGCAGCATAGAAGACCGTGTTGATCGTAAAGCCGAGCCAGATGGGGCGAAGGGGAAGCGCTCGCAGTAACAATTCAGGAGACCCTGGCCTGTGAAGTGCCTCCAGACTCACGCCGCCTTCTACGACATTTTTTCTCGTTCCAAGATACAGAGCCTTGAAGTCAATCACACAGCACATCGAGATCATCGGCCAGCCCCGTGCATCCGCGATCCGACGTTCACTACCAGTCGCCTCGAACTCCCTGGTGGGCTTGCTGAGCCGACTCCAACGAGGCACCAGTAGGTCCGGTCGCAGCTCAATAATGAGCGAGCGACTCCTAGCACGTCCCGAGACGATCCGCGTCGCACCCTGCCGATTGTTGCGAGTGACGACCCAGTAATGCTGCGGCCCCAAACGGGTCTCCCACATCACCGTTGTGCTGCGGCCAATATAGACGCTGAATGCACACCCCCACGCCACGGCGACGTTAATGACCGCGCCGAGGAGGAGGAGGAACAACACCAGCTTTGTCAATCAGCGCTTCACGAGGCGATTGTAGGAGCCTCGCACCGCATTCCGGGCACCGCTCGCCGCTCAGACCCCCCAGATTATAACCACACTTCCAACAAAGACCGGGGCGCTGAACAACGCGATCGGAAACCAGGACGGCCAAACGTACGAAAATGGCTGTCAGCACTCCCACGGGAAAGGTGACGACGCCTGCGGCAAACGCAGCGATCGCACCCAAGACGGGGAACATGATGCATCCACCGATCAGCGGCGAGATCAGCCCGATGAGTATGGTTCGTACCGGGTCGGCACGGCGCAACAGGAACGACAGGGGAATCCAGATCAGCACGGATACAAAGATGAATCCGACATAACCCCAGAACGTTGTTTGGGAACCAGACCACAGATTCAGGAAGAAGATTCCTGTGACCGCCATGACAGTTGCAATTATCGCCGTGAGAAGCAGCTGTAACGATACTCTGTATAGGGCGTACTGTGACGGCGACGGTGGCGTGTCCTCCGCAGCCCAGCTGAGGGGCCGTAGTAGCAGCACGCCGCGGAAGAGCAGCCAGAAGACAACGGCATAAAAAAGCGAATTCGCAACGAATCGACTCGGAAGAACAGACGAATTGAAGAGAATTGACGTCGGACTAGGTTTGCTCTGAACTGTCAGCATAACCCAGTCACCCGAGACGATCGCTTTGCTGTTATCTGCCGCTCCCTCGTGATGGAAACAGAGCAATGGAAAGCCAGATCGAATGAACAGGCCATCAGGTGCCGATGAACCATACGAGAATGCCCAGTATCGCCTATTCAGTACGTACCAGTCAGTCGATCCGATCGTCCCTGAGCTTGCTGTCCAAGCTCCGGCCCACGCCAAGCCGACATTGGTCACCGCGCCGAGGAGGAGAAACACAACGAGCTTGGTAAGACGGCGCTTCACGGCAAAAAGGATACGCCGGTCCGAGCCGGGCTGTCCTGGGCCCGGACCCCCGGGTCCCGGATCCTGACCCGGGAACGGGCTGGCTCTGATCTGACCGGAAAGACGACCAACGCGTGCCCCGAGCGGTTACCCTATTGAATGGTTATTCGCAGGAGCCTTCTCATGACACATTTGAAAAGAGTTGCACAGGCCCTGACGGTCGTCGGCTTTCTAACGCTGTTGATCTTCGCCGCACCCACGGCATCAGCGCGCGGCGATGACGGCGCGATGAAGGTCGCCTTCCTCGTACTGGAAGGCGTCTACAATTCCGAGCTCGTCGCCCCGATGGACATCCTGCATCACACGGTCTTCCACACCAAACCCGCAATGGAAGTCTTCACCGTCGGGCGGGCCAAGGGGGTCATTCGCTCCTTTGAAGGCTTGGGGATCACCGTCGATCACGACTTGGAATCAGCACCGCCGTTTGATGTGCTTGTCGTTCCGAGCGCGCTACACAATATGGATAGCGATCTTGAGGATACACGGCTCATCGAATGGGTTCGCAGCCGTGGATCGTCTTGTGAAGCTGTGCTTTCGATTTGCGACGGCGCATTCGTGCTGGCAGAGGCGGGACTTCTTGACGGGCGATACTGCACGACATTTCCCGGCGATATCGCGCCGTTTCGTGCACGCTACGGTGAGCGACTCAAGGTTGTCCAAGGCGTTACGTTCGTCGCTGACGGAAACGCAATCACCGGCGTGGGCGGCGCGCGATCTTACGAACCGGCACTCTATTTGGTCGAACATCTCTACGGCAAGAGCGTGGCACAAGGCGTGGCCCGCGGGCTCGTCATCGACTGGGACCTTGACCGCCAGCGACATCTGGTTCTTCCCCAGCGCGAAACGGACGATCCGGTTCCATCGAGCTATTTGCCCGGCAAGCGAGTGGATGGTTCCACCTTGGTCGAGAACGCTGCGGGCGAAACGATTTCACTCCACCAGATCATCAAGAACCACGACGATGTGAAGGCTGTTGTGCTGTGCATCCTCGCCGGCGCTGAGGCGATACCCGTTGCGGGGCGCGGCGGCCTGTGGTGTGAGGATTCGTTCAGTGAACTGGCCAATCTTCGTCACCTCAAACTTACGTATGGCCCGGCGGGTGTGTTATTCATCGGCGTCATGTGCCCGCCGGTGCATCACGAAAAGCTCTTCGGTTATGACGAGGGCGCGTTCATGGGGCGCTCCGACGATGATGAGGTCTATCAGCGCAACCGCGCAAGATTCGTCGACGCCACCGAAATGCTCAGAGCGGCGGACCAGCTGCCGTTTGACGTGGTCGTCTACGATTCCCACTTTCGTTTGCTCAGGCATCCTGTTGACACATCAGAACCATCGTGGTCGGGGCGTTTGCGTTGGTTTGCCGACACGCAGATGTATGGAACGCCAACGACGTGGGTCCTTACGAATCAGCTAGAAGTGCTCGGGCCGCCGTTCATGATGAACGTGTATGAGTCGGAAGGGCGCAAACTTCGATATACGACCAGCGACGTCGCACAGATGATTGACATCTGCTTGGAAAAAGCGAGTGGTGATTGATTGTCCTTGCCGATCACACCTGGTCACTGAAGTGACCAGGCCTCACCCGCTACTTCAACCGTTCGCGCAACTCGTCGAGCGTCGCCGTTTCGATCGCGTGACCTTTGAAAAGATCAAGCTGCGCGTCCTTGAACATCTCCGGCAAACAACGTGTTAGCACAATCTCGGTGCCCTCTTCCACAAAGCGCAGCCGATCGAGCCGACCCAATTTGGTCTGGGCGGTCTCGAACGCTGGTTCGTCGTAGTCGAAACCGGTCAGCACCTGGGCGATCTCTCCAATCGATGATTTGGTGTAGATGCGAATGTGGATCGTGACGCCCGCGTCGATCTGACCTTTGGCGGCCCGGCCGACGAGCAGCGTTGGGGCATCGGGCATGGCCTGCTGCAGCACGGTCATCAATTGCTCAGCGATCTCCCAGACATTGCGAACAGACGCCGCGTAGCCCTCGTCGCCCATCGCCTGCATGGACATCGCCTGAACGTGTTGGCGGACTCGCCCCGACCCCGGCATTGTCGCGTTGTGGCATCCCAGTGCCTGGGCCGCGGCGCGAATGGCGTGGTCGATGGATTCGGCCTGCCCGGTCTCGATCAATCGAGCCGCCTCACGGGCGATCTGGTCTGTGCGGGGATCGGTCATCCAGCAGCTCGGTCAGTCGGCCGAGGGATCGTATTCAGACCTTAAGGCCGGCTCGACCAACCGCGATCCGCTTGAGTCGCCCAAACAAGCCGACCGTGGTCCGATCCTCGGCGGTGTGCTGCCAGGCCAGCGCTTGAACGCGCTTCTTGAATGAGGCGTCGCTCGGCAAGAGGCCGCGATAGCGGCCCCCTGAACCAAGCCGATAACCACAAACACCCGTGACGGCGCAGCGAGCCGGACGCTCGCATCGGCACGTAACTCTCGCTACCATAAGGTGATGACAAACGGGCCGAACAATGCGCACCGCCCCACGATCGGCATCACCATGGGTGATCCGTCGGGGATCGGACCCGAGGTGGTCGTCAAGGCGTTGTCCGATCCGCACCTGCGCCGTCAGGCGCGGTTCGTCATCTACGGCCTCAACGAGCTACTGGCCTACGCGGCCGACCAGCTCGAATACGATTCATACTGGTACCGCGTGCAGCACGACTCCAAGCGCACGAACAAGCTGATCACCGAGAACGTGGTCGTGCTCGATTTCGACGAGTACGACGGGTTCATTCAGTCGCCGCGCGGGCCCTCCAAGGCCGGCGGGATCGCGTCCAAGGCATTCGTCGAAGAAGCGATCATCGATACGACTCGACCACCCGATCATCCGCGGCACATCGATGCGATGGTGACGGGTCCGATCAGTAAGGAAGCCTGGCATCTGGCCGGGTTCAACTGGCCGGGGCATACCGAGCTGCTGGCCTATCGTACCAAAGCCAAGCGGCACGTCATGATGTTCGTCTCACCTCGGCTTCGCGTCGTGCTCGCCACAACGCACTTGCCGCTGATGGATGTCCGCAACGTGTTGACGATCGGCAAGGTGTTCGATCCCATCGATCTGGGACATAAAGCATGCCAACAGTTGGGGATCGAAGTCCCGAGGATCGCCGTGACGGGCCTGAACCCACACGCGGGCGAAGGCGGGCACTTCGGCGATGAAGAAACGCGCCTGATTGGCCCGGCGATCGACGTCGCCCGGGAAGCAGACATCAATGTGCAAGGCCCCTTCCCCGCCGACACCGTCTTCGTGGCCGCGGCCTCCGGCGAGTACGATCTCGTCGTGGCCATGTATCACGATCAGGGTCTTATCCCTGTCAAACTGCTGGGGTGGGACCAGGCGGTGAACTGGACGTTGGGCCTGCCCATCATCCGCACCAGCCCCGACCACGGCACCGCGTTCAACATCGCCGGGAAGAACAAGGCAAGCGCAGGCTCGATGACCGCCGCGATCGAATTGGCGATCCAACTGGCGTCGAATCAACTCGCAGCCCCCGCCGGTGCGCCAAGTCAGCGCCACGAACCGGCGGCGTGAGAAGGCACGAAATCTAAACAGATGCGGTGCGCGAAGATCCGCGGGTTACCACCCGCAGATGCGTTCGTGCGTTGATAGTTGCCCGCCGCCGTGCCATTTCCCGCCGCTGCAGCTACCATCCTCGCCATGACGACACCGACGGCCGCCAATACGCCCGCCACCAAGTCGATGGAGGACATCGTCGCGCTGTGTAAGCGGCGCGGGTTTATCTTCCCCGCTTCGGAAATCTACGGCGGCATCAACGGGTTCTGGGACTTCGGCCCGCTGGGTGTTGAACTGAAAAACAACCTCCGCGATGCGTGGTGGCACGACATGGTCCGCTGCCCCCCGGAAGGTCCCGATGGTGACATGCTGACCATCGTCGGCCTGGATTCATCGATCATCCAGAACCCCAAAGTGTGGGAAGCCTCCGGCCACGTCGGTGGATTCAACGACCCGATGGTGGATTGCACAGAGACGAAGAAACGATACCGCGCAGATCAAGTACTCGTCATGGTGTCATGGGATCTCGAGGAAGAAGACACTGACCACAAGGAGTCGGACTCGGCAATCCAGCGCCTTTTTGCTTTCGTCGAAGCGGATGACGATTCCTACAGACGAGCGAGAAAGAAAGCAGCGAAGTATGGAACGAAGATCGGCGTTGAGATCGCTCAAAACCCGATGGTTTGGCCGTTGACTCATGCGGAATTCGAAGGCGCGTACGGCTACATCGTTGGCCCAGATACTGAAAGTCCAGGAACGCTCACCGAGCCGCGCCAATTCAACCTCATGTTCAAGACGTCGGTAGGCGCGGTTCAGGATGAGGATTCGATCGCGTATCTCCGCCCGGAAACCGCGCAGGGCATCTTCCTCAACTTCAAGAACGTCATTGACACACAGCGCGTCAAAATCCCGTTCGGCATCGCCCAAATCGGCAAAGCGTTTCGGAACGAAGTGACGCCGCGTAACTACATCTTCCGCTCGCGCGAGTTCGAGCAGATGGAAATGGAGTTCTTCTGCCACGAATCCGAGGCCAGCAAGTGGTACGAATTCTGGGTGCAGACGCGCCTTGATTGGTGGAAATCGTTAGGCATCAGTGCAGACAACCTCCAGCGGCGCGAGCACGAAGCCGAGGAGCTCTCGCACTATTCCACCGCCTGCGCGGATGTTGAATACCGCTACCCCTTCACCGCCCCCGGGTTTGGCGAGCTGGAAGGCATCGCCCACCGCGGATGCTTCGACCTGACGCAGCACCAGGAACATTCCGGCGCGAAGCTGACATATTTCGAACAGGAGCGAAACGAGCATTATCTGCCGCACGTGATCGAACCGGCCGCGGGCCTCAGCCGCGGCGTGCTCGTGTTGCTTTGCGAAGCCTATACACCCGACCCCGAGCGCCCGAGCAAGGTGTACATGAAGTTCCACCCCCGAATGGCGCCGATCAAAGCGGCAATCTTCCCGCTGGTCGCCAAGGACGGCATGCCGGAGGTTGCGCAAAAGGTGTATGATGCGCTTCGCACCAAGTACGCCGTGCAGCTTGACGTGAAGCAAAACATCGGCAAGCGCTACGCCCGGATGGACGAAGCGGGCACGCCGTACTGTTTCACGATTGATGGCCAGACGCTTCAGGATCAAACCGTCACCGTGCGCGAGCGCGATACCCTAAGCCAAGTGCGGATCAACATCGATCAGGTTGGGTCATATCTGAGGGACAGGATCGGCGGCTGAGAATGTCGTTCGTGGAGCCGATCACATTCTGGGAGGTCTACCGCGACCGGCTCCGAGCGCTCGGCTCCTGGGCGGCATACCAGACAAGTAATGAATGGACGAAGATTGCCACCGAATCTGCGATCGAAGCATGTACGGAGTTTGGGTTGAGCGCAGACCGTGAGTACCTTCGACTCGACGTGATGGGGTATCACCAGACGCGGCCCGGCACTTGGTACGACTGGCACCTGCGGGTCGCCTTTGAGCACGAGAACGGCGACGAGTGGAACGATGAACTGTGCAAGCTAGCGCATGTGGTCGCAGACTTGCGAGTCCTCGTCGCCTACCACGACTACACGAAGTCCGACGATCCGCTCCCGAGATTGCTGAGCGAGGTCCATCGCCTGGGCCAGCGAATTCATCGCGTGCCGAACTCGAATTGGTTGTTCATCTTCGGACCACGGCAGTCCGCCCCCGAGCGAATATTCATGGCCTACACGCTCGATTCGTCGATGCAGCTCACCGCCCTTCGTGATGAAGCTCCCCTGGCGCCAGGAGACTGGGCGGACCGGCGCGCGTGATCCCGCTGGGGAACGAACCGGCAAAACCGTGCCAGGCGGTCGTTGGTCGCTGGCGTAGTGTCGAGTAGGGCTATCCCGTCATAGACATTTTTTTGAGAAATCCGCTTTTTTCTGGGAATCCACTTGACCCTAAGCCGATTGAGTTGTATATACAACACACTGAAACCAGAATCTGACGATGAGCAATAGACCCATGACCTCCAAGACCACAACGACAGCTCAGCGAATCGCGTGTGAATGCCTGGCGGGACGGGCCCGGTTGATCAGTCGGGCCGTGAGCAGCATCTATGAAGACGCCCTGCGGCCACACGGCATCACCACGGCTCAGATGGGGATCTTGGCGGCGGTGACCGCCTTGGGCCAGCCCCGCTCAAGCGATGTCGCAAAGACCCTGTGTCTGGAGAAATCCACGCTCAGCCGGAATCTCGACCGGATGATCGACCACGGCTGGCTGGCGATCGTCTCGGGCGACGATGGGCGATCTCAGCGGCTGCGGGCGACGAGCAAGGGCGCGAGGCTTGTGGAAAAAGTCGCTCCGGCCTGGCAGACCGCCCAGCGAAAGGCACGAACGCTCCTGGGCGAGAAAGGCGCGGCTACCTTGCAGCGCGTCGGAGACAAACTCATGGCCGGAGGCTCACCCTAATCAACATCGGACACCATTTTCTCTTTTTTCACCACATGGTTGTATATACAACCACAACCGCACAGGAGTAACACCATGAACCGCAGAATCACAAAATCCACCACTGGCGTTCACACCCACAGCCGTATGTTCGCCGCGGCCATTGTCGGGCTCATTTCGGCCGGCACGTATGCCCAGCCGCCGATCGAGTCGTTCCTGGCCGACGCGCCAGCGAACTTCATCCCACCGCCTATCCATCCGGCCGGCGCGCAGCTCCAAACCAAGCAGCTTGGCGACGGCGTGTACGCGCTTCTTTCAGGCCTTCCAGCCGTGGACAACAGCGGCTTCATCGTGGGCGATCGCGGCGTCCTGGTCATCGACGCCCACGTCAACGCCGCGATGGCCGGCCAAATCCAAGATGCCGTCCGCCAAGTCACCGACAAACCGATCCTTTACCTGGTCAATACCAACTACCACGGCGACCACACGTTCGGCAACTACGCGTTCCCCAAAGAGACGCTGATCGTGGCGCACCGCAACACGGCTGAGCACATGCAGCACTTTGAATTGGAAAAGGAATTTATGTTGCCGACGGTGGACGGCGATCGCTCCGTGTTTAGCGATGCCGAACTTCGCCTGCCGGATATTGCGTTTGACAAATATTTGCGACTCGACTTGGGCGGACGATTCGTCGAGCTGCATTACTTCGGCCGCGGCAACACGCCGGGCGATACGGTCGTCTTTGAACCACGAACACGAACCGCCTGGACCGGCAACCTCGTCGTCGGTGAAGGAACGATTCCCCCGATGTTTGAAGGCGGCGTGGATGAGTACCTCCAAACGATTTCGCGCTTTTCGCAGACTCTGGAAGTCAAGACAATCATTCCCGGCCACGGCGCACCGGCGACAGGCCGTATCCTCGGGCGCTACCTGCGATATCTGACTGATTTGAAGATATCGGTCCGCGGCGCGATTGATGAGGGTAAAACAGCCGATGCCGTTATCGCATCATTGCCCTTAGCTGCAGAGTACTTGCCGCCGCAAGATGCCCCCCAAGCGGCGTTGATCCCGTTCCTGCAAGGGCTTCACAGTTTGAACGTACAGCGCACATACCGTGACTTGACCGCACGCTGAACTGAGATGCCCGGCATCGCCATCTTCGGCCGGTCGCCGCAGCCAAGGCGTGCGCTGCGGCGACTTTTTCTGCACTATGAGCGGCCGCGATGGATGGCATCGGCGCCGAACTTGCTTTTGATCGTATCGGTGACGGCGTCCAATCGGCGATGACGATCATCCGTTCGTTGTGTGAACAGATCGAATTGCTCAGCTTCATCGGTGAATTGGCTTATCCCTACACCGATCAATCGCACGGGCTGAAATCCGGTCGCGGCCCAATCGTCAAACAGATCGCGCGCTTCGGCGCAAATCAAATCCGTGCGATCGGTCGGAGCGTGAAGCGTCGTTGATCGCGTGATGGTTTGGAAATCGCCGAATCGAATCTTCACCGTGATCGTTCTCCCTCGCAGATCACTCTTGCGCAAGCGCATGGCCACTTTCTCGGCTTGGCTTCGCAGCACGTTACGCACATCAGCACGATCAGCTCGATCTTCATCGAACGTCTGTTCCTGACTGATACTTTTTATGGCTTGGTCGGTGACAACCGGGCGATCATCTTTACCGCGACACAGGCGATGGAGCTTTCGGCCGAGCGATCCGAAGTGTGACTCGAGCACGTTGCGCGGCCATGGTTGAAGATCGCCGAAGGTGCGGATGCCGAGGCTGAGAAGTTTCCGTTCGGTGGCAGGCCCGACGCCCCACATTTTGGTGATCGGCAGCTTGGTAATCGCCTCTTGGATCGAGTCAGGCTCGATGACGGTCAGTCCGTCAGGCTTGTCGAGATCAGAGGCGAGCTTGGCGAGAAACTTGTTCGGAGCAACACCCACAGAAGCGGTCAGTCCGAGTTCATCACGTATGCGCTGCTTGATTGCTGTGGCAATGCTCTGCGGCGTTCCAAGCGATCGATCTGTGCCGGTGACATCCAAGAAGGCCTCGTCAATACTCAGCGGCTCAACGAGTGGGGTGAAGGCGTCGAGGATTGCAAAGACCTGGCGCGAAACCTCGTTGTAACGCGTGCGGCGGGGCGGCAGAACCACGGCCTGGGGGCACAACCGCCTCGCCATCGCCATGGGCTGAGCGGAGTGACAGCCGAACGTGCGCGCTTCGTACGAGGCGGCCGCCACCACGCCGCGGGGACCGGCACCGCCTACGAGCACCGGTCGACCCCTCAGCTTGGGCTCATCACGCTGCTCGATGGCGGCGAAGAAGGCGTCCATATCGACGTGAAGGATGGCTCGCGGGGAATGCACCGGAATCATCGTACCGCAGGGCGAAGGTCGCCGACCTGGTTCGCTGCAGCAACCAGCCCGGTGCAGACCGCGGCAGCTTTGGTACGCAAGACCTTGGCACGACAGGACCTACGTCGATTCTTCTGCCCGGGCCCACAGGCGGTGAGGATTCGGTAGCATGTCGGCTCTGCAACAAGGCGTTGCGGCTCCGTGAGCCCACGCGGCCGATTGCATTTGTAGCCTCTTGACACCTCCAAGGAGAACCATCGATGGATGACAGAACCTCCGAGTACGGCACGATCCTGGGTGCCGATGCAAAGTTCAAAGGCGACCTGTCGTTCGACTCCGCGGCGAAGATCCTCGGCAATTTTGAGGGCGCGATCAAAGCCAAGGGAAAGGTGTTCATCGCCGATGGTTCCACCTGCAAAGCGACGGTGACGGCGAAAGAGATCGCCGTCGAAGGCCACATCCAAGGCAACGTGCAGGCAACCGAGCGGGTCGAGATCAAGCCGAGCGGCCGAATCACGGGGGACATCATCGCGGCCAGGATGTCCATGGCCGATGGGGCGTCGATCGAGGGGCACGTGCAGATTGGCCCGGCCGGAGCGGCCGGCGCCAAGGCCGGCGCGGCCACGGAAATGAAGCCGACCGCTCGACCGCAGTCGGTCAGCCCGGCCCAAGTGGCCAGAGTGAAGTAGCGAAGTCCGCGGCGCACAACAGCATAAACTCATGGACGAAGTGCTGTGTGTTCGATCATAAACCGGGCCGAGGCCCGCTTCGGGTATGTTGGAACCACATGGAGGTGGAACTGACCGGCCATGCCAAGAAAACCGTCTACCAAAAGAAAAATACGATGCTACCTGTGTGGGCGAGGGTTCGAGGTCTCCACCAAGACCATGAGCACGACCTGCCCGGGGTGTAACCGCGCCATCAAGATCGAGGACGTCCTGGTGAAGAGCTACGTTCCGGTGAACGAACTCCAAACCTGCGGGCGAATCAAGATTACCAAACGCGGCCGGGTCGCCGCCAGACAGATTCAGAGCGGCGAAGGCATCGAGTGTGAAGGGGCGATTGACGCCAACGTCGAGACCGAGGGCGAAATGAAACTCGGACCCAAAGCGGTCTGGCGGGGTAGAACCCTGCAGAGCCGATCGCTAGCCATTGCTGACGGGGCCCGACTCGAGGGAGACATCATCGTGCCCTGGTCACGCGCCGAGAAAGAAACCGCCAAGTAGGCCTGCGCTGCCCCAATCGGCGGCGCGGTCAGCGGGCTAGGGCGTACCGAGACCGGCGGTCCCAAACATCACCTGCCAACCGACCGTATACACCGCGATATCAGCGAAGATGTGGCTTAGGTAACCGGGCCAGATCGAGCGATAGCGCCAATACAGCGTCGACCAAACCGTGGCCCCGATCATCAAACCGGCGCAGGAAACCAACGTCACATCCCAACCGACGTAGGCGCGCAGCGAGACAACGTGATGGATGGTAAAGAGCGCCGCACTCAGCAGCACGGCCAGGAAACCGGGCATCAGTCGTTCACATTGCCGGAAGACGAACCATCGCCACGCGTACTCTTCGATCGCGGCGTTGATGAGCATCACGTAGGCCGCTGAGGCAAGGTAGAACGATTTGTTGTCGAAGCCGACCTCGCCCAATGATGAGCGGAAGGCCTCGGCGTCAATCCACCCGCGGCCAACGAGCGCGAAAAAAACGAGGACGACGACCGCAATGGCCACACCGGTTCCGAGGCCCGCCATGAGCCCACCCTTGCGCAGCGGTGACAAACTGAACTTGCCACGCTCGACGAATAGGAACCACACGATCGGCATCGCAAGAAGCCATACCTTACACAGGCCGTAGAGAACCTTCCCCAACGCATCCGGCGCCCAATACAACAAGACCGCTGCACCGAGACTCGGCACGGGAATCAGCAACAGTAAAGCGAACAACGCGCGACGACTTGTTGATTTCGTGATGGCTTGTGCGATCCCGGCAGTCCTGTGGTCAGGTGTTGGCAACAGATTATTCGGCTCGGCTAGAGTCCGTACATCGGCCGCAACTTACTTTCCAAATGCTTCATGAGCGGATCAGCGGTCAGCGGCTTGCCGGTGACATGTTCGCAGAGTTCAGCGGCACGGTAGCGCCGACCGTGGCGGTGAACATTCTCGATCAGCCAGTTCTTGAGCGCACCGAACTCGCCACGCGCAAACCGCTGATACAAGTCCGGCACATCTTCGAGCGCTTTGTCGAAAAACTGGGCGGCATACAGATTGCCCAGCGTGTAGGTCGGGAAGTAGCCGATGCTCCCCATCGACCAGTGGATGTCCTGGAGGCAGCCTCGCCGATCATCCGGCACGTCCAGGCCCAGGTATTCTTTGTACTTTGCATTCCACACGCCGGGGAGGTCAGCCGGCGCCAACTCGCCGCTCATCAGCACCCGCTCGATCTCGAAGCGGATCATGACGTGCATGTTGTAGGTGGCCTCGTCGGCTTCGACGCGGATAAAGTCGGGGCGAACGATGTTGGCCGCACCGTAGACCTCATCCAGCGTGAACGAGCCCACCGCGGCGCCGAAGTACTCGGCGAGCTTCGGGTGGCACCATGTCCAGAACGCGCGCGATCGGCCGACCTGGTTCTCCCACATGCGGCTCTGGCTCTCGTGGATACCCAGCGAGATGTACCGTCCCATCGGCGTGCCGATGTGCTCAGCGGGCAGACCCTGCTCGTAGATGCCGTGCCCTGCCTCGTGCATGGTCGAGCCCAGGGCGTCGAGCGCGTTATCGTCGCCGAACCGCGTGGTCAGCCGAACATCGTGGCAGTGCGTGCCGCTACAGAACGGATGGGTCGAGCGATCTAATCGGCCTCGTGAATAGTCGAACCCGATCTGCTCGGAGACGAAGCGAACGAACCGCTCTTGTTGCTCGATCGGGAGCGTACGTTCGTTGAAGTCATTGGTGGGTTTGGTGGAGCTTGCCGTCAGATCGCTGATGAGCGCTTGTAGCCGCTCGCGAAGCGGGGCGAAGACGGTCTGGACCTCGGCCGCAGTACAGCCGGGTTCGTAGTCTTCCGCCAGTGCGTCCCACGGCTCACCGCCGGCGGGCCAGCCAAAACACTCGGCCTTGCGCCGAGTCAGAGCGACAATCGTCTCCAGCCAGGGTAGGAATCGCGCGAAATCCGAATCCCGCCGGGCCTCAGCCCACTCGTGTCGAGCAAGGCTGGCCGTCTTGGCCAACTCCGCCACGAGCTCGGCGGGCAGCTTCGTCGCGCGGTCGTATTCTCGGCGCGTCTCGCGCACGTTCACGGCCGCAACGCTTCGCGGATCGGCCATCAACTCGCGGTCGGCCTCGCATGCCTCGAGCTGTTCGCCGATGTTGGCGCTCGTCACGTGATCGTGGTGCAACCTGGCCAACTGGGCGAGCTGCTCACTACGAAACGCCAGCCCCTGGTTGGGCATCATCGTCTCCTGATCCCAACCCAGCAGCGACACCGTCGATCCCAGCAGGTCTGCCTGCTTGATCAAATCGATCAGTCGGGCGTACGGCGTCGTCGGCTCAACGGGCGCGTTGGTTGCAGTAGCGCAAGAAGCGGTCGTCATGTCCACGGCCTTTCTAAATCGAGGAGTTCTGAACGCAGACATGATACTGGCTTGGCGTGTTGAACCGGAAAAATCCTTGGTCCGGCCGGCGCCCACAAAAAAAGCGAGCGGCCGACGGTGTGTCGGCCGCTGGGGTTTGGATTTCACAGTCGGGTCGAGGCGGTGCCGGCGAGGTCTCATCGCGCGGCGGCGAGGTCGATCAGGAATCGGAGGCGCCAGCCGCCTTTTCGCTCGAGAGGGCGTGAGCCTCGAGGATTTTGATGACCTCGGCCGACTGCGCGTCACGTTCGCCGCGTTGGCGAGCCAGGTCCAGCGCCGACCGCCCCTGCTTGTTGGTGGCGGCGGTATCGGCACCCGCATCGACCAGGGCCTTGACGGTACTCGGCCCACCGAACCGAACGGCCCACATGAGCGGGGTCAGACCGAAGTTGTCCGCCGCATTGACGTCGGCGCTCGCCTGTAGCAACGCGGTGACAATCTGGGGATTGCCGAACGGCCCGGCCGCCCAGCACAGCGGCGTCCCGCCGATCATCGAATCGCGGGTGTTGACGTCAGCTCCCTTGGCGATGAGGGCTCGCACCACGTCCGCAGAGCTCTGGCGCGTCTGCGCGGCCGCCATAAGCGGGCTGCGCCCCTTCTGATCGCGCGCTTCGATCTTCGCGCCTGCTTCAAGCAGCACACGAACGACCTCGGCCTGCTTGGCGCGAGCCGCGATTCCGAGCAAGGTAGCGCCTTCCTCGTCCAAAAGCTCCAGGCTCTTGCCGTCCTTGATGGCCTGGCCGATGGCCGCAACGTCGCCGCTCCTCGCGGCCGTCGCCAATGCGCTATCAATCGTCGCCGCGGATCGCCTGGACGCAATGCGTGAAGGGTCGCCCGGAGTGGGGCGCGCCCGCCGAAGCGTCATGCTTACCTTGTTCGACTGCGGATGATCGATCGTGAAGTCGATCTTGCGGATCCGCGACTGCGCTTGCAAGTCGTCCAAGGGCAGGTACAGCACGTGCTCGGTACGTGCCTCGCCATCAAACGCCTCGATCCACGGCGGATTCATGCCCAGAACTCTGAACGGCTGGTCATCCAGGGATCGGATCACCACACGGCCGTCGGTCGTCTGCTGCAGGTCGATGTTCCTCGGCTCGACCGCAACGTAGGCGACAACGTCCACGGACACCGGCACCTTCAAAATCGGCTGACCTTCGACAATAAAATTCACGTACTTGGATAGCCGGCGGGTGACCAGCCCGGCCGCCATTTGAACCTGGACCTCAACGGACTCGCCCGGCTGGAGTTCCTTGTTCCTGGGACAGTTGGTCGTCGTGCACCCACAGTTGGGCTTGCAGTTGATAACCCGCATCGGCCGATCGCCGGTGTTGATCAGCCGGACGATCCCCTTCGCCTGCTGGCCGGTTCCGACGGTCCCCAGGTCAAGCGAGATCGGCTCGGCTTTGACGATCAGTTCGGTCGAATCACCAGACACCGGCAGCCGCGTCGTTGGAGTCGTGCGATTGGTGTCCGGCTCCGCCGCCACCAAATTGCGCGGCAGGGTACGGTTCTGATTGGCCACCGTGTCGGTCAACGTCGCGCGGAGCGACGCCGGGACGCTCGGGATCTCCGTTTGTTCCCCGGTCGCGTTGGACTGGTCGCCCACCGGGGTGGCCGAGGACGAGTCCGTCGCATCATCGGTGGTGTTCGTTGATCCGTCCGCTCCACTCTCCGAGCAGCCGACCAACACCAAGAGCAACATACATGACAGGGCCGCGACACTGCGAGTCAAGTTCCTAAGCATGGCATCTCCCACCGCTTTCATTGATTGATCCACCTTGAAATAATGCAGATCTGCTAAACCATCACCCGCGTGAGCCGACCCGGCACGATCCGGATAGGCGTCCCCGGCTCACAACCGGCTCCCTCCATGGGAAGCACATTCTAACCAATACCTAGCACGCACGGGCGTATTCGCCAGAAATCTCTCCCGAGATCCCCCTAAATAGCTCTCGTGAAGAGCACAGCCGTGAGTTATCTTCTCTGGCTTCTCGGCGGATTTGGGGTTCTAGGACTCCATCGCTTCTACCTGGGGCGGTGGGTGACCGGCCTGATTTGGCTCCTGACCGGGGGTCTGCTCGGCCTAGGGGCCATAATCGACCTCTTCGTGATCCCGCCCATGGTCCGGGTCGAGAACCTGTCCCGGCACCTGCTGAGCCAGGCCAACCGCCCCTACTCCCATAGTCCCCAGCCCCAATCCGCATCAGCCACTTAGTGTCGGCCGGCACCTCCCGGGGGCGCTTCCGGGGGCGGGAAGTTCCTTGCCCCGGGGGTCATTCGGAGGGATAATGCCTGAAGCAGGGAAACCGTCACAGGGCTCGTGTATCGCGGGCTTTTGGGGGGCGGCGTGCGGAGGAACGCCCATGGCCAGGTCAATTCGGCTCCTGATCATCGTCGGCACGCTGAGCGTGTGGATGTTGGGCCCGGCGCCATTCGCCTCGGCGCAAAGGGCGTGTCGAGAGACCAAGGTCACGGCCTTTGACGGCGGCGTGTTTCAGATGTTCGGCTACTCCGTCGCCGTGTCTGGCGATACCGCGATGATCGGCGCTGATTGGGACGACGATCTGGGGACACAGTCCGGTTCGGCGTACGTGTATCAGCGTGAGCCCGACCCGGAGGGAAGTTGGGTGTTCGCGCAGAAGTTGCTGGGCTCCGACGAGGTAAACGGAGATGAGTTCGGTCATTCCGTGGCGATCGACGGCGACGTGGCGTTCATCGGGGCGTTGCAGCACATACACGAGGGTGCCCCCGGCACGGGGTCGGTTTACGTCTTCCGCTTCGATCCCGACACGGCGTCATGGATCGAGGAGGAAGAGCTCCTCGCTTCCATGGGGACGTGGGGCGACGGCTTCGGTTTCTCGGTCTCCATCAGTGGCGACGTCGCGCTGATCGGAGCAGTTCTTGACGACGACAACGGCGGCAACTCGGGTTCGGCCTATGTCTTCCGCTACGATGCCAAGATGCGAATGTGGATCGAGGAGCAGAAGCTCCTGGCCTCCGACGGCGCGGCCGGCGATTTCTTCGGTGATGCCGTGGCCATCGTGGCCGACCCGGCCGGCGACGTTGCTCTGATCGGCGCAGGAGGGCACGATGACCTTGGGAACAACGCCGGGGCGGCGTATGTCTTTCGCTACGACCCCAAGACCTCAACGTGGCAGGAGGAGCAAAAGCTGCTGGCCTCCGATGGGGCCACCAGTGATCAATTCGCGTTCGCCGCCGTCAGCCTCAGCGGGATCCAAGGCGAGGCCGCCGCTGTGATAGGGGCGCATCGTAACGGCTCCGGCACAGCCTACGTCTTCCGTTACGATCCGAAGAACTCAACCTGGTTCGAGGAGCAAAAGCTGTCTCCCAGCGGCGGGGCGCCGGACGACTTCGGACGCGCCGCGGCCATAGACGGCGATATAGCGCTGATCGGCTCGTTCAAGGCCAGCGCCGTGGGGACCAACTCTGGCGCGGCCTACGTCTATCGCTACGATCCCGACACGTCGCAATGGTCTCAGGCTGACATGTTGGTGCCCGATCCCGGGCCGTGGGCGGCCTCCTTCGGCTGGTCGGTGGCGCTGGACGGCGACCGGGCCGTCTGCGGCGCCCACGGCGAGAATCAGCAGGCCGGCGCCGCGTACATGTTCGCCGGACTTCAAGGCATCGACTGCAACAATAACGGCCTCTCGGACAGTTGCGAGCAGATGGATCCCGATGCGTGTCCGTGGGACCTTGACGATAACGAGATCGTCGGCGCCTCGGACCTGCTGTCACTGCTCGTGGCCTGGGGCACCGCCCCCTGCGGCCCGCCTGATTTTGACAACGATGGGAATGTCGGCGCTTCCGATCTCCTCGCGCTCCTCGTCAACTGGGGGCCGTGTCCATGAGAGGCACGATGAGTAACATCCTCTTTGCTTCACTGGGACTGCTGTTGCTGGCTGGCTGTGCAACAACCACAAACACTGCGTGTACGTGCGCCCCGGCGAAAATAGACAATGGTTGGTGCAACGTGTGCGAAGTGGGCTATGTCGCAGGTTTGACGATCAACTCCCAGATGTTGTTCGAGGCGCTGGATGCGCACGGCCACGAGATCGGTCCAAAGGGCGTCCAATGCCGCTCATGCTTACAGGCGATAGAGATCGACGGTTACTGCGATCGCCACCGAATCGGGTGGGTGAACCAGCAGGCATACTTTTCCACGCTTACCTACCGGCTGGCCAAGGGACAGGCCAAGGACATCTCGAAGATCTCCTGCCCAATCTGCCAGGCGAATGCCCAGATGCAGGGGTGGTGCGACTCCTGCCAGGTGGGGATGGTCGGCAACGTCGCCTTTGGCAACGAAGAGGACTTTCAACAGGCATCGCAACCCTACGAGGTCCTGCTCGCGGCCGCCGAGATGGCCGGGACCTGCGAAATGTGCGCCTGCGCGATGCTCTTCGATAGCACCTGCCCCGTGTGCAAGATTTCGTACAAGAACGGCAAGAAAATCCCGTCGCCGCGGCCGTAGGCCCGCTGCCTTGACCGCCAACACCAAGGCGCCGCCGCCACGCGAGCGTGCCCTGTGCATCGAAGGTCATGCTGTAAGCACTCGTCACTAAATCGCTTTCGAGCGAACCCTTACCGCGGCAACGAACCCCCGAGCCGGGCGTTGCCTGCCCGGTCTTCTTGTGCTATTGTAGTCGTGCGATAGCTTGACTGGAGACTCTAGATCGGAGGACATCGCGATGAAGAACGGACGGAGAATCGTTGTGCTCGGGGCTGCGTCTATCGGGCTTGTGGGCCTCGCCGGCTCACCGGCCATGGCCGCGTCACATTCGTGGCGCATCAACGAGATTTTCAGCAATGCCGATGGAACCATTCAGTTCATCGAAATGAAGGAATGTTGCGGCTTTGACAACGAGACAGGTCTCCTCAACAAGTGGGTCCGCAGTAAGACCACGAGGAACATGTTCATCTTCCCGGCTAATTTGGTGGGTCCCACCGGGCACAAGCATCTCCTTCTGGCAACCGCAGCATTTGCGACCTTGCCGGGCGCACCCACGCCTGACTACATCATTCCTGCGGGTTTCTTCGCCATCGAGGGGGACTCGATCGAATACTGGTTTTACACCGCCGCCACGTTGACGTTCGGTCCGGGAGAGTTGCCCACGGACTGTATCACCTCCCTTCACGACGGCGGGGACGATCCCAACTTCACCGGTCCCAACTCCCCGACCAACTATGCGGACGAGACCGGTTCGATCAACGCCTGCCCCTGCCCGTGGGATCTCGATGGCAGCGGCTCCGTCGGCGCTTCGGACCTACTCTCGCTGCTGGTCAGTTGGGGGCCGTGCAAAGGCTGCCCCGCCGACTTCGACGGCAACGGCACCGTCGGCGCATCGGATCTCCTCGCCCTGCTCGTCAACTGGGGGCCGTGTCCGTAGTCCGCCCGCGTGCTGCTCGATCGTGAGGACCTGGACCCAGATCGCGAGTGTCGCCCTCGTTTTCTAATCTACCAATTGCATCCGTTCTCTGGGAAAAATACGACTGCCGTCAACAGCACCATGGGCGCAACGCTCAGTTTCGCCCCTTGGCCTCCGGTTCGAAAGAAGCGGCCAGTTGCTGGAACCGCAGTCCGTACACGAAGGTGGATTTGATGCCTGCAGCCGCGGCGTGCAGCGATGTCAGGGTGGCCCATATCGCAAGATACGGAAGCTCGTGCCCGTTCAATCCGACTTTGGGTGCTGCCGCAACGTCAGCGAGAGTGGCGAGCATGAGCAGGTGCCGATTACCGGGGAAACCGACCGTCCGCGAAAGCAGTCTCAGAGCGGTTTTGTGGGCCGGTAGACGCTTGGACTTGGCAAGATCGCGCTCCATGTTGCTCCAGGAGTCTGGCTTGAGGTAATCGGTCGGGAGCTCAGCATTGCCGAAACCGGGCGTTTCGGCGCGCAGCTTGATGAGTACTTCGCAATACCGCTGCCACGGTGCGATTCCACCTGGAAACAAGAACAGCACAGCCACAACCAGGAGCCACATCGGCCCATCCAGCAGAACAAGCTGCCTCATCATCACGGCGGCAAATACCGCGATTTCTCCGGCATGGCTGCAGGTGTCGTAAAAATCCTTGCGCCAGTCGTGTTCTTGGTGGAGCCGCCATCGCTCAAAACGCGCCACTTCGCCGTCCACGTGATCGAGCACAACGAACAAGAACAACAGGCCAGCGCCTAGCAGCCACAGCGACGGCCATGCGCTGCCGTAGCAGAGTGCCGCTGCGAGCAGACAAAGGCCTCCTGTAAGCGTTACTGCGACTGGTCCAATCCCGATCCTCACCGCAGCCCATGTGACGTAGATACTGATCGGCCGGTAGAGGTATCGCGAGTTCCAAAAAGGGTCCTGCGGCTTTCCGGTCCCGCCGTGGACGATCTGCGACAGTTGGTGCAACGGAATACGTCGCGCCAAGGCAGCGGCCCCGCTGTCTCTCAAAGGTGATTGATCCACAACAGTTTGGACCTCGTCGTGTTCCATTATGCGATCGACGCATCATGCAGCCTCGCGGTAGTAATGATTCAGGATCCCACCGATCGACGGAGCGGCGTGCGACGAATTCGGCACCTCCGTCGCGATCAGCGGCACCACCGCAATCGTCGGGGCCCTCGGGGACGACGACAACGGCAATTGGTCCGGCTCCGCCTACCTCTTTGACACGACCACGGGCCGGCAGATCGCCAAGCTCCTGGCTAACGACGGCGCGGCGCTCGACCATTTCGGCCGCGCCGTCGCGATCAGCGGAGGTATCGCCATCGTCGGTGCCAGCCGGGACGATGACAACGGCAACGGCTCCGGCTCGGCATACGTCTTTGATGCTGCCGCCCCCGGAAAGTGCCCGTGGGACCTTGACGGCAGCGGCAGCGTCGGCGCATCCGATCTCCTCGCGCCACTCGCCGCCTGGGGAGTCTGCGACGATCCGGCCAACTGCCCCGCTGATTTTGACAACACCAACGATGTAGGAACTGTCGACCTCCTCACCCTCCTCGCCAACTGGGGGCCGTGTCCGTGAAGGAAGAAGGCATCGAGGCATCATGGCATCGAGGGGGAGAAGGAAGAAGGCTTGGAGGTTTGAGGGCTTGAGGACTTGAGGTTTGGCAGAGGAATCCCGGGGATTGGTACCCCGGGGATTTTGGTATCCCAGGGATTGGTACCCCAGGGATTGGTACCCCAGGGATTGGTACCCCAGGCATTGGAATCCCTGGGCGTCGGGGTGGGTGGGTGAGTGTGTTTTTAAATGGTGACGGCGATCGATTTGTACGGCCGTGGCTTGTCCTGGTGTGGGGTTGCGTCGTATGCTCGACGTGCGTTTGTGAGGGCCGTGTCCGACGGGTGTTCAATGGCGGCGGCCCCCGCTACATTACTGGTCCAAGAGCAACTGCGATGTCACTGGAATCTTTGCCTGAGCATCTTCGTTTGCCACACTTGCGGCCGTTGCAACCGATGCCGGTGCGCAAAGACGGCAAGGCGTACATCGCGCTGCGCGACCCGGCGATGTTGTCCAAACAGACGATGATCGTTCCGGCCCAGGCGCTGGCGGCGCTCCAGCAGTTCCAGGGTCAGCGCCCCATCGACGAGATCGCGCAACAGCTCAACGGCGATGTCGATCAACTGATCGAGCTGGCCAGGCAACTGGACAAACTCGGGCTGCTGTGGGGACCAACGTTCGAGCAACTCGAAGCGGAACTGAAAGAGAAGCTTCAAAGCAAGGGGGCGTTCCCGGCCACCGCGTCGCGCGCGATGGGCAAGGACGAGGCTGAGTGCCGCAAGGCAATTGAGGGCTACCTGGACCAGACCGACGATCCGGAGCTGGCGGCGCCAGCCACGGCCATTGTGGCGCCACACCTGGATTACGAGCGAGGCTGGCCGAACTACGCGGGGGCGTACTACGGCTTCAAGGACCTGGACCCGCCGGACCGTGTTGTGATTCTGGGAACGAATCACTTCGGGTTGGGAGACGGCGTGGTGATGTCGGAGTACGGGTTCGACTCGCCGATGGGTTGCAATCCCGCGGACTCGATCGTGATCGGCATGTTGATGGAGCAGTTTGGCCGGCCCCTGATTGTCGATCAGCTCGACCACCTTGCTGAGCACTCGATTCAGCTGCAACTGCCGTGGGTGCAGTATTTCTTTGGCGAAGTGCCGATCGTGGCTGCCCTGATTCCCGATCCGATGACGCCGATGATTCAGGACGATGATCAGCGGGTCCGAACGGAGGACTTCGTCACGGCGTTGGGGGACGTTTTGCAGGA
>JAZFYE010000034.1:0-19921 GCA_036475395.1 Phycisphaerales bacterium
AGCTTGGCGTGTCTGTGGATGGACCAGGCGGTTCGGTTACAACGTGGAATGATCAGGGAAAGAAACTTCTAGCTATCGGCTGGGACCGGGAAGGCGATGGCGGGACTTTGTCAGTTTACAACAAGAGCGGCGAGAGCGTGTGTACTCTCACCGTCGACGAATACGGCAATGGCGTCATCGGCGCGTGGAACCGCAACGGCAAAGGCCGCACATTGAAGCCGGGACCGTAGGGTGCTTCCACAACGAATTGCCGACCGTTGCGAACGGCGAAAAGTGGCCGGGGCTAACGAGGGCCGTGCGCAGTCATACATCACTCAAATCACATCCCAGCAACACCGCCAGCTCACACACGGCCCCCATCAGATCGTAGTTGTGAACGATGAACTGCTCGCTTGAGTCGTCGCAGGCCTCCAGCGTGTAGTGACGATCGCCGTGCTCATCTTCGCCAACCCACGTCGCGCAGTGGATGCCGCAGACATTGCACATGGCGTCGAGGGTCAGGCACCTGCATCATCGTCGCCCAGTTCATGGACCATGACGTATTTGACGATGCCAGGCGAGAAACCCCGAAGCTCCAGCTTGATCTCGTACCCGAGCGAGCGGTACAGCGCGGGCGATTGAAAACTGAAGGTCTCGAGATAGAACGTCGTGCAACCGCGGGCTCGAGTGTGCTTCTCGAACGTTCGGACCAACAGCGCACCGACACCCTGACGCCGGTGCCCTGAATCGACCCAGATCTGCTGAAGCTCACAGCACTTCCCCCACGTCCGCCCCACGGCGCCGCCGATGACGGCATCGCTCGGTAGGCGAGCGAAGCAGGAGAGAGGCTGCACCTCGTGCAGTGGGGCGGCTCGCTCATTGGCTTCGCCAAGCCCGGTGTCGACGATGCGCCCCTCTTCGACCGGGACATCATCGTGGACAGTGAACGACAACGGCAGTGGGCTTTGCATTTAGGTGACTCCAGACGGAGTCTCGGTTGAGCGTGATCTGCATTCGATCGCTTGGGGAGAAGGAAGAAGACTGCCCATCGTCGGTGGAGATCATAGTGACCCATCAGCTCCACACTTCGGGCAAACCTCATGCTCCGCTCCGCGCAGGTCGGAGCCGCATTTGATGCAGTGGCCTTGCACACGACGTATTTCTCTGCGTACAAAACCCACGCCTCCGAGAAGAATAAACCAGATCAGCGCGTAGAAAAGACTATCTACTGCGCGCCCACGCCAGATTGGCCGAAGCGGTTCATGACCAGGATGGACAAGCCGAAGACAACGGCAATGCACGCGTGACTTGCTAAAGCCCCAGTTGGGTCGCGACCACGCCATCGCTCGTTCCAAGCTGATCCAGCACTTCGCGAATCCTTTGAAGCACGCGTGACTTGGCTTTGTAGACCTGATTCGCATTGAGCCCCAGCGCTTCGCCGACATCCGTCACCGAGCAGCCATCAAACAAGAGCATATGAAAGGCTCTATAGCTCTGTTCGGAAACGGAGGCTCGCGCCTGTTGCACACAGAACTTCAAATGTTCATTTCGCCAGTGTTTTTCCCAAAGCTCGTCAGGCGACGGTTCCGGCGAACGAAGTGATCGCAACACGCGGGTATCCGCTCGCTTCTCTCTGGATTTGCGAAGCATGTCGATGATCTTGTAACTGGCGATCCGGTACAACCAGCACTTGAATCCGCCCTTGGCCCGATCGTATTCAAAATCTGTAATCTTCCGGGCAACGACTTCGAGGCATTGGTCACGAATCTCCTCCGCATCAGCACTTGAAAGACCTCGGGAGCGCGCGTAGTTGTAAAGCAGCGGCGCGTACAGATCGTGAAACTCGTCCCACGCATTTCCATCGGAGGCGTCCTTGACACGTAACAACAATGAAACTCGCGTTGTTCTCATGATGAGGATGCACCCGTCTTCGCCGGCAGATCAACGTCCCCAATACCCGATCCGGTACTGGCCCCCGTACCGGCCCCAGCCCGGGAGTTGGGCAGTTTCAATCCACCAGCCTCGTCAGGCGGCCCCCATTGTTTGTAAAGATCCAGCAAGCGTGCTCGCGCGGTATCGGCCGGCACGCTCGCTTCTCCATGCACCGCTTTGAGCCTCTGGTAACTGGCCACGAGCAGCGGTTCCGCTTGCGCAAATTCACCGAGCTTTGTCAGGCACCCACCCAGCGCGCTGTTTGCCTCGGCCATCAGTACATGATCCGCCGCCAGGTGTTCGCTGCGAATATCCAACGATTCTCGTAAAAGCGCTGCTGCCCCGCTTGCATCTCCCTGATCCAGCCGCAACACGCCAAGATCAAACAGCCCCTGGGCGAGTTGCAATTGAGGAACCTGTTTCACCCCGCGCATCGATCGGAATATCGCCAGGTACACCGATGCGTCAACTTCACCGTCCTCTTCTCGAAACAAGGGTGACGCTGCAGACAGGACCGGTTCGCTAATATGCGGCAGTTTTTCCGCGATGCGCACGCAACTTTTCACCAACGCCTTGCGGTACATCGCTTCCGCTGCTGCGTAGTTGTGTTGCGCGTGTCGCACTTTGCCCAACTCCCAACTCAGATAGGGCATCGCCACCTGGCCGAACGCCCGCGGCGTGATCACAAGGGATTCGCGCAAGAGTTCATCCGCTTGCTCATACTCCCCTGCCCACGCGAGGAACGTCGCATAGTCGTGGATCAATTCGACCGCGTAAGGATCATCTCCGTCAGCGAGTTGACGATATATCGCCAAAGCCTCTTCCAACACCGGCTCAGCCTGATCGTATTGATCTTGCTGTAGATGTAAGTTTGCGAGTTTATGCAGACACCGCGCCAGTCCACGACGGTGTGATGGACCCAAATCACGATAACGCTCGATCGCCCGATCAAAGAGCGCCTGCGCCTTCACGATATGCTCATCCTGACCACATCTTCCCAACGCGGACGCAAGATCCATCGTACTCTCAGCCGTCAGTGGATCATCAGCGCCGTATAACCTCAGACGAGTGTCCAACGCTTCACGCTGCAACCGAATACTCGCCGGCTTGTTCTGTTCGGCCAACACGACCCCCAGCAGCGCCACAGACGCGACCAACCTGGGATCATCCTTGCCATAGACCTCACGGCTGATCTTCAAGGCGGCACGCAAATGGTGTTCCGCTTGCGCAAAGAAGCGAATACTGGCATACGTTCGACCGATGGTGAGTCGAACCGACGCCTCCACCTCCGGTTGCGCCGCAAGCTCATCGTGAATCCGCTGCTCGGCGCTCTGCAAGACTGCCAAAAGCTTCACATCCGGCCCGAGATCGTACGAACTCGCCGATGCGAGCAATCGTTCGAGGAACACCTGGGTTTGTTTGGCCCGCGTCGCTTCTCGCTCCGCTTTGCCGTACATCACCGTCATCGTCGCGCTAAACGCGATGATCACCAGCAACATGAACGCCGCCGCTACCACCGCTAATTTGTGGCGACGCAGCGCTTTTCGCAGCACATACCACGTGCTATCGCGACGCGCTTCGATCGGCTCACACTTGAGATAATGTTCGATATCAAGCGCCAGCGCTTCCGTCGATTGATATCGGCGCTCCTTGTCCTTGGCCAGCGCTTTCATGACGATCGTTTCCAACTCGTCATCTACCGGTCGTTCGCCTCCCGTCAGCGAAGCCGGCTCGTCCTGCGAAATCCGGCGCAACATCTCACCGAGATGATCCGTCGTCTCATAAGGCAGATGCTCCGAGAGCATTTCATACAGGACCACACCAAGCGAATACACGTCCGTTCGAATATCCACTTGGCTCGGATCACCCGTAACTTGTTCAGGCGAAGCGTACGCGAGTGTTCCCATGAACTCGCCCGTGACCGTAACGTGCTGCAGTATGTTGGTTTCACCCGTGTCGGCTTTGGCTAAACCGAAATCCAAGACGCGCGGCTCACCCGTTTCATCAACAAGAATGTTGCCCGGCTTGAGATCGCGATGCATCACGCCGTGTTGATGCGCGTAGTGCATCGCCCAGCAGATCTTTTGGAATAGTCGCAATCGATCGTGGAGGGACAGGTCGCGATCGACCAGGTATTGATCGAGGTGCCATCCCTGAACGAACTCCATGGTGAAGTAAGGCCGGCTCCCCGCCGTGCCACTTTCAAAAACGGTAACGATGTTGGGATGTCGTAATGACGTAATGAGCCCCACTTCGCGATCGAAACGGAAGCGCTCGCGCGGCGAGGCAAATGATCCCGCCAAGAGCACTTTCAACGCCACGGTTCTTCGCGGTACGTGCTGCGTTGCCTTGTAGATGACGCCTTGACCGCCGCGGTGAAGCTCGCAGTCGAGATCGTAGCCTTCTATTGAATCAATGAACCCGTCACGCGACGAACCGTGACAAGCGGACACGTCTTGGAAACGGGTCCGACCAGCCACTGACATATTCTCTTCTTCACACACAACCTGGCGCAGCTCGCCGAACAACTGTTGCTCAGCCTCAATCTCAGCCACCGCCTTTCGACAGTTTGTGCAAGCTTCGAGGTGATGCCGATGCCGCTGGGCCCGTTCACCAGATAACGAACCTCGGGCGAGCGCTTCCAGTTCGTGCCGTTGCACGCAGCGACCTGTCCCGTTTCTTCGCATCTAAAAGCCCAACAAGAAGTGAACGATAGCCCTAACAGCAATAGGATACGGCCTGGCGGTGGCTTGGCTGCCTCGAATTGTGGGAATTCCTGTACTGGCCCATGGTAATATGCCCCACGGCCCGATCAACCCCTCCCAGGACCGTTAGAGGCTGTTGTAGGTGGAGCCGATCTGAAGCCAGTCGATCACGGAATTCTGCCAACCAGCCGCCATCGGGCTTGATCCGACGGGGGATCAGCGACCTGCACTCAGGGTACGCGGTACGCATCCCGCCACTCGGCCCGACGATGGTTCAGATCGTAGCCCCCGCCGTATTCCGGGCACATACCTTGTTCGGAGAGGTCCGTGAGCACGCAACGGCAGTTCAGACCGAGCCGGCAGTCGGTTTCATCGAGCAAGCGCCCTGTGCTCGGGATGGGTCATCCGTGGACGCGGATCGCGTTGCGGGGCTTGGCCTTGGCCTATGGCGGGCTGGATCGGGGCGACGATGCGCCCCCGCTCTGGCGTGAGTTTCATGAGTTTCAACTCGGGCAGGTCGAGGACCCGGACGCCTCGGCGCAAGTGCTCAACGAGGCGGCCTCGGATCTGCTGACCAATGGCACGCGGAGCTGCGTGACCCCGCCCGGGCGTTGCCGCTGGCTCAGCAAGCCGTGGACAAGGCCGGCGGCGTCGATCCCGGCATCCTCGACACACTCGCCCTGGCTCAGTTCATGACGGGCGACACGGCCGCAGCCATCGAGACCGAAAAGACGGCCTTGTCACTGCTTCCCCCCGAAGCCCCCGGGCGTAGCGACTACGAAGCCGCCCTCGCCAAGTTCGAGGCCGCGTTGGAAGATGAGTCCAAGTGAACCCGCTCATCAGCGTGGACGACGTTTGGGACAAGCCGACCGAGGCCGCCGAGTGGCGCGCGAAGCTACCCGATGCCGATGAGGTGAACTCGAAGGAGCAGGACGACTGACCGTCCCGCGCGGCCCACCTACAGTGCAGCTACGGACACGGCCCCCAGGTCACGAGGAGTGCGAGGAGGTCGGATGCGCCGACGGTGCCGTCGCCGTCGAAGTCGGCGGGGCAGCCATCGCACGGCCCCCAATTTAGCAGCACTGCAAGCAGATCGGTTGACCCGACCGAGCCGTCGCCAAAAAGATCCCACGGGCATGGCTCGGCGAGAAACAGCACGGACGCGGCCGCCAACAGACCGCCATCGCCGGGTTGAACCAAAACCGTGATCAGATCACCGGTGACGCCATCGTAGAGAATCACCGAGGCGTTCGCCTGGCTGGCGACGTACAGGTCCCCCACGCCGTCGCCGTTGCGGTCCGGGCCGAACGCCAACCCGTGCGGGTTGCTCAAACCGCCGCTGCCGGCGGCGACGAAGACCTCACCCTCCTGTCCTGTTTGGCCGTTGAATCGCACGATGCTGTCGCCCCCCGCTCCGTTGCAGATGTACAGCTTGCCGTCGGTGTGAAAAAGCAGGTCGCGGCCGGTGAAGTAACCCGCCCCGCCGTTCAAGAATTGATCAATGTACTGACCGGTCGCGCCGTTGAATCGAAAGATAATGCCGTTGGCCTGGCTGGTGCCGTACAACTCGGGCACACCGTCCTTGGTCACGTCGGGGCCGAAGGCCATGAACTCCGCGCTGTTGTAATTCCCACCGTTATTCGCGAAGATGAACACCCCTTCCAAGGCACCGGTGATCCCGTCGTACCACAAAACCCGATTGTTGCCGCTGTTGTTGAGCACATAGAGATCGGGCACGCCGTCGCCGTTGCGGTCCGGGCCAAAATCCAGATCAACCGGGTTGGTCAAGCCCCCGGAGGCGAAGACTCCGCCGTTGATTGGATCGCCCGTTATGCCGTCGTAGAGATGCACAGCTTGGCTCTGCAAACCGGCGATGTAGACGTCCTCGCGTCCGTCGTTGTTGCGGTCCGGCCCCCAGATCATGTTGTGCGGAAAGACCAGCCCGCCGCCGTTGACCGGAACGAACTGGCTGAGGAAGTTGCCGTTCTCGTCCACACGATTCACCTTATGCCCAAGACAATCGGCGACCAGAATGTCGCCGGCCCGAGCGCTCTGAACCCAAGAGCCCGCGAGCAAGCCGGCTCCCAAGAATCCCAATGCCGTCAGCTTTCCAGTGCGATTCTTCATGTGTGTCTCCTTCGGTTCGGTTTTCGGCTCAAGGTTGCTTCGTCGGCCCGGCGACGAATGGCACGGCCGGCGTATGAGAGCGCCGCTGCGGCGAATCGCTGCGTTCAAGGGCCGGTCCGTGCGTCTCAACGACGCGCGAGCACACGTGTTTTCACGGGCGCAGCTCCTTTACAGGGGTGGCTGAACACCCAGCGCTCCACGGGGTATCCGCACCAGCCGCCTATTTCTGCCACCAAATCAGAAATTTTTATCGCCCGCCACATTTAATTTCGGTCCGTCCGCCGAGTTGGTTTGGATCCCTCGCGCGTTCAAACGCGATGCGACCGCCGCGCCCCGCCGCGGCAACGGCGCGGCGGCCTGCCGGTCAAGGTCCCGCGCTACATGCATGAGATCGTCGAGGAGATGGTCCGTCCGGCCCCCAACAGCCCGCACCAATTCAATGTCGGGCTTTCACTATCGTAACGCCGCACGGCTCGATATGTAAGCGGATACTTCCTTGCGTTTGGACTGTCGGCGCTCCGTTCGGTGGTGGGGTGTCGTTGTTCAAGCGCGGACCCGCAGTAGCACCTGGCGAACTGGTCGCTCACCGGCCGTAGCCGAAGTCGGCGAGCAGGATGCCGAGGTCGGCCAGGTCGGTGTCGCCGTCGTTGTCAAGGTCGCCCAGCGAGGCCGCCGAGAAGCCGAACCCATTGGAATCATCCAGGATGCCGGTGAAGCCGCCTTGGGTGTCGCTGATCTTCTGGTGCGACAGAACCCAGCCGGGCTGGGCCTTGGCGCGCTGTCCGCTCATGACCACTGCAAGCACGACGACGGCGACGACGACTGAACGTTTCGTTGAAACTGAGTATGCGTACATCATTGGGCCTCCTCTTGCCAAAGTGGCCGCACAGTGGTAGCGCCTGCCGCAGGTCCATGGCCGAGGTGTCCCCCCGTGCGACCGAACGGGTACACCGTACCACCGGCGGGCTGAATCCAACCGGCATTTGTGAGATATCAGCCCGGACGCCCACCGTGGTATCCTGTAACCGGAGGAGGTGGCCCATGCGACAACCCCGAATCGCCCTTGCAGCCACGCTCGCCCTCGTTTCGGTCCCGACAGCCTGGGGCCAGCCTCAAGCCGAGTTGGTTCTGCGTCGCTACTCCATGACGTTGCGCTCGCGCCCCCAGGGTCCGGCGCGGTACGGTGCCACGTTGTCGCACTACCAAGAGGTCCATAGCAATATTTGTGAAACGCTTGCACCGTCACCCTTGTCTCACTGGCAACATCCGGCACGACAGACTCTCGGGCGATGGAGTTCCGAACTCTCTTGAAAGGTGAGTCGGTGAATTTGCTGCGTTCTATTTTTGTTGATCCGCGGCGCCCGCGTCCCAGAGCTGGCTGGCGCATCGCCATTGGTTTCATCGCTATCATGACGGTGATTGGAACTCTGGCCGCCGCGGTAGACGCCATCGAGATCCCATTCATCGAAAGCTTTCTATGGCAGTTGCTTGCTGCCCTCATCCTCATTGGCGTGGCGAGACTACTGGCAAGAAGGATCGACCGCCGCGCCTTCCGTGAGTATGGTCTCTCCTGGCAGCCAAGGTACCTTGCGATCGGCACTCTGCTGGGAATTGCTTTGGTTTCACTCATCTTTTGGGTGCAGGTACGCTTGGGCTGGATCGCCATCGGCGAGCGACTGCACAACCGCTACGACGTCCCTTTCGTCGCTGGCTGGATCGGTTTTGTACTGCGTTACGGGGCCGTTGCTGTCTTCGAAGAGCTGTTCCACCGCGGCTTCCTCATTACAAATCTATCCGAAGGGCTTGGCGGTGAGTGCCCACGGCCCGGGCTCGGCTGCCTGGTTGCCGCACTCATCTTCGGGGTGTTGCACCTGACCAACGAGAATGCCACTGCGATCGGTGCGGTAAATGTTACCTTGTTGGGCCTGCTCTTTGGAATGACCTATCTATGGACCGGCAGGCTGTCGCTTGCTATTGGTCTGCACTTCGGATGGAACTTCGCGCTCGGACCTGGTTTCGGACTGCCGGTGAGCGGATTCGAGCCGAGGGTCTCTCTCTTGCTGAGCACTACGAATGACGCCGAACTGTGGACAGGAGGGGCGTTCGGCCCCGAAGGCGGTCTTTTGACCACGATCGTCCTCGTCGCGTCCCTGACCGTCTTCATCGCAATTCGTCAGATCAGACGATCAGAGCCGTAAGACTGTTGGGGCTGCTGCGACGGTATAGCCGCACCACGCGTGGTCTTTGTCCAAACTGCGGTTACCACTTGCGCCTAATCGGATCGACCGGCTGCCCCGAATGTGGCTGGCGACGGGAGGTAGCGTCGTAGAATGTTGTCGTGAAGCGCTGGCTTGCCAAGATCGTCGTGTTCCTCCTCCTCGGCGCGATCGTCAACGTCGCCGTGGCGTGGGGGTGCTACTTCGGCGTCCGGGTGGCAAACCAACCCGGTGATCAGGTGATACGAAGAGTTTCACTAGACGTCGCAGAATTCTGGCTTATACAGCAAGCAGTTGGACGGACCCGCGTTGTCTGGGACTTTTACGGGGCCGTGCCGAGACAGCTGGGTGAGGTTCGCGGACCCGCCGACTATACGTTGCTCGGGTCTGATCGAGAGTCACGCGATTTGGCGGGCTATCCACTACGCTCGCTGTGGTCGATCTACTCCGGCCCAGTAGCGACGTACTCGTTCCCTATTGACTTTCGGGTTCCTCCGCTACAGGAAACTGCAACGTTTGGACCCGTTACAATGGCAACTGAACCAGTGCGAATCCGCGACCGAACCACGCCAATATGGAAGGCTGTTCCTCTTCGCCCCATCTGGCTCGGCTTTGCAATCAATACCGTCTTCTACGCCTTGATCCTCTCGGTGCCGTTCGCACCATTCACGCTCCGCCGCCTCATCCGCCGCAAGCGCGGTCACTGCATCAAGTGCGGCTACGACCTGCGCGGCGACTTCTCTGCCGGTTGTCCCAAGTGCGGCTGGCGACGGGAAGCTGTGGTCTAGAATGTTGTCGTGAAGCGTCAGCTTCACCACCATGTTAGATTGCTCTCCCGGCATCGTCGGAAGTAGAGGGTCGCACCATGGTGTTGAAAGTGAGTGCCACGCCAGCAACGAATATGACGGCACCTAGATAGGCCGGGGCGAGATGTACGAAATCGGTATATCCGATTGCGGGGTGAACGCCGATGGCTGCGCCGAAACCTGCGAGGCCAGTGATGAGAATAGCCTGCCACAGGCCCCTCGAAGGTCGCCCACACCAGACGCAGAAGAACATAGTAACGCCGCAACAGCAGACACCGCCGCCAAAGCCGGCGCGATCATGCGCTATGAGCGGCACAAGACGAGCATTGAGTTGGTGGAGCTGGTCGGGCGTGACAGCCATAAATTCGAGATCTTGGGGTACAAAGACGCTGCTGACGCCAACTCCCATGATGATGAGGCCGCCGAGAGCAAGGCAGACTGCCGTGACAAGGAGGAGGGCTCGACCGGCCCCATAGGGGGATCGCCAGTTGACGGCAAGTGCGGGGACGAGAAGGCACTTGGGTGTAAGGGGGATGCGGAGAGCAAAGTACGACCTGATGAGGCCGATGATGAAGCACGGAAGCAGCGCGAGCGTTACGACGCCATGCCAAGAGTCGAGATAGCCGTATCCAAGATAGAGGAGAAAGCTGCCGAAACCGAGGATGCCGCTAAGGAGGAAGAGCCACCACGCCCAGGCGTGACCGGCCCGGAGGGGGAACTCGGCGATCCAGGCATAGAGAGTGCCGATCGCGATGAGCGCCCCTCCAAAGGCCACGCGATCGTGGATCATGAAGTGCGCGAGTTTGCCATCAGCGATCTCGCGGAGCTCTTGTGGGCTCATTCCGAGGAACGCGAGATCGTGCGGTAGGAAATGGCCAGTTGCTGCGAGGAAGAAGGCGAATAACCCACCGAAGATCAGTGCAAAGGCGGTTAGAAGCAGGAGCGAACGTCCGTCGGCGACGAAGGCCTGCAGCAGACCGCGATCGTCGGAGTTGTGGGCATCGACCATCAGAGCGATCTAACAGTTGGGCTACCAGCGTCCGTGCCGCGTTCATCCGGGGATCAGACCGGATGCGCTTTGCGGGATCATACCCTGATCCGCCGTGATCTGCGAACCCCTATCAGCCGGTGGGCCGTAGAATCACCCTGTGAAGCGCCGCCTCACCAAACTCGTTGTGTTCCTCCTCCTCGGCGCGGTCGTCAACGTCGCCGTGGCGTGGGGGTTTGTCCTTGGCGTACCGCTCGCCAATCGACCCGGAGATATCCTGTCAACCGATATCGCACCTGGTGAACGAGAGGTGCGATTTGTCCAACGGATGTCCGGTCGGACACGCATTAACTGGATAACTCAAGAGTCCGAACCAGACGGTCTTCCTACTGGTTTTTGGCGGACTGACGATGCACGGGCCGGTTCATGTGACTTGGCTGGCTGGCCACGGCGTGGACTATCCTGCTCCAATCACTCAGAGTGGATAATCTTGTGGAACGGGGCAGGCACCAGCAGAACACACCCCGATCAACGCAATCGCATGATCGATGGGGGCTTTAAGTTGTCACCCGAGTACCAGACTTGGTTATCAACAAGACTAAGACTGTCGATATGGCGAGCACTGCCATTTCGCCCCATCTGGCCCGGCTTTGCGATCAACACAATCTTCTACGCGGCGATCCTGGGGATGCTGTGGCTTAGCCCGTTTGTTGTTCGCCGTGTTATCCGTCGCAACCGAGGACGATGCATCAAGTGCGGCTACGACCTGCGCGGTGACTTCTCCGCTGGTTGTCCCGAATGCGGTTGGCGACGGGAAGCTGTGGTCTAGAATGTTGTCGTGAATCGCCGCCTGTTCAAGCTCGCGCTCTTCTTGGTCGCAGGTGCAACAGTGACCACCGCTATCGCCTGGTCTCTCGCTATAGTCGTACCCCAGTACCAGTACGGCGTGTTCTTGCTGAACATGGGCCGCATGGACGCGCCAACCACTGAGCCGCAATGGTCCATTTACAACCGCTCGGGTCCCGGCGTGATGACCGTGTATGCCATTGCTGATCCGGATTACGTACCGAAGGGTGGTTCAGAAGTAGCTCCGAATTGGAGCCGAGCAGCGACTGCTCCAGCGAGAGAAGATGTGGACGCGCAGGTGCACTTCATTGAGCAAGCTCACGGGTGGCCGATGCTATCACATCTGCGATCAAGCACGCTGCCGCGCGGGCAAGGTCAATCATACGTAGGCTGGCTGATAACCGTACCCTGGTTTTCTCCCGATGCTGGAACTCGCCTTCTCGCACTCCCGCTGGCACCCATCTGGCCCGGCTTCGCGATCAACACGATCTTCTACGCTGCGGTAATCGCGATACTTTGGTTGTTGACGTTTGGCCCATTCACCGCGCGCCGAATTATCCGCCGCAGACGCGGGCAGTGCATCAAATGCGGCTACGACCTGCGCGGGGCGGAGCATGAGGTTTGCCCGGAGTGTGGGGTGGAGGTGTCCTGATGTCCAACACCGTCGCTTGCGTGCTCGACTAGGACACAGCATAAGCGAATGGATTGACCGAGATATTCCTGAGACCGGTGAGGTCTGCGTGCAAGCAGCCGATCAGACCCCATAGAGACCAATCACCCCTCGCAGTTGCAGTTGGCGCGAAGAACAGTTTCTGTCCGATGACAAGAATGCCATCGAGAGGTGCGTCCTTTATGCGCTTTTGCAGGGTCTCCATCGTCTTCCAGCCGTCATATCCCACCGCGTAGAGAGGAATCCGCGGCTCCGGCCGTTTGCCCATTGAGATCGTCGCCCCGAAAGTACGCTGCAATTTGGAAAGTCGTTTCGCAGAGGCAACGACCTCCTTCCACTGATCCCCAACGTTCGATTTGACCTCGATTACAGCAGCGACCCCCTCCGCCAAATACAGCCGAGGTGAGTTACCCGCAACTGGCAGACTGGGGAGGAAGGGGTATTCAATGACCACATCCATCTGGCCACACTTGTTGCTGCTCGAATCTGTGATGTCGCCCGAGCCAAACCGAAACTGTGAAGGAAATATCTCGTTGAGGAACGAGTCGATGAATGTCTCGCGCTCTCGACCTTTGGACGCGGAGGACATACCGCTACCAGCTTGATGTGCACCCATGAGGATCTTTTGGATACCGGCTAATCGGCTCGCGATGTGTTCGTTTTTCACGGTGTTATTACCCCGCCACCACGATCGTCAAGACTAGTACGGCAACGGCGATGAGCCAGCACGCCCAGGTTGGTAGTTCACGCTTACCGCCCCCCGAGGTTTCCTTCGCCGAGACCCCGAACCTGGCGTTGCTCTTTTCAAGGTATTCATGCGCAAGAAGATTGTGCTGCATAAAGGGGATGAATGGTTCGGAGTTGAAGCTGCATACGTCGAAAATGGTTCTCACCAGATCGTCGATATCGCCGAGGACCAGATCGTAGCTCGGCACGTTTGCAGCCGGACCTGTCGCGGGTCCGGTGCCGGGCGGACCGCCGATCGTGACGGTGATCTGCGCGCCGAGGTCGACGAGCTTGTCGGGATACCGGATGTCTTCAAATTCTTGCAGCTTGCGAATTGTCTCATCGAACTGATCTAGCGATTCATCGCCGATCTCAGCTTTGAACTTTCCCCAAATCTTTGGGAGATTATGGCGAAGGTCATTCTTGAGCACCTCGCGCTCCATTGTTTGGACAAGTTTGCCCTTGAGGAACATCTCGATTGCATGATGGCAGAGATTTCCCGTGATGATATCGAACCGTGCGTGCGCGGTGAACCGACAAGCGACGTAGTAACCCATCCCCAAGTGGAAAAACTGTTCATCATCTTTCATCGACATTGTGTTGAAACCTCCCGGTTTTATCGAGCCGCCTTCACCATCGCCAGGATACCCGCCTTCACCGCCGCCGGCAGAAGGCGCCAATCAACCGCCACGATCGCGCCGACGCGAACCTGGGCCGATCGGCGGCAACGACCCGCCTGTCCGTCGTTCGTTCTGCTAGACCTTCTTGCGTTTCTTCTTGCGTGTCTTATTTACAGCCTTCTTTCTAGCAGTCTTCTTCGCCACACGCGTCTTTCCTACTTCTCGTTGCTCGCCGCCCCCAGCTTCGGCTCGTAGATCACAAAGCGGCCTCAAGATCTGGACGAGCGCGTTCTCTTCGCGGCCATATACCCCTGGACGTGCTCAAGAGGGTCACCGGTCACAGCAACGTCAGTACAACGCTGCGGTACTACACGAGCGCGACCGAGCGGGACGCCGACGACGTGCGGGCAGCGCTGGTGAGTAGTGGATTGGCGAAGCCGCGGGTCGCTGCGGGGTGACATAAATCTGACCTAAAACGATATGCCGAGTATGAAAAACCACATTTCCAACAGCCACCGGGGGGATTCGAACCCTCAACCTGCGGTTTACAAAACCGCCGCTCTGCCAATTGAGCTACGGTGGCATTGTTCGACAGCGTAGGTCGGCTCAACCGCCGATGCAACTTTCCGTTTGCGTCGCGTCGTTTCCGTGCCGTCGTTGCTTGGCGAAGCTTCACCGAGCCGCGACGCGTGCTCAAGGGCTTGTCGCCATGACGACGGGGCCGCGTCGAATCGCCACGGCCAGGAGCGTCACGTCGGCCGGATTCACGCCCGCCAGACGCGCCGCCTGTCCCATTGTCCTGGGTCGAAATCTCGCGAGAACCTGAGCGGCCTCGGCCCGCAACCCCGGGATTGACTGAAAATCGATCCACGCGGGAATCGCTCGACCTTCGGCTTGGACCTGTCGCTTGATCTCGGCGCGTTGCCGAACGATGTACCCGTCGTATCGGGCCTCGGTGATCACGCGCTCAACCAGTCGTGAATCAAAGGAATGATCCAACCGCGCCGTGATTTCGTTTGTGGAAATCTCCGGCCGCCGGGCGATCTCTCGCAACGTTTTGCCATCGACAAGTCCGCCTGAGGCGGAATCGAAGCGATCGCGGATCATGCCCAGCTCATGCTGACGACGTTGATACGCGCCCCATCGGCGATCATCAACCAACCCCAGCTCGCGACCAAGCGGGGTGAGGCGCTCATCAGCGTTGTCCGCACGCAACAAGAGACGGTGTTCGGCGCGGCTGGTGAACATTCGATACGGCTCACGCGGCGTCTTGGTGACGAGATCGTCGAGCATGACGCCGATGTAGGCTTGATCTCGTCCGAGGCGGGCCGGTTCTTTGTCGCAGGCAAGGCGAGCGGCGTTGAGCCCGGCGATCAGTCCCTGGCCGGCCGCTTCTTCGTAGCCGGTGGTGCAGTTGATCTGCCCGGCCAGGAATAAACCCTGGATCGACTTGGTCATGCACGTGGAGTCGATCTGGTGCGGCCACACCATGTCGTATTCGACCGCATACCCCCAGCGAATGATCTGCGCGCGCTCGCAGCCGGGCATCATGCGCACGACGCGTTCTTGCACGTCGATGGGCAGCGACGTGCTGATGCCGTTGCAATAGATCTCGTTGGTGTGCAGCGACTCGGGTTCGAGAAACACATGATGCGAGTCGCGATCGGGAAAGCGCATGACCTTGTCTTCGATGGACGGGCAATAGCGCGGACCGCAATCGGCTTCGATCTGACCGCTGTAGATCGGCGCTCGGTGCAGATTCGCGCGGATCAGTTCGTGGGCCTGGGCGGTCGTGGCGGTAATGCGGCATTGGGTTTGCGGAAGGTGTGGGAAACGGCCCGCGGGTAACACCTCCGGAGAAAGATCAGAAAAGGGGATCGGTTCGTCGTCACCTATTTGAAGTGTCAATCCATCCCAATCGATCGACTCGGCGGCAAGTCGAGGCGGCGTACCTGTCTTGAGGCGCCCGAGCTCGAAGCCAAGGCGGCGCAGGGTTGCGGAGATTCCGACAGCTGCCACTTCCCCGACGCGTCCGCCGTGGGTTTGCTTTTCACCTGTATGCATCAGACCGCGCATGAACGTGCCGGTGGTCAGGACAACATTCGCACAACGCAACATCCGCGGCTTGCCGCTTCGCGAACGCTCCGGCAAAGAAGGTTCATAGACGGGTTGCGCTCGGCCGTTAATGGCAAGATTCTCTTTGATCCGTTGATGATCGGGCTGAACCACACCTGCACTGGCGGGTACAACCACCCCAACCGCTCGCCCGTTCTCGACCACGATGTCATCCACCGTGCCGGCAATGACATCGATGTTGGATCGAGTCGAAATCAGTCGCTGTACTTCGGCGGCGTAGGAGTATTTGTCAGCCTGGGCGCGCGGTCCATGCACCGCTGCGCCCTTGGAGGTATTGAGCATCTTGAACATGATGCCGGTGGCGTCGATGGCCAGGCCCATCAAGCCGCCCAGGGCGTCGATCTCGCGCACGATCTGGCCCTTACCGAGCCCGCCGATAGCCGGGTTGCAGGACATCTGGCCGATTCGCGCCGGGTCCATGGTGATCAGCGCAACACGACCTTCGCCGGAGAACCCACGGCTACCGCCGTGGGCTAGGGCAGAAGACGCCGCCCACGCAGCTTCAACGCCCGCATGGCCTCCTCCGATCACAATGACGTCGTAGGTGTCGCGCATTCAGTGGTTACAATATGCCAGCGGGCCGGGCCGTGTCGGCCCGGCCCGCTGATTGTTCATCCCGGTCACAAACTGATGACCTTCCCCAACGGCTCGGTGAGCCGCGATTATTGAGGACACTCACTCGTCCTCGACCACCCAGGTCTCGCCTTCGTTCAGGAGCTTGTACAGGTCGCCTTTGCCGTGCTCCTCAATCACCTGGCGGGCTTGCTCGTGCACGACGTGGTCATAGGTTTCCTGCTCCGTCGAGGCGTAGATGACGCCCAGCGGCTCGGGAAACTCCGGGAACGACAACTGCGTGAGCATGAACGCCAACCCGCGATCGGTCTCGTCGTGAACGAGCAGATCGTCCTCACTGACGCCGTTTGAGAGTTCGACAACCTTCAACCGCGTGCCGTCCATTTGCAGACCATTGTCGGAATCAGCGCCGAAGATCATGGGCTTGGAGTGTTCGAGTTGGATCGTGCTATCCGGCCGGGTCTTTTTCTGCGAAGCGTAGAACCATGTCTGGTGGTTGTAGATGTTGCAGTCCTGATAGACCTCGACGAACGACGTGCCCCGATGGGCGGCGGCGCGGGCCATCACCTTTTCCAGGTGGAGCACGTCAATGTCAATCGAACGTGCGACGAAGGTGCAACCGCCGCCGATGGCCCAGCTCAGCGGATTCACGGGATAATCGGGCGATCCGACGGGCGTGGACTTCGTTTTCTTGCCGAACTCACTGGTGGGGGAATACTGCCCCTTGGTCAGCCCATAGATGCGGTTGTTCAGCAGAAGGATATTGATATCGACGTTTCGGCGCAGGGTGTGCATGGTGTGGTTGCCGCCGATGGACAGCAAATCGCCGTCGCCGGAGACAAGCCAGACATCGAGCGCGGGATTGGCAAGCTTGATGCCGGTGGCGAAGGCGGGCGCCCGCCCGTGGATCGAATGCAGGCCGTAGGTATCCATGTAGTAGGGGAACCGAGCGGCGCATCCGATGCCGGAGACAAAGACGTAATCTTCCTTGCGCCGCCCGAGGGTCGGCAGCGTTTTTTGCACAGCCTTGAGAATCGCGTAGTCGCCACAGCCTGGGCACCAGCGCACATCCTGATCGGTGGCAAAGTCTTTGGGCTTATAGGTCGGCAATTGAGTGTGGTGCATTGAACTCGCCTCGGCGCTATCGCCCAATGATCTGGACCGTTTTATCGACGAGATCCGCGATGCGGAACATCTTGCCGCGCATCTCGTTGATCCCGACGGCGTCAACAAGAAAGTTTGCGCGGATGACCTTGAGAAGCTGACCGAGATTGATCTCGGGAACGATGATGGTCTTGAATCGGCCGAGCACGTCCGGAAGGTTCTTCGGGAAGGGACTGAGATAGCGCAGGTGGGCGGTGCTGACGCTGTAGCCGGCGTCGCGCAGCTCGTCGCCGGCGGTCGTGATCGTCCCATAGGTTCCACCCCACCCGAGCAAGAGCGCGTCGGCTGACTCGGGACCGCGGACCTCTAATGGTGGAATGATGTCGGCGGCTTTGAGCACTTTGGCGGCGCGAGTCCGGCTCATTTGATCGTGATTCTCCGCGTCGTAGGAAACGTTGCCGGTTTCTGCCTCTTTTTCGAGCCCGCCGAGTCGATGCTCAAGTCCTTCGGTTCCGGGAATCGCCCATGGGCGAGCCAGTGTCTTCGGATCGCGTTTGTACGGCAAGAACGTGCCGTCTGGATTGTTTGTCTCACTGGGATGTTCGATCTGAATCGGTTCGATCGCATCAAGATCCGGCAGCCGCCAAGGCTCTGCGCCATTGGCGATGTACCCATCGGAAAGGTAGATCACCGGACACATGCAGCGAACCGCGAGACGAAACGCCTCGATCGCCATATCAAAGCAGTCCGACGGGCTGCGCGGCGCGACGACGATGCACGGCGACTCGCCCGGCCGGCCCCAAAGCGCCATGAGTAGATCGGCCTGCTCAGTCTTGGTCGGCATGCCCGTCGAGGGACCGGCACGCTGCACATCGATCACCACCAGCGGCACCTCGAGCATCACAGCCAGGCCGATCCCTTCTCCTTTGAGGGCCAACCCCGGACCTGACGTGCCGGTGAGCGCAAGTTGTCCGGCGAACGAAGCGCCGATGGCAGCGCACACCGCGCTGATCTCGTCCTCAGCCTGGAAGGTGGTTACGCCGTAGCGCTTCAGCCGCGACAACGTGTGAAGAACATCGGAAGCGGGTGTGATGGGATAGCTGGCATAGACGAGTTGCTTGTTAGCTTTGGCCGCGGCGGTGACAAACCCCAGAGCCGTCGCTTCGTTGCCGCTGATCTTGCGATACTTGCCGGGATCGAGCCTGGCCCGCGCGACTTGATAGCGGACCGGGAAGAGCTCCGCCGTCTCCCCGAAGAAGAAGCCTGATTTGAGCGCCTTGATGTTCGCGGCGGCGATTTCGGGCTTGTCCTTCTTCTTGCCGAAGAAGTTGTCCAAGAACCGAATCGTCGGGTCGAGCGGACGATCATAGAGCCAGCACACGATGCCCAGCGCGTACATGTTTCGGCAGCGGTCGACGTCCTTAGCGCCCATGCCCGAGTCAGTTAACGATTCGCGCGTCAGCCGGGTCATCGGCACCCGAACGATCTGATACCGGCGGTTCAACTCATCGTCGTCAAGGGGGTCGTAGCTTTCTTCGTACCCGCACTTCTTGAAGTTGCCCTTGTTGAACTCGTCCTCGTTGACGATGACGATCCCGCCCGGCTCCACGTCCATGATGTTGGTCTTGAAGCCGGCAGGGTTCATCGCCACCAGGGCGTTCACCGCGTCCCCGGGCGTGAAGATGTCGGTGCTGGCGAACTGCACTTGGAACCCGGAGACGCCGAACGTGGTTCCTCGGGGCGCTCGGATCTCGGCCGGGAAGTCTGGGAAGGTTGCGATATCGTTGCCGAACAGGGCGGCGGTGTTGGTGAACAGCCCGCCAGTCAGTTGCATACCGTCGCCGGAGTCGCCGCAAAAACGAATGGCCACGGCGTCAACGGGTTTGGTGTCAACGTGACGATGGGCAGTGTCGATGTCCGTGCTCACGAGTCTGATTTCCGCCTGTACGACCAGGCGTTTCCCATACCGCCGGAATCTTCAGTCGTACTATAGTCGGCCATCGGACGCCGGGCCCACGAGTCCAGAGCCGGTGGAATGCTTCCGGTGGCGAAGGATCACTCGGGGCGGCGCCCTCCTCGGGTCGGCGTCTGGACGGTCGGGGCGGAACCTGCCCGGAACCACTAGCCCTCCTTGAGCGCGGCGATCAGCTCCAGGACGGCTTTCTTGCCGTCGCCGAACATCATCAGCGTGTTGTTCGCCGCGAACAGCGGATTGGGGATGCCGGCAAAACCTGGATTCAGGCTCCGCTTCACGACCACGACCGTCCGGGCCTTGCCCACGTCGATGATTGGCATCCCGGCGATCGGACTGGTCGGATCCTCCTGCGCGATCGGGTTCACCGTGTCATTAGCCCCGATGACCATCACAACGTCCACCTGCTCCATCGTGGCGTTGACCTCGTCCATCTCCTTGAGTTGGTCGTAGGGCACGTCCGCCTCGGCCAACAGCACGTTCATGTGCCCGGGCATGCGACCGGCCACGGGGTGGATGCC
>JAZFYE010000035.1:0-5074 GCA_036475395.1 Phycisphaerales bacterium
CAGCGCCCGGGCATCGACATCCAGCAGATGGCGCTGGAAGTGCAAGCCAAGATGCAGGCCCGCGACAAGCGAATGCAGGCCGCGACCGAGCGCCTCGAGCGGGAGCGGGACGACGCCGTCCAAAGAATCGAGCGCGACCTGACGATGGAGATCCGCCGCGTCCAGGATCGGTACAAGTTGGCGGCGGTGACGTTGCCTCCCATCCCCCCCTTGGTGGTGGGCGTCCTCGTCTTCGCGAGGCGGCGCCGAATCGAGAACGTCGGCACGCCACAGCAACGGATGCGGGGCCGCGAAACATCATCTGTTGGTGGCACCGCATGATGAAAGAGCACGCTGATGAATGAGCAGATCAAGACGATCATCTACATTGTGGTGGCGGGCGTTTCATTGGTCGTCGCGTGGGTGGCCAGACCGGCTTCGCCCTCGCGCGACCCCTTGAACGATGCCGGCCAGGCGTTCTTCGAGGACTTCGCCGATCCGCTGGACGCCGCCAGCCTTCAGATCGTCGAGTTCGACGAGGACACGGCCTCGCCGCGGGCGTTCAAGGTTGCTCGGCATGACGGGGTGTGGTCGATCCCTTCCCACGAGAACTACGCTGCCGACGCCGAGAATCAGTTTGCCGACGCCGCGACCAGTATGATCGGGCTCATCAAGGGCTCCAACGTCAGCGATTCGCCAAGCGATCACGAGCTCTACGGCGTGATCGATCCGACGCAGGCTGAGCCGGGCGCGGTCGGCGTCGGGATGCGAGTCACACTTCAGAGCGAAACCGGCCGGACCCTCGCCGACCTCATCATCGGAAAGCCCGTCAAGGGTCAAGATGACGAGCGTTACGTCCGCGAGCCCGGCCGTGTACGCGTCTACCTCTGCGCCATCGAGACCGAACAATTCTCCACCCGATTTGAGGATTGGATCGAGCGCGACCTTCTCCAATTGAACGCCGACGACATCGCCCAAGTCGTCGTCAACGACTACTCGATCGACGAGATCAATCGGCAGATCATCCAGGGCGAGACGCTGCAATTAACTTACGATCAAAGCGAACGGTCGTGGAGCCTCGACGACCTGGGCGAGAACGAGCAACTGCTCGACACCAAGCTCAACGAGATGAAGCGGGCCTTGGATGATCTGGAAATCATCGATGTCCATCGTAAGCCCGCCGGTCTCGGCGCCGAGCTGAGAGAGGAAGATCAACTCGAGCTCGACATGCAAAGCGCGCGATCGTTGGAGAGCCGAGGCTATTACATCGTTCAAGGCCGGCTGCTCTCTAATAAGGGCGTGACGACCGTGCGAATGAACGACGGCGTGCAGTACGTGCTGCGCTTCGGCGAGATCGCGCTCGGTTCGGTCGCGGCTGACGATGAAGAAGACGGCGCGGAAGGATCGTCCGGGGGCGGGGGCGCCAATCGGTACCTCTTCGTCACCGCAAGGTTCGACGCGGACCTCATCGAACCACCGAACATTCAGGTGCTTCCAGAGTTTCGCGAGCTGACCACTCTCCCTGCCGACGACACGGCCGGTGATGACGAGCTTCCGGGGGCTGAGGAATCAGCTGAGGCCCAAGAGAGTGAAGCGCGCATCGCCGCTGCGATTGAGGAAGTTCGACGCGAGATTGAACAGGACAACCAGCAAGCGCAGCAGGCGTATAACGAGAAGGTCCAAAATGCCCAGCAGCGCGTGCGCGAGCTGAATGACCGTTTCGCCGACTGGTACTACGTGATCTCCGACGCGGTGTATCAGAAGATCCGTCTTCAGCGCAGTGATGTTGTGGAGACGACGGAACCGGAGGCAATAGAAGGAACGGAGGTTCCACCACCTGGCACGGAATCTGATGGCTCAGTGAACTAGGTAGCCCAGGGACGCTGCGCGACACCCGCTAAACGGGTGTTGCTAACTCGCGGCGCTTTCGATCCACATTCCGTTCACACACGTTGCTGCGATGGCTTCGTTGGAGCTGCCGAACACCAACGCATCAAGCAGTGTTTCGGTCGACCAGCCCTCCAGTGATCGGTGACTAAGATCGATTGCAACGAAGTCGGCAGCGTATCCAGCTTCGACACGCCCAGTCTTGATCGCCAGTGCATACGCTCCATTGGTTGTCGCCATGTGCCACAGCGCTGATGCGCAACTGCCCGAGTCATCCGTACAGACCCCACGACCTTGGCCTGCAAGGCGCTGCACGTACTCCAGCCAACGCATTTCCTCGATGAACGAGATCCTCGCGTTGGAATCGGTGCCGAGACAGATGCGTCCTTTATGTCTGAGGATATCGGGTACGTCAGCGATCCCATCCCCGAGGTTCGCCTCGGTAAGCGGACAGATACAGACGTTGCCGCCAGCTGCGAGATATGAGTCCATATCGGTGGAATCGGTGTGTGTACAGTGGATCGCCGTGAACCGATTGTCGATCTGCAATCGCTCATTGAGAAGCTGCATCGGGCGTCGATCGTAGTGAGCCACGCAATCCTCGATCTCCTTGCGCTGCTCCTCGACATGCATGTGAAAGACGAGCCCACGGCGGTGCGCCTCTTCGTGAACCGCCCTGATGTCCTCGATATCCGCCGCTCTGATACTGTGTGCGACAACACCCAGTGACTGTGTCTGGTGGTCGATCAGCGTCTCCAACCGATCCATCTGCAACCAGAACGCATCGAGCGACAGCGAACCAAATCGCCGCTGCGCGCCCTCCAACGGCTCGCCAATTCCCCCCGCTGCGTAATACGCGTTGAGAAGGACGATCCGAATGCCAGCCTCGGCCGCCGCCTTCAGCACGATCTCGTCGAACGCGTACCCCTCGCACCGCTCGTCGTGATGCAGATAGTGAAACTCCCCCACCGTCGTGATGCCTGCGGCCAGCATCTCCCCGAACGCCTGCTTTGAAAGCGCGTAAACCGTCTGCTCGTCCATCCGATCGACGAGGCCATACATGGCCTTACGCCACGACCAGAAGCTGCCGGCACCTTGGCCGAACGTCTCGCCGCGGCCGCGCAGACCGCGCTGAAACGCATGACTGTGCGTGTTGATCATCCCTGGCAGAATCGCGCGATCACGCAGGCGAACGGTCGCCGTTAATTCGGAGAATCCGACCGCTTCGATTTGACCCTTCGAACCGACGGTGATCTTCACGTCACGCTCGAATCTCCCTCGGACCCAGGTCAAATCAGCCTCGATGATCTGCGTATCGCCCATCAAATCTCAGTCTAGACACATCTGCTGCACCAGCGATCGCAGCAGCCCCTTGGCCCGCTCAAACTCATCGATAGGAATGAACTCATTGGGCCGATGCGCAACGTCAATCGAACCGGGGCCGAACAGCACGCAGTCAACGCCCATCCGCGCCAAATGCCCAGCGTCACTGGCGTAGTTCACGCCGTACGTCTCACGCTGATCGACCAGACCACAGACCGCTTTGTAAATCGGCGCCGATTCATCGACCTCAAACGGCGGGCTATCGTTGAGCAACTCGAAGGTCACATCCGCGTCCGCCTTGGCGGATTGGACCGCTTGACGTATTCGCGCCGCCAGCGCCTGCGAATCCATCCTGGGCAGTGCGCGCACACCGATGTGAACCGTGCAAGTCTCCGGCACAATATTGATCGCTTCGCCCCCGGCGACCTGAGCGACGTTGAGCGCCGCGTACGGAACGTCGGGAAAGTACTTGCTCGTCCCGCATCGCTCCTGTTCCAACGCAGCCCGAAGCTCCGCCAACGCGACAATGATTCGCCCGGCCGGTTCGATCGCGTTGACACCCAAGTGGGGATACCCACTATGCGCCGGTCTCCCGCGCACGGTCGCGCGCATTGCCGCATGCCCCTTGTGCATGCGAACCGCGCGTAGAGACGTCGGCTCGCCCACGATCGCATGCGGCGGCAGCGGGCACTGCCCAGGCCAATGCTTTGCAAAATGAAGCGCCCCAAGTGTTCCCAGTTCTTCATCGAATGTAAACAGTCCAACCAGCGGCGCTTTCAATGTGGACGGTTCGATCTGGGCCAACAAACTGATCGCCAGCGCATCGAATCCTTTCATATCACACGCGCCTCGGCCGAAGTACGAGCCGTCGCGCTCATCGAGCACGAAGGGATCACTGTGCCAGTCGTCAAGATCACCCGGCGGCACGACATCGACATGCCCCGAGAGAATCAATCCGAAGCGGTGTGCATCACCTTCCAACTTCGGTCCCGCCCAGATGATAAGATTCACCTTGGTGCCGTCGTCATTTGGTTGGCGGATGATCTCGACCCCCGGCCGTTGCAGGTATTCGCTTAGAAAATCGACGATCGGCAGGTTGCTGTTGCGGGAAACCGTATCGAAGGCGACGAGGCGGACGAGCAGATCCTTGTCGTTCAATCTGCTGCTCATGGCGTCCATGGTACTGCCTGAACTCACCGCGTGCGACTCGCTCGGCATTGACCGATGCGCCAAAGCCGCTAGCATCGCGGCCATGCGACGAATATCGATTGTTCTTGCAACTATCGTTGGGGCGACCCTTATCGCTGCGCTCGGCATGGGCCAAGACCAGGCAAGCGCTCCGGTCGAGGTCTTCGCGGATCTTGAAGGCACATGGTCCGGCACGTTTGTAGGGTACGACGAAGCCGGAAACGAACTGTATCGCATCGCGGTGACGCAGCGCTACGAGACGATCAACGACACAACGCAGTTGGTGATCATCCAGGACACGATGCCGGATGGAACGGTGATCACCGGCCGAGGCGAAAACACGGCGCACCGAAGGGCCGACGGATCGCTCGGCTTACACTGCATGGTGACCAAGTCCAATGGCGATCGGGTCGCGCACCAAGGCCGAGTCATCGCCGGCCCCAAAGGCGATCAGCAAATCGTCTGGTATTCAAGCGGACCCGACCGCGTTGAGACGTTCCGGGAAGTTGTTCGCCGCGAAGGATCCCAGCTGGTCTACGAAATTAACGGGATGGGCCGATACGGCAAGACCCTGATCCTCATGCACGGGCGATACACCAAGCAGCGCGGCGAAGACTCCGCAAGTAAGAAGGAACCTCTGAGCGATGGCAACAAACACGAAACGTCGTAGAACCACCGCTCGCAAACCGGCTCGCGC
>JAZFYE010000036.1:0-8897 GCA_036475395.1 Phycisphaerales bacterium
GGATCGACGCCATATTCAGGACCAAGATGTTCGCCGGCTTGCCGAGCTGGTGCATGTCAAGCTCAACCTGGAGATGGCGGCCACGGATGAGATGATCGCGATCGCCGCCAAGCTCAAGCCGCAGGCCGCCGCGCTCGTGCCCGAGGGTCGCCAGGAGATCACGACCGAGGGTGGGCTCGACGTAGCCGGGCAAACCGGCCGGCTCACCGACGTCGTGGCTCGTCTCCATGACGCGGGATCGATCGTCAGCGCGTTCATTGACGCCGAGTCGGCTCAGATCGAAGCCGCGCAGGCTTGCGGATTTGACGTCTGCGAGGTCCATACCGGGCCCTACGCTCAGGTCTTTTGGGAGCGAGGCAAAGACGCCGCGCTGCCGGCCATCCGCGCTGAGCTGGACAGGGTTCGACAGGCCGGAGCGTTCATTCAGCAGGCCGGTATGCGCTTTAACGCCGGACATGGCCTGACCTATGCCAATGTCCAGCCGATCGCCGCCCTGACGGGCGTGTGCGAGCTGCACATCGGCCATTCGATCGTCAGCCGGTCCGTGTTCGTTGGCTTGCGGGCGGCGGTGGTTGAGATGAAACGGTTGATGCGTGAGGCAGCGGAGTCTTGATCCGGCCATAATACCAGTGCGTGATCCAACGGACCCAACGCCGAGACGTTTGGGACGTGATGATCAGACCAGGAGCGATGATGCGACCAATGCCATGACCATGTTCCAAGGCGCTCATACAGCTTTGATCACCCCGTTCGTTGCCGATGGCTCGAAAGTTGATTTCGACCGGTTCGCCCAGAACATCGAGCAGCAGGCCGCCGGCGGCGTGAGCGGCGTCGTCCCCTGCGGCACCACCGGCGAGTCGCCGACGCTCAGCGACCAGGAGCATCGCGCCGTGGTCGAGAAAGTCGTCGAGTTGGCCAAGCCGCGCGGACTCACCGTCATCGCCGGCGCCGGCTCCAACGACACGAACTACGCCGTCCACCTGCATCGCTTCTCACACGCCGTCGGCGCCGACGCCGCGCTGCATGTCACGCCTTACTACAACAAGCCGTCGCAAGAAGGTCTGTATCAACACTTCATGGCGATCGCCGATTCATGCGATCTGCCCATCGTGCTGTACAACATCCCCGGTCGAACGGCCGTAGCCCTCACTGGCGACACGATCCACCGCCTCTCGGCTCACCCCAATATCCGAGCTATCAAAGAAGCAACCGGATCGCTTGATCTGGCCAGCGAGATCAATCTGCGTACCGATCTGGAACTGCTCAGCGGCGATGACTCGTTGACCTTGCCGATCGCATCGGTCGGTGGGGTGGGGGTGATCTCCGTGGTGTCGAATCTGGTTCCCGAAAAGGTCGTCGCATTATGCGATGCGATTCTGAACAACAACTGGCCTGCAGCCCAGCAGATTCATCGCGAGCTGTTCACGCTTTCACATGGGTTGCTGAGCCTCGCCGTCAATCCTGTGCCGATCAAGACCGCGTTGGCCCTGCTTGGTCGGGATACCGGTGCGATGCGGCTGCCGCTGTGTCCGCCTGATGATGATGTCCGCCAGTCCATTAAGAAACTGCTCGCGGCCGGCAATCTTCAATCCGCCAAGGTGTCGGTGTAATCCGTGAGCGCCGCCGACCTGGATCAGAACCTTCCCTACACGATCGCGGTGCTGTGCTATCTGTATGACGACGCCGGTCGCGTGCTGTTGCTGCACCGCGCTCAGGATCCGAATAAGGGCATGTACTCACCGATCGGCGGCAAGCTGAAGATCGACTCAGGTGAAGGGCCGCACGATTGCGCGCTGCGCGAAATCAAAGAAGAGACCGGGCTTTCAATCGATCGCGAAGCGCTGCGCCTCACCGGGATCGTCTCGGAATGTGCCTACCAACACGAAGCGCACTGGCTGATCTTCCTTTTTGAGGTCACCACGCCTGTCGATCCCGACACATTGCTGTGGGCGGACTTTGACGAAGGCACGTTGGAATGGAAACGCATCGGCGAAGTCGCGCAGCTCGCGATTCCTCGAACTGACCGCGAGGTGATGTGGCCGCTCGTGCAGTCGCACCGCGCCGGCTTCTTTGTCGTCCACATCGAGTGGTCAGCCGACGACGAGATCACCTGGACCGTGCATGAATCGGTGACCAAAGCCACGGCAGCACGAACCCACGAAGGCACGAAGGATTACGTTTAGTCGCGAGCCGCAGGCGAGCGCATGCACTGTTTCGCTGGCTCACCTTGACCCGCCGTTTGTCTTCCGACCTGCACCGACTCGGCAGTTACGCCAAACCAGCGACGCCAACGACCTTGCGGAGCAGGTCCTGCGCGTCCTCGCGCGTCGCTGCCTCACCGATCAAACGAACAATCGGCTCCGTGTTACTTGGTCTTAGATGCACCCATCCTTCGGCGAAATCCACGCGTACGCCGTCGGAGGTGTTGATCTTCTCACTAGCGAACGCCTCAGTTACCTTCTGAATCATCGACCCGACCGCCTCGCGCCCGCCGATGGCTGACAGATCGAACTTCCGCTTGATCATTTCATAGTGCGGGAGTTCGGAGACGATATCGCTAAGTGGTCGCTTCTGGGCCGCCAGTAGACTCAACCCCAACATCATCGCAGACAGGCTGTCTCGTACCCAACATACAGGCGGGAAGATCACGCCGCCGTTGCCCTCGCCGCCGATCACGGCGTCCGCGGAGCGCATCGCAGCCACCACATTCGCTTCACCCACTGCGCTACGAACAACGCTTGCTCCCTGATACTTCGCAGCGACATCATCGATCATCCTGCTCGTGGAGAGATTGGTGGCAATCACACCACCGCCTTGCAGTTCAAGCACGCGCTTGGTCGCGAGCACGAGCGTGTATTCCTCGCCGATGTATGTGCCGTGCTCATCGACGATGGCTAGACGATCGGCGTCGGGATCCTGCGCGAAGCCGCAAGCCGCTTGCGCCGTTGCCGTCGCTGGCCCAAGCTCGATAAGATTCTCCTTCAACGGCTCCGGAGCGTGGGCGAAGAGTCCCGTCGGCTCGCCGTTGAGGTGAACGACCTTGCACCCGAGCTGTTCAAGTAACATCCGCCCCGCCACACACCCGGCTCCGTTGACGGAATCCAGAACAATCTTGAAGTTCGCCGCACGAATCGGTTCAGGATCGATATTCGCCAGAACGAGGCCGACATGCGTGTCGTTACCCGACTCATCACGGACGACCGGCTCGTCAATCGCGGCTTCGGTTGAGCCGAAATCCTGCTGCTCGAATCGACGAATGATCTGGTTGATCTCGGCTGGTGGGGGTGCGGCGCCGTTGGCGTCGAGGAACTTCAGGCCGTTCCACTGCACCGGGTTATGTGATGCGGTGACAATCATTCCCCCCGATGCGCGACGGGCTGCGATCATCACGCTTACCGTCGGCGTGCCGACCACGCCGAGGTCGATCACCCGGCTGCCGACCGAGGCCAGACCCGCCGCGACCGAATTCGCCAGCATCTGCCCTGATGGGCGACTATCACGCCCCACACAGATCGTGGGATGCGCTTCACCTGTGCGCTGCCCGACAAACGAGCCGAACGCGGCCGCCAAGTCCACCGCGACACTGGGCGTCATCGACCGGCCCACGATCCCGCGGGCACCCGAGACCGAGAGCATCAACGATGAATCGTCGAGCGATCTGTTCATTGGCCCTAAGGATAGCCGGTTTGGCCGGCAAGTCTGTCCGGGCCCAGCCCGCGCGAACCCTCCAACGAACGCTCGCCCGTCAACGAGCGCCGGCTTCTCTATACTGCCAGAAGTCATGTACGAGTTGAGTGTAGAGCGAAACTTCGACGCGGCGCATGCGATCACCATGGCGGGCGAGCGCGAGGCCTCGCACCGCCATAACTGGCATGTAAAGGTGATCGTGGCCGGGCAGCAACTCGATACCGACGGACTGCTCTGCGATTTTCACCGGCTGGAGAGCAGGCTCGCCGAGGTACTCGCACCATTTGATGGTGGCGATCTCAACGCGATCGCGCCGTTTGATCAGCTCAATCCGACCGCGGAGCACGTGGCGCGGTACATCGCACAGCAAATGAGTGAGAGCCTGCCTCAGCGCGTCACGGTCAAGCGCGTCAGGGTGACCGAAGCGCCGGGCTGCTGCGCAACTTACCTAGGAACGTAACCCTCACCGTGCCTTTGTGGAGTAGGCGCGGCAAGGGTTACCAAGTTCGCGGCGGTCTCGGGTCGTTACTCGTAGGCGATCATTCTCGGCATGGCGGAGGCAACCAGCCGGATTACCAGTTGATTGTCGCCGTCGAGCGTCACGCTCATGTTGTCATCAGGCACGATTGTCATATCAATCGTCGCGCGATGGAGCTTGTACCCGAGCTCGTATTCGAGCGTAAAGTTGCAACTCGTGACGCCTTCCAGGAGCGGATAGGGGGTTTCCACGTTGAACTCGTCCGTGAGCACGACGTACAGCGTGTCGTCTGCGTCGACCCAATCGAGAGTTACGAGCTGCCCATTATCCGTGAAGAACTCAATAAAGTTGCTGTCGACGATCGAGTCCAATGGCGTGTTGGGGAGCGGCCCGAAGTCCTGGCCCGTGCGGAGCAAGGTCAGCATGCGGTTCATGACCAGACGACTAATGGTGTGCGTCGAGGCAACCTCGGTGGTCGTTTGGTAGGCCATGAACGATGCACGGAGGGCCATCATGGTTGCGCTGAGCAGCGCGGCCGTGATCGCCAAGGCGATCAACAGCTCGATGAGGTTGAAACCCCGTCGGTGGCCGCGGCGCAGACGGCGGGATCGATCGGACGCGGTGGCGTACTGGTTCACATTGAACCTCCTTCCACATAGGTCAGCGGTTCGGAGTTGATCTGTATCGGCCAGGGAATCCCGTCGGGAAGCATGGCGTTCGGATCGTACCGAAGCGTGATTTCGCCAAATCCGTCGAAGGTGGGGTCGTTGGGGTCGCGGTCAACGCCCTCGCCGTCGCCGTCCGACGGGCCGAAGTATCCGATGGTGGAGTTGAACGCATCAGGCAGGCCGCCGTAGAACAGCGGTCCTTCCCCGGAGACGGGTCTGTACGTCATCAGCAGGGTGCCGAACACGTCGGCCGTACCGCGCACGTCCAGGATGCCGGCGACGATGGTTCCTTTGAGCTTGACCTTGGTCGCGAGTTCGTTGGCGAAGTTACCAACGTCGACCGACCATCCGATCATCAGCAACGAGCTCTTGCTCAGTTCCTCGATGTCGGCCGCGGCCATGCCCTCAATCGTAGCCTGCCAGCCAAGGGCGTCCGGATGTCCGTCGGCGATTTCCTGTAGGAGATCGGGATCTTCCGGATCGATATAGAACCTCGTCTCGCCCGTAATCTGGACCTTGTTGCGCCAGTGGGTGTATTCGTCGGGCCTGATGCCTGCGATCGATCCGAGGAACGTGCAGTTGTTGAACCGGACGTTGTTGGACAACAAGCGCGTGTCGGGAACCGGGGTGCCGTCGGTCAGCTCGGCCTGGAGGCCTGGAAATTTTAGCTCATAGACGTAAGTCCCGGAGCCTGGCGGATCTTCCACACGTTGCAGCGCTCCGGCGTAGTTCCAGTTGATGTGCGAGCAGTCCGGTTCGGTCTCGATGTACGTCACGCCGACGAACGTGCAGTTCTCGAACAGCCCGTTGTTGGTGATGGGGATCCGCACGTCGGTGAACGTCATGTTGCGGTAGATCTCTCGTCGGTAGTAATCGTACGGCGCGCCGCCGGCGTCGCCGGCGCCGTAGGGCACGTCTTCCCATGTAAGGTCGTTGTCATAGTCAAGATGGCCTGGGCCTACGTACTCTGCTCCACCTATTCCATCTTGGGCGTCGACCTGCGCTTGGAACGTAGGCATCGCCTCTGCATCGAACCAGGTCTGCGTGTCTGAGAACATGTCGGTGGTGATTTCGCGTAGCTCTTGGTCGGACACTTCGAAGCTGACCGGCGCTTCGTCGAGCTCCACGCGGCCCGGACCTTGGACGACCGTCTGGTAGCTGGCGCCGTTGGCCGTATCCCAGTCGGTCTGCGCGACGGCGAACATCAAGCGGCCGTGCACCTTCGCGTAGAGGTCGTTGCCGTCTAGGATTCCGTCGTTGTAGCCCAGCAACCCGTCGCTGGCGGTCTGTTCACCATCCCCGTCGCGATCGGGGTAGGCCTCGTCGATCAGGCGGGCCAACTGGTCGTCGATGCCTGTGAATTCGATCGCGATATCGACCATGCCGTCGCCGTTGGCATCGTAAAAATCCATGAACAGGTCGAAGTCATCGACATACTCGTCACCATCGTAATCGACCAAGCCGGGCGCGCCGGCCAAGCCCAGGCTTTCGACCGGATGATCAGGGCGCAGGCGCGCGTCACCGTCCACGTCGAAGTCCGCGACCCTCGAGTAGAACAGGTCAAGCGTGGTGGTGAGCGCGGGATCGAGGTAGTAGAAATCACTTCGCATAACCAACGGATCGCCGTTAGCCGCGTCGAGTTCGCCGGCGACCACACCATAGCGCGAGCCCAACGGCCCCTCCACGCGCACGTTCTTGCCGATCATAATGCGATTCGGGCTGAGGATCGCGTACTCGATCTTCTTGTCGATGCGGAAGTCCATCTGGATCGTCCGCGTAATGTTGCCGTCCACGCCTTGGGCGGTCACGCGAACAACCGGCGCATTGGCGACCAGCTCGTACTTCAGGCGAAAGTACGGCCCCAGCGGATCCGGATTGCCCAGGCCGTCCGTGGTCAGGGCGATGGGGCGAACGCGAAGCGTTCCGAAACCGTCGATGAACGGAAGACCCGGATCGCCGACGGGGTCGATGATGAGCCAGTGGACATCAGCCAGGTGCGCGTTGCGGACCGCCTCCACCACGCCGCTGGCCGGCGGGCTCTCCGTATAACCGACGGGCGGCAGCACATCGACCGCCCCGTCCGCCGGATCATAGGGCCCCCCCAGCCACAGCGCTTGCCCGAAATCACCGTCGATCACGCCTTTTTCCACGACGAACCGGCTTGACTCGGAGGCAAGACGCCCCCCGGCGAAGACCAGTCCGGTCTCCGCGGCGCTCATCGCCCGTGATACCTTCATGGCAGAGTCGGCGGTGCGCAAATTCCCTTGCGCCACCACGGCCATGACGGCCGCCAGCGAGCTGAAGATCACCATGAACATCATGGCCAGGACGGACGAGACGCCGCGGCGGCGCCGCGTCAGGCGGCCGTGCGAAGACCTTCCTTGCCGATCGGTCAGTGAGGCGGCATCATGTTGATTCATTGCGCTTGCTCCACGCCTCCAGCAGTTGCGAGGATTCTGCACGTTCGCGGCACCAAGGGCCGCGGCTTGCTCAAAAATCAGTTCGGGGTGATCCAGCCGACACGCGTCATCTCTCTGGGAGTCGCGTCCATCGGCGCCTGATAGGTCACGATGACTTCCACCCGGAGCATGTTGGTCGTCCCGTCCGGCTGGATGCTCGTGATGTCAAATGGATCGACGTTGTACACTTCCACGATCTGGGTCCAGCCGGGCATATTCAGGATGACTTCGCGTCGCGCGTTGATCGGCCCGTTGGGAGGGTCGAAGTCAGCGGAGAAGATCAAGCCTCCGCCGTCGCCGTCGAAGTCGTCGATGTCGTCGAAATCTCCGACCCAGGCTTCGTTGGGTTCTGAACCCCAGTACGCTTGACCGGTGACGGGGTCGTATCGCGGGAGGTTCAACGTCATCTCGCGGATTTCGTTGCCCAGCAGCGTGGCCGTGCTCGCGTGAGTGGACCAGTTGTTCTTGATGTGGAAGGCCTGCTGGGCCGAGACGATCGCTACGACCCCCACGCCCACAATGATCGTGGCCAGGGCCGTCTCGATCAGCGTGAACCCGCGCCGCGCCCGAGGCCGTTCGGCCAGCCTTCCGGTCCCGGCCGACCGGCTTCCTCGCCGCGCCTCGCCGTGTCGTTTCAATGCACTGAAGGTCATACTCCCACTTCCTTCGCGCCTCCGGGTGTATCGAATCATCATGAAACGAGCGAACTCATCTTGAAGATCGGCAGGATGATCGCCATTGCGATGAAGCCGACGACCGTTCCCATCAGGATGATCATGATCGGCTCGATTATGCTGGTCACGGCCTTGATCGCATCGCGCAGCGCCTTGGCATAGAAGACCGAGATTTCGTCGAGCACCTCAGCTAAGCGCCCGGACTCCTCGCCTGCGGCCAGCATCTGGATCACCGATCTCGGCAGCAGCGTCGACTTGTTCAGCTGCGTCTGAATCTTCTTGCCCTGCTTCACCGCGGCGTAGACACCACGCCACATCTTCTTGTACATAATGTTGCCCGTCACATCGCCCGTGATGGCCAGCGTATCGAGCATGGGAACGCCCGCATTGAGCAGCTCACCCATCGTTTGTAGCGACCGGCTGATATACAGCGCTCGGAACATCCGTTTGAACAGCGGCACGGTAAGTTTGGTCTTGTCCCACCAGAACCGGCCGATTTGGGTCCGAATGAAGGCGAGGAATCCGGCGAAGACACCCGCGGCCCCAATCAGGACCGTCCACCAGTACTTGACGGCCCAATCCGACAGCGCCAAGAGGAAGGTGGTGGGCCAAGGCAGGGCGTCCTCTTTGCCCTGGAATACGGTGGCGAACTTCGGCAACACGAATATGAGCAGGAACACCGTGACGGCAATCGCCATCGTGGCGATGATGCCCGGATAGATACTTGCCCCGATGACCATCTTGCGCGTTTCGAGCTGCTGCGCCACGTAGCCGGCGATGCGGTCGAGCATTCTGGAGAACGAGCCGGACATTTCCGAGGCCCGGACCATGTTTACATACAGCGGCCCGAACAGCTTCGGATACTTCGCGATCGCCTCGGAGAACTGTTTGCCCGACTCGACGTCCATCTTGATTGCCAGCAGGATCTTGC
>JAZFYE010000037.1:0-12198 GCA_036475395.1 Phycisphaerales bacterium
CTTGGCATCGGGCAAACGACGTGTGTGGGAATTGGAGGCGATCCCGTCAAAGGGCTCAACTTCATCGAGCTGTTGGAGATGTTCGAGGGCGACGACGAGACGGACGGCGTCGTGATGATCGGCGAGATCGGCGGGTCCGATGAGACTGACGCCGGGCGATGGATCAAGAAGAACATGTCCAGGCCGGTGACCGCGTTCATTGCGGGCAAAACCGCGCCCAAGGGAAAGCGCATGGGTCATGCCGGGGCGATCATCGGGGGCAAGGACGACACAGCGCAGGCCAAGATCGACGCGCTGCGCTCCTGCGGCGTTCACGTGGCCGAGAGCCCGGCTGAGATCGGCGCCATGATGGCCGAGGCGCTGGGTGTTTGATTAATACTTGCGCAGCAGCGCCTGAAGTTTTGTGCGAGCGCGATCGTTCGGCGCCTTGTCGATTTCGCGCTGAATCACGCCCCTCAGGTGGGCGGATCCGAAAGCGGCAATGAGGTGCGGGGCAAGACGCTCGAGATCGACGTGGCTCTGGTACCGGCGGACGGCTGCTTGCAGCAGGATCAGCGTTTGGTCTGAAGTGGACCGGCCGAGACTCGGCGCGACCGAGTGCCAAAGCATGTCCACGATCAGATCATCACGAAAGGGAAGATCCTGCCACGCTTCGAGGAACTGGGCTTTTTTCTTTTCGCGAAACAGCGGGCCCAGCGCCGGTCGGGCGGCGGAGGTCGTGAGGCCGCGCTGCTGGGCCAGCCGCCACGTTTGGACCGCGACATCATCCCGGCCGAGCAGATTCAATGTCCTGATCGCTTCGGCCAGCGCCTCACCGGGGCCGTTGTCCGTTCCACTGCGCCGCAATAGGACCGCGACGTGCTCCGCCAGGCCCAGTCCGTGATCGCCCCAGGGGTCTAGACGCGATGCGGCCGACTCTCGCGGAGGCGCACACAGCATCAGCGGATCGCCGAAGGTATTGATCTTCCAGGCGTCGGCAAATGTGGCTGGTCCGTCCCACACCCGAGCGGCTACGAGAAACGGGACGTAGCTGACGCAGCGCCTGGCCAAGAGCCTGGGCGGAACGAAAGCGCCGAGGTACGGCTCGTGGACGGACCCGACGCAGGCGTACACGCCGTGGGCGATCCACTGTCCGCCCACGGTGCCCGGACTTTGGGGCGAGCGCATCGACCAGCTGTGAATCAGGTGCAGGATCAGCGGCTCGTTGAGCACGGGCACATCGCCCGGGGCGCCGCGGCCGGTGAACAGGTGGAACGCATCGGCGTTGCCCTTGGTGTTCATTATCAGCACGTCGGTGGCAATTCCACCGGGCAGCATGTTCTGCCAAGCGCGATCCGTGGTCTTGTCGCCTTGGTAGGCTGTGGCGTCGTATCCCGCTTGGTTCAACTCGGCGGTCGGCGTCATCACCTCGTACGTATTCCAATTCGGCTGGTTGGGGTACGTGTTGTAAAGCCACACCTTGCGGCGTTCGAGGAACAACGAGCACTGGGCGAGGTACGCGCATCGCACTTCGTCGCCGTAGATCCAGCCGGTAAAGGCGTAGCGCTGTCCGCTGGGGGTACGCCCGAGCAGATCGGTGATCGCCCGCGTGGAATCCTGGTTCTGATTGGGGGACGCGCTGGCGCGTCCGGCGATGGCCCGACAAAGCGTGATGGCGTCGATGTCGTCACCGAGATCGGCGTGCTGGTAACCGACCTGGGCCACGAGGCGGTCGATGCGTGACCGCAGTCGATTCAGCGCCTCGAACTTGAGCCGTCCATTGGGTTGGCCGAACCTGCCGTCAAGCCAGGCGATGGGCTGGCCTCGACCGGCCGCGAGCGCGACCGCCGCCGTCCACGCCGGATCATTCACGGATGTGATCACCACCCCCGCCGGTGTGTACTTTCCTCGCTCGAATACCTGCCGGAGCGTGTCCTGTTGCGGATCACCGCCCCACGTACGGATGGCGACGGCCTCCATATCCCGCTGTCGTTGTTCTACGGCCTTGGGGAGGTTCCCGACCGATTCGCGCCGGTATACGCGGCCAGGTCGAAATCGGCGGATAAACATCGGTGCGAGCTGATCATCTTCAAAGAGCACAGGCCAGCGGCCTCGGGGCGACCACTTGCCGAGCTCGTCGAGATAGGTCGCAGCGTCGGGCACGAGCACGACGCAATCGACAACGGGGAAAGCGCGATTGACCTGCTCGACGCGCAATCCGAGCTTGACCGCCCAGTGCAGTTGGTCGGGCGGCGGTTGGGGTTGTGTCTGGGCAAACGAGGCGGGGGCGATGACCCCGAGGGTCAACGCGATGAAGAGCAGTGGGCGGCGCGTCATGGATCGATTGTAGCCGTGGCATCGGCCAGCACTTCGAGCCGACTCCATTCACATTCCCAGCGGACCGCGCAGCGGATTAAGCGTGAGATTGTCCCGGCCGAGAACAAACAAGTCGGCAATCTCCACCGCCTCGGCAAACGACGCCTGCGCCTGTTCGATGTCGTGGCATCCCGGCAGCACCTTGCCCTGCTCAAGATGTTCGACCGTGGCGACGGCATCACCGCAGATCAACACGGTCGCCCGAGGCAACGGCAGCAGCAGCCCGCAGGTTCCCGGCGTGGTGCCGGGCAACGGGAACAGATCGACGCCGGGCACGATCGAATCTTCGGCCGGTTTGCAGTTCCGCAATACCTCCTTGTCCTGTTGAAGCACCAAGGTGAGATCGGTATCCCCGCCATCTCGCGATTCTTGAATTTGTGCGTTCACCGTTGCCTCGAGCGCGCTCAGTTCCGGTTCGTGAGCAAGCCATGATGCATCTGGAAAGGCTGCGAGCGCTCGGCGGTGCAATGTGTCAGCGGAGGTCAAAAACACATGCGTGATCTGTTGGGGCTTGGTATTAGAGCGTTCATCAAGGCGAGCCAAGAGCGCCTGCGCCGGCAGTGACGGATCGACGAGAATGTTCGCATCGTCGGTGGTGATGAGCGTGGTCGTAGCATGACCGGATCGGCTGTCGGCGCGCTCGTTCCAGAGCGGATGGGCCGCTAGGGTTCCGATCGAGATGACGCGGTAGCTGACGGACATTGACGGTCGCTGAATCCTCGGGCGCTCATGGACAGTGGAGCTTCGGAACGGGCGTTACTCGACAAGCTGATCCCGTGCGAGTCGGCCGAGCGGGTTGCTGGGATCGTCTCGCTTCTCTTTGAGCTTCTCGATTACCAGCGGCGGGACAAGCGTGCTCAATCGATCCAACGACCCGCCGAGCGCGGCGACCTGCTTGATCAGACTCGAGCTGGTGAACGCGAAGGTTTCACCCGTGACTACGAAGACCGTTTCAATGTCAGCCACTTGGCGGTTGGTGATGGCGAGTTGGCATTCGGTGGCCAGGTCGGTGATATTGCGGATACCGCGCAGGATGGCCGACGCGTGGACATGCTGGGCGAAATCGACGGTAAGTCCGCTGTAGTGCTCCACCTGCACCGGAGCGCTGTGGGGATCTGAAGTGACCATCTCGTCAATGAGCGATCTGGCCATCTCCACACGCTCTTTCGGCGTGAAGAGGGCGGGCTTCTCGGGGTTCTCCCCGATGCCGAGGATGATCCGGTCAAAGAGCCCGCGGGCCCGCCGCAGCACGTCCAGATGCCCCAGCGTTATCGGGTCGAATGACCCGGCATAGAGGGCCAGATGCTTCTCAGATCGGTCGGAATCAGCCATGAGGCGATTGTACGGGCTTGGCGGGGCACTCGCCCGGACTGCCGGACCGAGCGACCCTCACAGGTTGCCGACAAGATGACGAAACTCGCGTCCCGGCGTTTGGCTTGGGGGCGGTTGTTTTGCATGGTTGTGGTGCTCCGGTGGACAACAAGCCCTGGATCGGCCCCGTATCGGTTTGCCTCCCCGGTCGGGGCCTTTTTCTTGAATCGCCGATTCGCCGACCAGCGTCTTCGCCTCAGGTGTCTGCGAGTTGCTCCAGCCCGGACTCGCGCAGAATCGTTCGGAAACTCTCCGCGAACACGAAGTTCTCCTGCGGCAATTCCAGACCGGCGATGTTCGTATCTATATGACTGAACATCAGATCAATTCGCCCGATCGGCTGCCAGTCCGTCTCGGGGGGACTGACCCGATGCACGGTGCCTCGGGTCGATGCGCCGATCTTGTCGATGCGGTCCAGCCGAGCCTCGAAACGAATCGACTGTCCGGGAAAGACGTCGCAGTCAATCTGGGCAAGGACGACCTTCGCCAGAATCACGTTCTCCCGAAATCGATTGACTGAGCCGACGAGTATTCCCGCGGTCTGGGCCATGCCTTCAATCATCAGCGATGCGGGATAGACGGGAAGCGCCGCGCCGCGCTCATCGTTGCGGAAGTGATCGGCGAGGAAGTCTTCGTTCGGCGACACGGCCTTGACGGCAATCATCCGTGTGTTCGCCTCGAAGTCGATTATCTCGTCTATCCACATCCAACCCATGGCAACGTCACTCGATCAGTCACCAACCACATCTACCGAAGCCGGGTCTGACGAGTCCGCGAGGAAGACCAGGATTAATAGCATCGCATCGGACCTACCCGGACCTACCCGGACCTACCCGGACCTACCCGGACCTACCCGGACCTACCTCGCGGACTCGGCAGGTCCGGCTTCGAGGGGTATACGCAGTCACGCGGTCAGCTTGCGCTCGACAAAGTCCACGATTGAATTGACGGTGATCAGCTCAGCGACCTTGTCCACCTCACGGTCGTTCTCGAAGCGGGAGAAATCCACGTGCGGCATGCGCTCTTTGAGCATGGTCATGCCCGCATCGGTGAACTTGGCGTCGGCGACCCACTCGGGGTTGTCCAAGAGGTTCTCCGGGAACAGCTCGCCTTGCTCGATCTTGAACGGGCGGTCGGGCGTCGAGAAACTTTTCTCCAGACGGAAGACGATGTCCAAAAAATCGATCGACTCCGCTTCCAGGTCGCTGGTCAATGACGCTTCGAGGCTGACCTCTTCCTCGTCGACGCCCAGAGCCTCCTCCATGATGCTGCGGACTGTCTGGAAAATCTCATCACGGGTCATCACGACACTCTCAGTCATTCCACACGCTCCTGGGCGGTTCAGTCCGGGGAATCGTTATTCACGACCAACTCGGTCCTGATAGGACGCATCGTAAACCTTCCGGAGACGGCTGTCTCGCCTCCGTTGTTCTGGGCGTTCGAACGGCGTACAACGCCCGTGCCACGGCAGGCGTAGGCGCCATCGCCGAGGTCCTTGTCCAGGGTTACTTCGACCTCCAGAGTCTCGTTGGGTCGAACGAAGTTTCCAAACTTCAAGGCCTTGACCTGCCCCAACACGAGCCTCGAATCGCCGCGCGACGCCAACATCCGCCTCGCCGCCTGCACCATCGTTTCCACCATGAGCACGCCCGGCATGACCGGGAAGGTCGGGAAGTGGTCGGCCAGGTAATCCTCGGCCGGATCGACCCGCTTGACCGCCACGATGCGATCAGGCGATTGGTCGAGCACCGTGTCAATCAGATCGAACTTCATCACCGTCGCCGAATGTGAGACCGTCGAACCGAAGCCCGAGAGGGTAGGCGCGCGGCCCGATGGACGCAACTCGTTCAGACCCCCGTAGGATCGTTGGCTATTTGTTGCGTCATCGAACGCGCGACGCTGCAACCGAAACTCCCAACACGCAGATCTTGGCTATGTGTGGGCTATACGCGCGATCCCGAATTCGACCGTCCGCCCTGCGCCGGACCCGTTTGTGAAGTGCAGCAGATACTGCGCGAAGCGGCATCATCCCGCCGCAATCCTGTCCGAAAGTGATCGTCAAAGCCGATAGGTAAGGGCTATGGCACGCCAGGCTGTCCCTGCGCGCGAGTACGAGGAAGACACCATGTCGCCGGCGATGCTTGCCCGGCGAGTAGGATGGATTGCGCTCGCCGCGGCGTGGATTTTCCTGGTTGTCGCGCTAGCCAGTTTTGATTCGGCGGACTGGCCCTCGCACACCGTATCAGCGCACAACGACCCGACGCGCAATCTTTGCGGGCCGGCCGGCGCGCTCGTCGCCTATTGGTGCTACCACGTTATCGGAATCGGCTCGTGGGTCCTGCTGGCGGGACTTGTGGGGTATTTCGGGGTGACCGTCACGGGGCGGATCGTGACTCATCCAGTGGTGCGAGTCTTTGGCCTCATCTTCATGGCCGTAGCGGTGTCGAGTTCCCACGGATTGCTCGCGCCGCAGATCGGCTCACTGGCGGGCTCGAAGGCGGGACTGCTGGCCGGGCTGCTGGTGGGCGAGCTCGACCAACGGTTCAGCAGCGTCGGGACCTTCCTGATCGTCCTGGCGGGTTTCAGTGTCGGGGCGATCGTGGCGGTGGATCAACTGGTACTGGCCATTCCGCCGCTACTCGGCACCGGTGCCAGGGCGGCCCACCGCGCCAGCGCCGCGCCGGTGCGACTCCTGCGCGCTCTTCGCACCCGGCCAGAGGCCGCGTTAGCTACGGCGGGCGGACCACCAGTTCGGCGAGCCCGGGCCGACCTTCTCGTCGACGACGACCTCGACGAGCCTAACCAGCCACCGGCGGTGTCGCCGAAGCGCAGCCGCCTCTCCGCGGAGGAACTTCGCGAGAAGATCGCCAGACTTCCGGTGCGAATGGGCAGCGATCAGACCTCCGTCGCTAAGGACGAGGACATTCCCCGGCATGAGAGCTTCGAGGGATATCAGTTCCCCACACTGGAGCTATTGCAGGATCCGGAAACGAACTACTCAGCCAAGATGGAGGCGTTCGTTCGCAAGCAGGCTGAGCAGCTTGAGAACGCGCTTCAGACGTATCACATTGACGGGGAAGTGGTGGGAATCGAATCCGGCCCGGCGGTCACGTTGTACTCGGTGCAGCTGGTGCCGGGCACGAAAGTGGCGAAGGTCCAGGCCGTGGCCAGCGATCTGGCCCGTGCGCTGCGTGCGCACAACATCCGCTTGGTCCCCAACATGGCGGGCAAGACCACGGTGGGGATCGAGATCCCCAATCTCTACAAGGAGCGCGTACGACTCAAGGAACTGATGAGCGGCGGACACGCTGAGGGCATGATGCTGCCGATGTTCCTGGGCAAAGACGCTTCGGGTGAGCCGTTGGTGGCTGATTTGACGCGCATGCCGCACATGCTGATTGCCGGCACGACGGGGTCAGGAAAAAGCGTGTGCATGAACTCGATCATCATGAGTTGGCTCTACACCAAGCGGCCCGACGAGCTGAAGCTCATTCTCGTTGACCCGAAGATGGTCGAGCTGAGCCGGTTCGCCCAGATCCCGCATCTGATGTGCCCGGTGGTGACGGAGATGTCCAAGGCCACGGCCATCCTGGAGTGGGCCATCGACAAGATGGAGGAGCGCTACGAGCTGCTGCTAGAAGCGCAGGTGCGCGATGTCGCGGGGTACAACCAGCTGACCGAAGAGGAGCTCTATGAGGCGTTCGAACCCGCCAACGAGGCGGAAAAGGCAAAGATCCCCAAGCGGCTGCCGTACATCGTCTTCGTGATTGACGAGCTAGCGGACCTGATCCTGACGCACAAGGACGTGGAGCACTACGTCGTCCGCATCGCGCAGAAGGCCCGCGCGGTGGGGATTCACTTGATCGTCGCCACCCAGCGCCCCCAAGCGAACGTGGTGACGGGGCTGATCAAGTCGAACATGCCGTGCCGCGTCAGCTTCAAGGTCGCCTCGGGAATGGACAGCCGGATCGTCATGGACCAAAAGGGTGCGGAACTACTTCTGGGCCAGGGGGACATGCTCTTCCTCTCACCGCACACGACCGAGGTCAAACGGGCCCAGGGCACGTTGGTGACCGACGGCGAGATACGTCGTGTCGTGAAGTTCCTTTGCGGCGTGGCCGCACCGCAGTTCGAACGCAGTCTGATTGCGATCCGCGCTGCCGGAGCTACGCTCGACGAAGGCGATACAATCGGCGAGCGTGATCCTCTGTTCGAGCAGGCGGTGGAGATCATGATCGAAAGCGGGCGCGGATCGGTCTCGCTGCTGCAGCGTCGCCTCGCCATTGGCTACAGCCGGTCGTCGCGCTTGGTGGACCAGATGTACGCCGCCGGCATCCTCGGCGATCACAAGGGCTCGGTCGCTCGCGAAGTGATACTCACGATCGATGAGTGGGAGCAGATGAAGGCCATGGAGGAAGCGGCTCAGACCAGCGGAACGCTCTTTGCGGATGAGGATGACGACGAAGTAGGCGACGACGAGGACGCAGAGGACGAGTTGCTGGAAGACGACGACGAAGAGGAAGAAGAAGAGGAAGACGAGGAGGTCGCCCAAGACGAGTCCTAAATCCGCCGGCTGAACGTTCGCATATGCCGTGCGATGTTTGACGCGCAGCGGTGTCAGCACAGCCGGTTGTGCTGTCGGCCGATGACGCTTGATCCGTTCGGTGGCGCATCCGTTGGGCGCTGGCCCGCGCGACCAAGTTTCCCGGTCGGGGGCGCTCGACAGCCAACAAGACAGGATGGTGGCTTCGTTGCACCTCTCAGTCGATCTGCGGAATCACGAACTCCGGTGGCTTTGGGACCTTGGGTACGTTGGCGGTAATGCCAGCCGGGTTTCAGCCGTCAGCAGGATTGCAAAAAAGGGCCTTGGCGGGCCTTCAGCAGGCCCGGGGCACAAAAATCGGCCTTTGCCTATTGCCCATATCCGAAGCGATGCGATAATGGCGATATCGCGGTGAGCACCGACCAAACCAAGGGAGAACCCCTTGCTGGGCGGCGGAGGCGGACCGCGACGACCGCAGGCCGACCACACGTCCATACGGTTCGGCCTACGGGCGATGAGCCCCTTGGGACGCCGAGGGGAAAAGAAACCTGGCGGCGGGTGGTCACGCTCGCGACGGCTGGGGCGACCCCATATTTATCAAGGAGGTGATCAAGTGAATTTACTAGGTGACTGTACAAAGGGGCTGCACGCCTAATCCCGTGCGTCCGACGGGGTTGCACGGGAGTGCAGCCTGTGAGCAAAACTCACGGACCCGGCGAACAACAATTCGCCGGGTTCTTTTTTGTAGCGGTCAGCGGTCAGCAGTCGGCGATCAGCTCCAAGGCTCTTCCCGATGCCTCGTGCTACCGGCCTAGTCACTCCCCTTGATCCCTTGTTGTCTCGATCGCGAGATCCATTGTTCTTCGACGCGCTCGCCTCCGGCTCGCGGCTAAACGGCTCTTCCTAATGCCCAGTGCCTCATGCCGAGTGCCTTCTCTTCGCCCTCTTGCCTCGATGCCATCATCTATCGCTTGACGCGCTGGATGAGCTTGTCGGCTGCAACCTCGATGCCGCGCACCTTGCTGATCAACGCCTCGCGGTTGGGCGCATACTTCTCGGCGGTCTTCAGATCGACCCAATCCTCCTCGACGAGGCGAGTGAGGCTGGAGGTGAAGTCGTGCATCCCCTCGTGCTCGGAACCGTTGATGATCGCGGGTATGTCTTGGTCTTCGGCCTCGCGAATCTTGTCCTGCACGGTCGAGTTGTTCAGGAGCACTTCGGTCGCCGGGATCCGGCCGACGCCCTCCTTTACGGACGGGAGCAGGCGCTGCGCCATGACCGCGCGCAGGCCGTTGGCCAGGCTGGAGCGAATGAACGTATGCTCGGTGGACGGGAAGAACTCGAGAATCCGGGCGAAGCTCTGCATGGTGTCGGCCGTGTGCATCGTCACGAACACCGTGTGGCCGGTCTCCGCCGCCATCAATCCCGCCATCATCGTTTCCCGGTCTCGCATCTCGCCGATCATGATCGTGTCGGGATCCTGGCGCACGGCGCCGCGAAGGGCCGCCGGGAAGTCGCTGACGTCAATACCAATCTCGCGCTGGCTAATGAACGACTTCTTGGGTATAAACAGATACTCGATCGGATCCTCGACCGTGATGATGTTGGACATCCGGGTTTCATTCATGTGGTCGATCATGGCGGCGAGGGTGGTTGATTTCCCGCAGCCGGTGACACCGCAAATCACAACCAGGCCTTCGTGCGTCGTGTCGGCGACCTCCCCATAGACCTTCGGCAAGTGCAGTTCTTCGAAGCTGGGGATCACTGGGTTGACCCGGCGGATCGCGGCGTGCAGCCCGCCCCCGGCCTGGAATAGGGCAATCCTGAAGCGCTCGGTCGGCCCCTCCATATGCGAGAAGTCGACGCCGCCCTTTTCCTCCAACTGAGGTTTGAGATGGGCGGGGATGATGGGGGCCAGCAACTTACTCGTGTCGTCCGCGGTCAGGTCTCCGGATTCCACCCGATGCAGGTGCGAGTCGATTCTCAGGACCGGAGGCGAGCCGATCTTGATATGGAGGTCGGACGCATTGACCTCGTGCATCTTGCCGAGCAGTCGATGGATCGTCACAGACCCGAGCATGTCGCGTCTCCTTGTTTCGTCGCTTCCAACTTTCTTCCGCCCGACGCCGGCCGTGACGCATCGGGCTCACCGAACAGACTCTATCACGCCCCCGGCCGCGATCGAAATCCGTTTCTGATGAATGGTAGCGATTCGGTAGGCCGATCGGTCTTGGGGGGCCGGGAAATCGCCTATCCTCCCACGGTTGGTGCGGCAGGTAACGGGAGCGACAATGGCACGGAAACGCACGGCTCAGACGACCGAGGCCCCCGCCGGGCTTCGAAGGGCAACCGAGCAGTATCTCAACGAGGCTCAATCCATTGGCCAGGGTGGGGGGCAGCGGGGGATTGAACGCCAGCACGACCTTGGCCGCCTCACCGCCCGGGAGCGGATCGACCGCCTGTTTGACCGCGGCGCCCCACGGCTCGAATGCGGCCTCTTCGCCGCCTGGCAGATGTACGCTGACTACGGCGGCGCGCCCGCCGCCGGGCTCGTGAGCACTATCGGCCAGGTCGGCGGCACGCTCTGCATGGTCATCGCCAACGACGCCACCGTCAAAGCCGGCGCCTTCTTCCCCATGACCTGCAAAAAATTTATCCGCGCACAAATGATCGCCCAACGCGCACGGCTTCCGCTGATCTACCTGGTCGATTCGGCCGGCGTCTTTCTACCACTACAAGAAGATGTGTTTCCCGATACCGACGACTTCGGCCGAATCTTCCGCAACAACGCCGTGCTGTCGGCTGAAGGTATCACCCAAATTGCCGCGATCATGGGTAACTGCGTGGCTGGAGGCGGATACCTGCCTGTGTTGTGCGATACGCTGCTGATGACCGAAGGAAGCGGCTTGTATCTCGCGGGCCCGGCGCTCGTCAAGGCCGCCATCGGTCAAGAGGCCGACAGTGAGGAACTCGGTGGGGCGGACATGCACGCCGCGATCTCCGGCACGATTGATTTCCGCGAGCCGGATGACGAAGCGTGTATCGAGCGGCTGCGGGCCGTGGTTCACGCCGATATGTCGGTTGCGCCCGTCGCGGACCCGCCGTTCGAGCCCGTCGCGCTGAAGCGCAAGAGCGAGGACGTCTACGATATCTTCAAAGATGATCACGCCCAGCAGTACGACGTCGTCGAACTGCTCGAATGTGTCGTCGATGACGAGAGCTTCAACGAGTATAAGGCCGAGTACGGCCGATCGATCGTGTGCGCCTATGCTCGCATCGGCGGCTGGCCGTGCGGCGTTGTCGCCAATCAGCGCAAGCTGACCGAGCGGAAGATGCCCGGCGGCAAAGCCGGGCCGTCAACGGCGGTCAATATGCCAGCCGTGATCTACACCGACTCGGCCGACAAAGCCGCGCGGTTCATCATGGACTGCAATCAAAAGCAGATTCCACTCGTTTTCGTGCACGACACGACGGGATTCATGGTCGGGCGCGATAGTGAGCAGGCGGGGATCATTCGGTCCGGCGCGAAAATGGTCAATGCGATGAGTAACTGCATCGTGCCGAAGATCGCGCTGATTGTGGGCGGCAGTTACGGCGCGGGGAATTACGCAATGTGCGGCCGGGCGTTCGAGCCGCTGCTGACGTTCGCGTGGCCCGGGGCGAAGCTTGCCGTAATGGGCGCGGCCCAGTCCGCCAACACGCTCTTGCAAATCGACCTTGACTCGCGCGAAGGCCGTGGTGAGGAAGTAGACGAGAAGAGGCGAAAGGAAATGCTCGCTACGATCACGGCCTTATTCGAGCAGCAGCAGGACATCCGCTACGGCGCCGCCCGCGGGTGGATCGATCGCATCATCGAGCCCCACCTCACGCGCGACGAACTGATCTTCGCCCTCCAACTCGCATCAACCTGCCCCATCGAACACGAATTC
>JAZFYE010000038.1:0-2892 GCA_036475395.1 Phycisphaerales bacterium
ATGTGTGCGAGCTTGGTGATCGCATGTCGAATCGCCTCGTCGGCAATACCCTCCGCCCGATCGCCGCCGTGCAGATGCGCCACACGGATACCGCCGACGGAAGCGGCGGCGGCCGCGGCCAGCGCCTCGATGCGATCGCCCAGGACGAGCACGACGTCGACCGGATGGCGCGACAACCGCTGGGCGAAACCCGTCACCCCGCGCCCCAGCGCCTCGGCGTCCTCAAGGCGGCTGCATTCGCCCGGGCGCTGCATCGCGATCGTGTTGGCGATTGTGAAGTCGCGCGCAACCTCGTTGGCCGTATGCGCCGGCGGAAGCAGATGAACTCCCGTTACGATCACACGCAGTTGAAGGTCCGCATGATCGTGAATTGCCCGCATGACCGGCCGAAGGAGCCCGTAGTCGGCCCGCGAGCCGGTGACGACCGCGATCGTGCGTCGGTGGTCCGCCATGAGCGCAGTGTACTCGCCGCACCCGCGCCGGGAGCCGAGCGAGGCAGATCGGACCGGTTCAGCGCGAGCCGAGTTCGCTGATTGAAGTGACCGTGTTCTGGGCCTCGCCGGGGTCTGCGGTCTCCAAGTCCCGCGCGGCCAGCGGCGTATCAGCCTCGACGGTCCGCGCCAGCCGCCGGCCGATGATCTCGTCCATTCGCCAGGGCTCGATCCCGATCCCGGGACGCTTGATCGTCAAATCGTCGCGCGCAATGACATGGCCGGGTTCGAGTCGACGGGTCACGACCAGCGATTGACGGGAGGCAGCTCGGACATCCTGCTCGATCGCAAGCACACGCTTGGTTCGATCTCCCAACATTGCGTGGGCTCTTCGGGCAAGCTTCACGTACTCAGCGAATTGCGCCGGCTCAAGCGACGTCGCATGGTCGGGACCTGACGCGCTTCGATCGAGCGTCAGATGTTTCTCAAGAATCGACGCACCAGCCGCCACAGCCAGTGCACCGGTGTCCGTCGCCGTCGTATGGTCGCTGTAGCCCAGTGGTACGGGTGCAGCATCAGAAAGTGCGAGGATGCCGGCGAGTGCTGCCGACTCGTCGGGTGTCGGATAGGCGCTGACGCATTGCAGCAGAACGTGTGGGTACGACCCCAGCCATTGCGTTACGGACTGAATCTCTTCTGCGTCCGTTGCCCCCGTGCTGACGAGCAATGGTTTGCCGGTGCTCATCAATCGCTCGATCAGTGGTCGGTTGATTATGTCGGGAGACGCAACTTTGTACGCATCCCAGGGCAGACGATCAGCCGGCCCCACCAGTTCCAAACTGAACACGGTGACGATCGTGTGTAGTCCAAGGCCGTGCGCCGATTCGACGATCGTTTTCATTTCGTGCGGCCCAAGCTCCAACGCTCGCAGCATGGCGAATGGGTCATCCACGCCCGCCTGTTGTTGGTATTGGGCCAGCCGCGCCGCGCTGCTGAGCAGGCGCTCGGTCTCGAACCATTGCAGTTTCACGGCGTCCGCCCCAGCGTGATGGGCGGTCTCGACAAGTTCCATCGCGCGGGACCGCGATCCGTCATGGTTCACGCCGAGCTCTGCGATGATGTACGGCTCAGAGGCGAGATGTATCTCGCGATCGCCGATCCTCATGACACGGCCCCCGTAGTTTGCTGTGTCAGCACCGCCTCCGCCACCGCCAGATCGATCAGGTCGTCCACGTCGATCACGGAGCCGGGCGGGGTCTCGATTCCACGCCGATCGGTCCCGAGAAACGAGTGCGGATCATCGGAGATGGCTTGTTGCAAACTTGATGCTGTGACCGCAATCACGCCGCCGTTGAGACTCAGCAGCTTGGGAAGATCCTGACGGCGGTCGATGGTGTTATCCACATACGGTTTGACACGCTGATCCTCATCAAGCTCGCACATCCAATAGGGATGGTGTTTGCCCACATCGGTATAGGACTGCACACTGTCAGCACCGCTGTGGCGAAGCAAACCAACCGCACGATCGATCAGGTCCGGCGGGCGCACCGGGACGTTCGCGTACAGAATGACGATGATCGATTCGGTTGCGCCGAGGGATTGTACTGCATGGCGCACCGCTGCGCCGACTGTTGCAGTATCGCTGGCCAACTCCGGGGGCCGGCGCACAACTTCAACGTCCATCGATTCAGCGGCGGCGGCGATTTCATCACCGTCCGTCGAGACGACAACCCTCGTCACACACTCGGCCGGCTTGGCGTGTTCGATGGCATAACAAATCATCGGGCGGCCCGCGACGAGCCGAGCGTTCTTTCCGGGAAGCCCCTTGCTCCCGGCTCGGCCGATCACCACCGCCAGCACGCCGTTGTTGTCGTGCATCATGGCAGGCGCACCCACGAAGGATGTACACCGTCATCGAGATCACGCGCAAGCTGCTCGCGGCGTGACGATACGTCGCTCCACAAGTCGGCCAACGGTGTATCGGCGACGTTCCCGACGCAATCGTCACCAGCATAATCTAGTTCGCTCACCGGCACGGAACCGTCGCTGAGTATCGTCATTCTGCGCCGAGCTTCGTCAACCATCACACGAGCCGGGGGCGCGGTCTGGGTGAGCGCATCTTCGTCATATGATTCGGTCCTTCCACTGGGCGGACCTTCGATCACCGCGGCGCCAAGCGTCGCCTGCCACCGGTCGAAGAACGTCTCGATGTCTTCATACGTCTCGCATCGCCGTTGTAATCGCGGAACGATCCAGGGGAGGGCGAAGGCCGCATTCGGCGGGTGGTCCGTGAGGCGTGTGCGATTTTCGATGAGATAGTGCAGGTTTTCGATCACATCACGAAAGCGATCAACGCCCATCATTTGCTGATACGTCACGGCGCGGTCCGCATGAAGGTCCACGCTGACGATATCGACGCCGCATCCCAGCAGGCGATCGAGCGTCGAGCGGTCGGCCAGCA
>JAZFYE010000039.1:0-5581 GCA_036475395.1 Phycisphaerales bacterium
CTCGGCGTGGTGTTCATCATCATGCACATCACGTCCCTACGGTTCGACGTGACCTATTGGAACCTGATGCCGGCGTTCGATGGCGACGCCGCGTCGTCATCCACGGCTGCGCATTTCCAAAATGGGGTCTGGGGTTGGGTTGCGTCCCTTTTCTACCTCGTGTGTGTCTTGGCGCTGGTCTTTCACTTTGCCAACGGCTTATGGACCGCGGCCATCACCTGGGGACTGACCCTCAGCGTCCAGGCCCAGCGCCGCTGGGGCGTCGTCTGCGCGGCGCTCGGTGCGGCACTCGGCGCGGCAACGGTGATGGCCGTTATCGGATTCTCGACACTCGACATCGATCAGGCCCGCGATGTCGAGCAGGCAATCAAGGGCGCATCGGCCGACCGTCAGCTCGTTGACGGCGACTCAGACCAGAGGTGAAGCAGCGATGAATCCGAATCGGCGGGTGATTGTGGTCGGAGGCGGTCTGGCGGGACTGGCCGCAACGTTGCGCATCGCCGAGGCCGACATCTGCGTCGATCTGTTCTCGCTCGTCCCGGTGAAACGCTCCCACAGCGTCTGCGCCCAGGGGGGGATCAACGCGTGCAATGAGATCGCCCGCCAGCAGGGCTATAGCGAGTACGAGCATTTCGACGAGACGATCTACGGCGGCGATTTCCTGGCCCACCAGCCGCCCGTGTACGAAATGGTGCACTGGGCGCCGAGAATCATCGATCTGCTCGATCGGATGGGCGTGCCATTCAATCGCACCGCTGAGGGGCAGCGCGATCTGCGGCTGTTCGGCGGATCGCTGTACAAGCGCACGCACTTCGCCGGGGCCACCACCGGCCAGCAGTTGCTCTACGCCCTAGACGAGCAGGTCCGGCGATGGGAGACCGATGGGAAAGTCAACAAGTACGAGTACTGGGAGTTTCTCTGGCCGGTGCTCGACGATGATGGGGTCTGCAAGGGAATCGTCGCGCAGGACGTTCGCACGATGCAGATTCGCGCCTTTCGGGCCGACGCCGTGGTGATGGCCACCGGCGGCTGCGGCATGATCTTCGGCAAGAGCACGAACTCGGTCATGTGCACGGGCGCCGCGGCGAGTCGTTGCTACCAGGCGGGCGCGTCGTACGCCAACGGCGAGTTCATTCAGGTTCATCCCACCGCCATCCCCGGTGCCGACAAGTTGCGTTTGATGTCCGAATCAGCTCGCGGTGAAGGTGGCCGCGTCTGGGTGCCGCGCACCAGTGGCGATACACGTGACCCGCGAGAGATCCCCGAGAAGGAACGGCTCTACTTCCTCGAAGAGAAGTACCCCAAGTATGGCAACATCGTGCCGCGCGACATCGCCACCCGGGAGATCTTTGACATTTGCGTCAATCAAGGGCTCGGCGTCGGCGGGGGCAACACGGTTTACCTCGACCTGACACACCTCGGCCGCGAGTACCTGGAGCTCAAGCTCGGCGGGATCCTGGAGATCTACCGCAAGTTCGTCGGCGAAGACCCGGTCGAGATGCCTATGAAGATCTTCCCCGGCGTTCACTACACCATGGGCGGGCTCTGGACGCAGTACACGCCCAAGGACGATCTGCACGGGATGTCGCCCGGGGCGCCGAACTCAATGATGACCAACGTCCCCGGCTTGTACGCCTTTGGCGAAGTGAACTATCAGTTCCACGGCGCGAACCGGTTGGGCGCCAACGCGCTGCTTTCGTGCATCTTCGACGGGCTATTCAGCGGAGTCGGCGTGGCGAGGTACGTGACGGACGAGATGCACGTGCCCGCCGCTGAGGTCGACCAGCGCATCTACGACGCGGTGATCGATCAGGAGCAGGCGAAGGTCGATCGATTAATCAGTGCTAGGGGTACGGAGAATCCGTACGAGATCGGGCGCGCACTGGGCGAGGAGATGACCGCTGGTTGTACGGTTGTAAAAACCGGTCCAAGACTGGAGCGAACCCTGGCGCGGCTTCACGAGCTGCAGGAACAGTACGAATCGGCCGGCCTTTCGGATACCGGCATGTGGACGAACCAGAACCTTGCCTACGCCCGCGCCTTGGGCGACATGCTCAAGCTCGCTGAGGTGATCGTGCTTGGGTCCATCGAGCGCCGAGAGTCGCGCGGCGCTCACTACCGCGCCGATTTTCCGAAGCGCGACGATGAGAACTACCTCAGATCGACGGTGGCCAGGTTCGATCCCGATACCAGCCGGCCCGAATTGTCCCTTGAACCGGTGGAAATTGGTCTGGTCCCGCCGCGCGCGCGGACCTACGGAATGGTGCCGCCAGCTGCCCAAGGAAGTACCTCTCGATCTCAAAGCGAGCGCCCCACCGCGGCCGCGCCGTAACGCTCTCGGGCCGCTTCGAAATGCGCAACAGATCAGCCGCGGAGCCGAAGATGATGCGAGTTGTGGTCGCGCCGCCCTACGGCAAGACGAAGAGGTTCGCCAGGGCTCGTACCAAACCGGGAGGCCCCATCGAGTATTTCGCGCGGCTGCTCGAGGCCGACGATCGCATGCGAGGTCGCGTGCTGGATGTCGGTTGCGGACCGGACTATCCAGAGCCTCAGCCCATGCAGGACGTCTTAGCGCGGTGCGCACAACTCGACGGCGTGGACCCGGACCCGGCGGTGGAGAACCATCCGCATCTTGCGCTGCGCTGGTGTAGCGAGTTCACGGAGGCTGAAATTCCCCGCGCCGCCTACGACGCGGTGATGACGTACAACCTCGTTGAGCACATCAAGCAGCCCCGGCCCTTCCTTGAGAAAGTGTCCGACGTGCTGAGACCGGGCGGCGCGTTCTACGCATTCACGCCACATGCCGTTCATCCCTTTGCCATTCTCTCCAGATCAGTGCAGCGCATCGGCCTGAAGAGCCTATGGAGGCAGGGTTCAAAGCATAAGGTAAATCCCTACCCCGCCTACTACCGACTGAACAGCGCTCAGGCGGTGCTGAAGGCCGGCCGCGATCTGTCGTTCACGCAGTTCACATGCCACTATTTGCCCTCTCCACAATGGCAGGCGTATTTCCCGGCGCCGCTGCGAATTCTTCCTGCCATGTACGACCATCTGCTTGGCTTGCGATTCCAACGATGCGCTGCCGTCCTTGCGATCCAGCTCGACAAGGTTGAGTCCTAACTGACTTGCTCGTGCCGCGTCCCTCAACCGCGCTCAACCCGCAGCACAGCCATGTATTGCAATCGTCCCCCAAAGAGCAAATTCACAATTGGAGGATAGAGTTTCATCGTGCGCAGTTCCCGCTCGACGACAAAGTGATGACGCTGATGCCACTCGCCCCACTTCTGCAACGTGTTGTACCGGTACAGGCATCGGACACGGTATGGCGCGTTAGCCGCCCAGTCGATCAGGGCGATGCGCTGTTGCGCCCACGGGCCGTCGAGCTTGTGATCCTTGATGATGAGCAAACGCTTCGTGACACGGGCCGACTCAGCGAGAAGCCGGTGCGGATCTTCTTCATGATGCAGTACGTCCGCGAGGATTATGACCTCGAACGTACGATCGTCATACGGCATAGTCCGGCCATCGTACGTATCCACCTGAATCAGCGACCCCTCGCGCTTGACTGGCTCAAGCCCCACGACACTGCAATCGCGCGGGCAGGAGTCCGAATCCATGATTGCCCGCCCAAGCGCTCCGAAACCGCAGCCGACATCGAGCACCTGATCACCCGCGTGCAGATGCGGGACGATCCGGCGCACCAGTTCGCGCAGACGACTGGCATAGATCGGCGCGTGTATGCGTCTCATGATCGCACTGACCAAGCCGTGCTTCCTCACCATGTTTGGCCTTCTCTATCCCATGAGCTACGACGACGGATGCCACCGAAGAACCGGCAGATAAACGGTTGAGGCGCTCAGGACGAGTTGAATCGCACCGAGCGTCACCGGGCCCGCCCACCATAGCCGGTGCACCGGCACAAACAGTGCGGTCCCCTTAGTCGGCGAGACCGAGAGCGCGGCCAACCACGCTAGGCCAACCAGGATCATCGGCTCGCAGTACCGTTGCCCCGATTGGGTATTGACCGATTCAGCGATCATCCATCCGAGCAGTGACAACAGCAACACGGTGGCCTCACGAGCGCGCCCGGCCCGACCCGCAGCCCGCCACGCGTGAACAAGCACCACCGCGCCGAGCGCGGCCAACGGCGGGAAGACGATTGATCGCCCTGCCACATCAGGCATGCGTCCAACTAGCACCCAGATTGCCCCGCCCCACCGGCCGAGCGATTGCTCATACGACGTTGGGAAAATCAACGAAACGGCTACTGCGAGTATCACGGCGACAACCAGCCAGCGATCAATGTTTAAGATGTCGGTCCACTTCGGACAAAATGCAGGCAGAAAGAAAATGCCGAACGACCCAACGAGTGCCAACGCTACGAGACTACTCACCGGCGCAAATCCTGTGGTGTGCAGGCCGGCATAAGCGGGCGGCGTCAAACCACCCCACAGCAAAATGAATAGACCAACCATGACCAAGGGCAACAGCAACACTGGTAGTGTGGCAAAAAGCACCGACATGGTTAGGGTTTGTTTCAAGCCGGAGCAAAGGTGTCGAGGCGCGTACCGTCCGAGCGGACTTCCAAGCAGCGCCGCCAGTATGACCGGTGCGGCAACCCACACATGGATCTGGCGGATTCCCGCGGCGCACGTTGCGTAGAGCCCCCATCGCGCGGTCCGCATCGCCGTCGGCTGAACCATCATCGCCCCGCCCAGCGCCAAACAGACAAACAGCAGCCCCGCGTTATCGGTGACGAGCCAGATACCCGAGCCGATCACATAGGAAGAAGCGACCAACGGCAACACAAGGCCGAGCGCCGGCCAAGCTCGGGCGTGCCGGGCGCCATATCCCCATACGACCAGCAACAATCCAAAGCTAAGCAGGCCGCTGGCGAATTGTAAGACCACTAGATCGTGAGACATGTATCTCGCCACAAGAGCCATCAGGAGGTGATAGCCCGGCGACGTTGCCGATGGATAGTTGACGAGATCAACGATCGGCCATTGCTCAGCAAACGCAAGAATGGTCTGCTCGTGGTACTTGCGCTGATCGCCCATCTCGCTGGTGGGGTATTTGATGTCGGTAGCGCCGTCACCGAGGGTTCCTTGGGTGCTCAGGACGACAGGCCAGACCAGGATGGAAAAGAGGAGGCAGAGCACCGCCGCCGCTGATCGTCGGCTGCGTCGGTTGTGGTGATCAGAGTCCTGTCGCATTCGATCCCGCTTCCATCACTGTTCGCCGCCGGTCGCTCCGATCACGGACGCCTATCAGACGCCGGCGACGAACAGCTTTTCAAGAATGGTCTGGACGAAGTCCAAGTACAACGATGCGAAGACGCCGAGCACGAAAAGCACGACGGCCGCGAGCACCGCGCGGTCCTGTCGCAGAGCCGACAATGGGCTGTCGGAGGTGCCTTGGCGGGCGCGACGATAAAACCGGTGGATCGCGATGAGCACCAAGGGACTGAGCAGGGCAAGTCCCAGCGCGCGAGCGCCGAACAACTTCCAGGCGTGGCTGGACAGCGTGTACATCAGGTACGCCACCACGGCCAACACCGCGCTGATGCCGAGCAGCCAGT
>JAZFYE010000040.1:0-5722 GCA_036475395.1 Phycisphaerales bacterium
GCCGCACCGCTGGCGCGCCTTCGCTTGGCTGAGGCGCTGCAATCCGTCGCCATCGCCGGCGGCGGCGACGCCTGCTGCGAGAAGGTTGTCACCAAGACATACAAGCTGTCCAAGGGTAAGCTCGATGCACTGACCGACCTGATGCGCCGTGATGATGTCCCGATCCTGATTCGTCCGGGCGATGACAGCATCGAAGTCTACGGCAATCAGGCGCAACACATGATCTTCGGCGCGTTCGTCAAGATGATCGACGGCGAAGATCAGGTCGAGTCGTACCAATTGTCCGAGGGCAAGCTCGGCGCGCTCACTGAACTCATGGCGCGCGACGATGTGCCGATCCTCATCGAGCCGGGTGATGATTCAATCACCGTGCACGGCAATGATCTGGAGCAGGCCATCTTCAAAGCGTTCGTGAACATGATCAGCGAGACGAAGAAGGTCACCCAAGCGACCGAGCCGTCCTATCGAAACTGGGCGCAGCTTGCCGAGCAGTATGAGAAGCTGGCGACGGAGGCTTACCGCGATAACGTCAAGAAGTGGGCTGAGATCGCCGAGCAATACGAGGGTCAGGCCGGCAAGAAGTACACCAAGCAGATCGAGGCGATGCTGGAGGCCTACGAGGGTCAGGCCGGCAAGAAGTACACTAAGCAGCTCGCGGCGATGCTGAAGGCCGTTGAGGGCCAGGTATCGGAAGCGACCGAGCAGGCTGCGAGAATGCTTGCTCAGTCGCTGCGCGTCGAAGAGTGGGCTGAAGCCCTCAGCGAGAAGGCCGAACGGATCGAGGAAGAAGCCTCCGAACTTGAGGACGACGATGATCGCGGTCAGCTACTGCGCAAGATCGAACAGATCATGCGCCAGATTGAAGCGATGCTCCGACAGGCCGAAGCGCTCCAAGATGAGGCTGACACGGCTGAGGATCAGGCGGACGGCCTGCGCGATCATGCGGACGAGATCCGGGAGGTGATCGAGGAGATTCGCGAGACGGAGGTCGCCTCCCAGCGCCGCTGAGCGACCCTGTGGCTATGACCAGCCCCGTAGGGCTGAGGTGCAGCGGGGTGAAGCGTGCTCAACGGCTTCGCTCCGCTTCGCCGTCTTCATGCCGGTCGAGTACGATGCGCCCAACGCCTGTAGATCGGTACGGCCAGGAGCAAGTCGCAAGATCCTTACGACACGGCAGAAAGGTTCGCCAATGCATATCCCGCGTACGGCAGCAGCGCTGAGCGTCTATAGCCTGCTGGTTTTCCTCACGGCGGCTGCGGCCCAGGACGTCGGCCCCAACGCGACCGATCTTCGCGATTACTACAGCGCCAACGGTCTGCTCCAGCGCGGAATGTACGACCTCGCCGTCACCGAGTATCGCACGTTCCTCGATGCGCACGCGAACCACGCGAAGGCCCCAACTGCGCGCTACGGTCTAAGCGTCTGCCTCTTCCGCCTCCATCGGCACGAGGAGGCGGTGTCACAACTGAGGCGTATTCGGGGCGATGACGACTTCGCCTACGCCGCAGAGGTCGGGACGATTCTCGGCCAGTGCTACCTCGCACTGGGAAACTTTTCCGACGCAACCACTTCATTTCGCGAGGTTGTCCGGAAGCATCCCGAGCACGATCTCGCGGATGACGCCGCCGCCGGCCAAGCCGAAGCGTTGTACCGCGACGGCGAATTCGAGCAGGTGAAGCAGCCGTGCGAGACGCTCGTTTCGCGCTGGCCTGACAGTCCGCATCGCGAACGCGCCGAGCTGTTCTGGGGTTTGGCGGACATGGCCCAGGGTGAGTACGCCCAAGCCGCCCAGCGCTTCCAGGCCACGAGGGATCGTTTTCCCACCGGCCGCTACGCCGATCAATTGTCACTGTTGCTTGGACAATCGTTGCACCGATCCACTTCACTGCGCCCGGCGGCCCGGCAGTATCGGCAGGTGATTGATACAGCACGTCGCGCGTATGTGCCCGACGCGCTGTATGGATTAGCGGTGCTTGAGCATGGCGCCGGCGAATTGGAGCCGGCCGGTGAACGGCTGGACCGATTGCTTGAGGAGTTCGACGATCACAAGCTTGTGCCAGCTGCGCAACTGCTGCGTGGACGCGTCTGGTTCGATCTGAAGGAGGAGCCAAAGGCATCGGCACTGTTTGAGAAAGTTGCGAAAGTTGACGGCGAGTACCGGGACGATGCGGTGTATTGGTTGGCGAAGTGCGACCTGCGCCGGGACGAACCAGCCCGTGCCGCGGCTCGGCTCACCGACGCCATCGCCACGTTCCCCGAGAGTGAACTGCTTCCGGAGATGACGTATGACCGTGCGGTTGCGCTGTTGCGGTCCGGCGAATCCGATGAAGCGACGAGTACGCTGCGGACCTTCAGATCGCGTTACCCGGAGCACGCGCTAGCGGCGGGGGCCCTGCATCTAATGGCGATGACCGAGCACCAGCAGCGCCGATACGACTCAAGCTTGCGACTCTGCCGGGAGTTTGAGGCGAACTACTCCGACCACGAGCTGGCCGGGTCGATCGCATTTCTCAGGGCCGAGAACCTGTTTCTCGCCAAGAACTATCAGGACGCTGCGGAAGCGTTTACAACGTTCCTCGGTCGCTACCCGGACGATGCGCAAGCGTCCAAGGCAAAGTATCGGCTCGGCATGTCGCAGTACCACCGTCGCCTGTTCGATGAGTCAGCGCAGGTGTTGGCGGAGGTGGTCGATGGTCAGGACACGCCAAGCGAATTCGCCAACGCCCTGCTCGCCGTCGGCGATATCCACTTCCAGCGCGGCGAATGGGAAGCGGCCGAGCGCGACCTCGGCGACTATCTTTCCTTAGCGGACGATCAACCGTCGGCCGATGATGCGCTGCTGAAGCTCGGTCTATCACGAGCAAGACAGGACAGGCCGGAGGCGGCGCTGGAGGTCTTCGACGCGCTGATTGAGCGGTTCCCGCAAAGCGCTCATCACCTTCAGGGGGTCTTTGAACGCGGTCAGGCGCTGACGACGCTCAAGAAACTTGACGACGCAGCGGTCGCATTTGAACAAGTGCTTGCCCAGGGCCCCGATTCGCGATTTGCCGTGCACGCGCTGAATCATCTCGGGTCCATTGCGCTGAATCACGAATCGTATGTCCAGGCCGCTTCCTATTTCCAGCGGGCCGCGGGCGTCCAACCGACTCCGCAAGGAGCGGCGGAAGCCCTGTTCCAGCAGGGCCAGGCCCTCATGTCCGCGAATCAATATGAGCAAGCGGCCACGGTCTTTGCAGCCTTGATTCGCGACCATCGCTCGCACGAGCGTGTCGGGCAGGCGGCCGCTCAGCGCTCGATCGCTCTGGCCCGGCAAGGCGAACATGCCACGGCACTCGCCGAACTCGAGAACGTCGAGCGGGAACATGGGGCCAACCTCCAAGTCCCGCTGCTCATGGCCCTGTGGTACGAGAAAGCGTGGTGTCTGCGCGAGTTGGATCGGACGGACGAAGCGGCGGCGACGTATCGCAAGGTCTTGGCGCGCGGCGAAGCCAGTCCGCTGCGCAATCACGCGCTGTTGGAGCTCGCCGAGCTCGAGGCGGAAGCCGAGCAATATTCCGAGGCTGCCGAACGGCTTCGCGCGCTTCGCGCTCAGGCGGACCAGTCCGACAACGTGTCTGACGAGCTACTGGAACGGACAACGTATCGTCTGGGGGTCTGCGAGTTTCGTCTGGAGAATCTTGACGGCGCAATCACGCTGTTCGAGGAGTTTCTCGATCGTTTTCCCGACAGCACGCTGGCGGCCTCTGCCAGTCTCTGGTGCGGCGAGGCGCTGTTCAAGACCGGCGGGTATGACCGCGCCGTCACCCACCTTCGTCGCGTCGTCGAGAACCATAGTTCAGACGAGGCGTATGGTCCGAGTCTCTTGAGACTTGGCGAGAGCCTTGCTGTCCTCCAACGATGGAACCGCAGCGAAGATGTGTTTCGCACGTACCTGGCCGTGTTCGGCGACACGCCGCTGTGGTTCCAGGCGCAGTTCGGCCTGGCTTGGGCGATGGAGAACCAGCAGAACTACGAGAACGCGCTGCCGGCCTACGAGCACGTCGTCCAGCGTCATCAGGGTGAGACGGCCGCTCGCGCTCAGTTCCAGATCGGCGAGTGCCTGTTTGCCATGAAGCGCCTTGACGAGGCTGTACGCGAGCTGCTGAAAGTGGACATTCTCTACGCCTATCCCCAATGGAGTGCGGCGGCGTTGTATGAGGCCGGCCGGTGTTTTCAGGAGATGGGCAATCCAACCGACGCCCGCAAGCAGTTCGAGCAGGTGCGCGCTGACCACGGCCAGACACGGTGGGCGCAGCTTGCCGAGCAGCGATTAGATGAGTTGTCTCGCCCGTCGCTTCCCGGGAGCTGAAGTTTCGCTTGGGCGCGGCGGAACGTCCAGATAAAGGAGTGTATCCGTGCTGGAATCAACCCTAGGGATAACAATGACGATCTTCGCCCAGGCCTCGGGCGCGGCGGAAGCTGTCGCTGACGTCCCGGATGCCGTGCAAATCCAGTCCCTTTGGGATTTCATCACCAAGGGCGGGGTTGTGATGATCCCCATTGGGTTGTGCTCGTTCGTCGCCCTGGCGGTATTTGTCGAACGGCTCATCAGTCTTCGTCGCAGCGTGGTGATTCCGGCGACGTTTCTTCCCGGCCTCAAGAAGACGCTGCGGACGAATCCCAACGACAAGGCCAAGGCGATCGCGTATTGCCGAAAGAACGCGAGCCCGGTCGCCAACGTCTTCGCCGCGGGGATCAAGAAGCTCGACGGCTCGATCGAGAGCATCCAGCAGCACATCGAGGACGCTGGACAGCGCGAGGTTCTCAAGCTGCGCCGTTTCCTGAGGGTGCTGTCGGTGATCGCCTCGGTCACGCCGTTGATGGGCTTGCTGGGGACGATCTTCGGAATGATCAAGGCGTTCCAAACCGTCGCCGTGTCACCCGACGCCTTGGGCAAGACGGAGCTGCTGGCGACAGGGATCTACGAAGCGATGATCACGACCGCGGCCGGTTTGACCGTCGCCATCCCGGTGTTGATCGCGTACCACTGGATCTCGGCGAAGATCGATCGGTTGGTCATGGACATCGACGAGATGTCGGTTGAGTTCCTGGAGGAGCTTGGCGACGGCGGGTTCGAGGCTGCGCCCGACGAGGAAGCGTCCCGCAGCGCTACCCAGACGACCGAGCCCCAGATCAGCGAGTCAGGCGCGCCCGTCGCCGCGACCTGATCGGAGCCGCAGGATCATGATCAAATCGGGTGAATCAGAACGCAGCGTATCGATCGAGTTGACCCCGATCGTTGACATGGTCTTTTTGCTGCTGATCTTTTTTCTCGTTGCCACGACTTTCCATCAGACGGAGCGCGAGATGCAGATCGCCCTGCCGGCTTCGATTTCTGCCGGCCCGATCAGCACGGCGCTGCGCGAGATCATTATCAACGTCGATGAGGACGGGCAGATCATTGTGAGCGGCCGGACGATCGGCCCTGACGATCTGGGCGCCATAATCCAGGCGGCAGTGGCGCTGAATCCCCAGCAGAAAGTCACCGTGCGTGGTGATCGCAACGTGGCCTACGGGTACGTGGTTCGGGTGCTGGATATCTGTAAGTCGAGCGGCATTGCCGAGCCGTATCTTGATACGGTCATCGGGGAGATGAATTAGAGGTGCGAGCGCTGAGCGAATCCCAAATCGAGCGAACAATCGCAGGATGACGCGGTTCAAGAAAACCTGGTTGGTAGCGGGG
>JAZFYE010000041.1:0-7741 GCA_036475395.1 Phycisphaerales bacterium
ACGCCGTCGTCCTGCTCGACGAGGTCGAAAAGGCGCACCCCGACGTCTTCAACATGCTCCTTCAGATCATGGAGGAGGGTCGGCTCACCGACTCGTTCGGCCGGCACATCGATTTCAAAAACGTCATCCTGATCATGACCTCCAACATCGGCGCGGAAATGATCAAAGGCGGACAACAGTTCGGCTTCGGCAAACGCGACGACGTTCAGAACTACGAGAAAATGAAGTCCACCCTGATGAATGAGGCGGAGAAGTACTTCCGACCCGAGTTCATCAACCGCCTGGACGAGATCATTGTCTTTCGGCCGCTGACCAAGGACGATCTGTTCGACATCATCGAGATCGAGCTGGACAAGGTGCGCGAACGGCTCCAGGCCAAGAGCATTGAACTCGAGTTGGACAAGAAGGCCAAAGAGTTCCTGATCGACAAGGGGTTCAACCCGGACTTCGGGGCCCGGCCGCTGCGCCGCGCCATCAGCTCCTACATCGAGGATCCGCTGGCCGAGTCATTGCTCAGCCGTGACTTTCAGTCTGGTGAGAAGATCACGGTCACCCACAAGGAGGACGCCGAGAATCTCTACTTCCAGTCGCAGCCGATACCCAAGGACAAGGGTCCAGACGACAGCGGTGACGACGGGGACTCGCCCGAGCCGAGCCCCGACCGCCCCACCGAAGAACCTGCGGCCACGTCCTGAATCCCGGCCACACCAATCCACGATCATCGATATCCCCCGGCGGGCCCCCCAAGGCCTGCCGTTTTCGTTTTGCGTTGGGGCATCTGAAACTCGCCCGAGGCCCTTCCGAAGAACCTGCTGAGGCCCCCCCAGCTTCGGAGCCCAGCCATGACCCAATGTTGCCCGTGCTGCCAGGAACAACCCACCACCACGCCTCGCCGGCGCTTCCGGCCGATCGCGGTGTTGCTGAACCTCGTGCTCGCCTACGCCCTGCTCGTCGTCGGCGGCGGCACGCTGATCAACACCGGCCACCCGGTCGCGGTCGAAGTCGGCAGAATCATGCAGTTGGTCACGCTCGTCGAACCGACGATCCATTGGGCCCAAGCCAACGACCATGACACGATGGCCAGCGGCCTGAACGTGCTCGCCCGCGGCGTCCCCGTCGGACGGTTGATGTAGTCGGGCATCGCCGGGTCAAGCCCGAGGGCGAAACGGCGGACCTCTTCCTTGATGCCTTGATGCCTTGATGCCACTGCTTCAGTGGATCATCAGCAGCTTCAAGCCGGGTCCTTCGCTGATGACATCGACGGTCTTGAACCTGAACAGCCTGCCCACCTGCGGGTGGAATCGGATCCGTATGACGCCCCCGCCGAGGTTCTCCATGACCACTTCATGGCGCGGGATGCCCAGCATCATGCGATTGATGGTCTTGGCCAGATCGTTGCGGCGCTGGGCGAAGTAGCGGGCAAAGTCCTCAACGCCCAGCCCCTGCCGTTCGTAAGAAAGCTTTGTTTGCTCAGACAGCAACTGCTCCCATAGCAGCTCGTACTCCTGATTGCGCAGGCAGGTCAAGGTGTTGGCCAGGACATGCTCGGGCACGCGCGCACGCAGGACGATGCTGCCGTCCTCGAATTCCTCGCGGATCTGAAACGGCTTGACGGCACCGTCGATTTTCTTGTTTCGTTCTCCAACCAGATCGGTCGTCTCGTACACAATCACCGTGCCGTCCGCGAGCGTGACACGATCGGGAAGCTCGCCCAGCGCCGCGTCGTGGTAGTAGGCAGGCCGGCGGTGATGTTCCACGCGGTACTCTTCGCAGCCAACCGTTGCGATGAATAACACGAACCCGCCGACCACCAGCGCACGGAAAACCGGGCCGCGACTGAGGCCGGCACTGATGTGTTTGTTTCTATGGTGTGGAACGCTGCGACACATCCGCCGCTCCCACAGAATCAAGTTCGATCACAAAGTCCGCGACCCAAAGCTGGCTCTTGCGATCGGCGCCGCGCTGGCTGGTCCAGATCATGACGCGTCCATCGGAGTTGAACGCAGGCAGAACGTCCGCCTTGGCGGAATGGGTGATACGCCGGCGCTGCGTGCCGTACTTGATCGTGCCGTTGGACCCGTCCAGGTCGCCGGGGTCGGCATCGAGCAGGAACACCTCGTAGTTGTGGTGACCGATTTCACTAGTGGCGTATACGAGGAACCGTCCGGTCGGATGCCAGAATGGCCCCCAATTCACGTGTCCGTTGTCCGTGATCTGATACTCCCGGGACAAACCCACGATCTCGCCGCGCTCGTTGAACGCGAGCTCGCCGATGAAAAGCTGCAAGAAGTGATCGCCCCGCCGATCGGAGCGATAGCAAATGCGCCTTTCATCCGGCGAAAAGAACGGACCGCCGTCGTATCCCCGGGCCTGGACAATGCGATTGACGTTGCCCGTGGTGAGGTCCTTGATGAACAGATCCCCGTCGTTGGACGTCAAGTCACAAAACAACAGATGCCGGGCGTCTTTCGTCAGCGAACATTCAGCCTGATAAGCGCCATCATCGCCGAGGATCACTTCGATCGTCTCGACCGTGCCGTTGGCCTTGTCCAACTCGCAACGAACGATCTTCATTTCCGGCGGGAACATCCAGCGGTAGCGGTTGGTGTCGCGCACGAACCCCGGCGGCTTCTGATCGACGGGCGGCGTCACCGTCGAGGCAAAAAATACGACGTTCGGATCGATCGGGTGGAACCACCCGCAGGTGTTGGCCGACCCGGGCGGGCTGAGCCGCTTGAAGTTCTCGATGCCATTGATTCGCCCGGCGTCATCCCGCGTGACGTCGGCGACAATCATCGCGTAGAACGGATCGGCCGCCTGACCCGCCGGCGGCGATTCGACCGCTTGGAAAATCACCTTGGAGTCATCGGGCGAGAAATACGACTCCCCGGCCTTGACGAACCGATCGGCGAACGTCAACTGCACCTGATTGGCCAGAATCCCCGCCTCCGCCTCTTGCCAGTTGGGATTCTGCTCAGCCTCGCCGCTCGGGGCTTGTGCCAATGCGTGGGCACAAAGTCCAAGGCCGGCAAGCGCGGCGAAGAAGCAGTGAGTTCTCATCGTGACAAAGCTCGTTTTGGGGTTTGTGTCGTACATCTGTGGGCCCAATCATACGCTGGATCGGCCCGTGATTGCAGCACGGCACGACGCTGGACTACCCTAGCCGCCCCATGGCCTTGGATGTCATTCATCAAGACGAGCGCATCATCGTGCTCGACAAGCCGGCCGGGCTGCTGTCTGTGCCGGGGATCAGGCCTGACAAGCAGGATTGCCTCGCCTCGCGCGTGCAAAGTGAATTTCCCGGGGCCCGCATCGTCCATCGACTCGATCGCGACACGTCGGGCGTGATGGTCATGGGCCTGGACGCCGAGGCCCATCGTGAGCTGAGTCGGCAATTCCATGATCGGGAGGTGCACAAGATTTATGTCGCGATCGTTCACGCGGTGGTTGAGCCGGATGAGGGTGAGGTGAACCTGCCCATGCGCAAGGGCATGAACCCCCGGAATGCGCCGCGCCAGGTCATCGATCACGAACAAGGGCGATCGGCGGTGACGAAGTATCGCGTGCTGAAGCGCGATGCCGACCGCACGCGATTGGAACTCCGTCCGATCACCGGCCGATCGCATCAGATTCGCTTGCACTTGCAATCGATCGGCCACCCGATTCTGGGGGACGATCTGTACGCGCCGCCGGACGTTGGTGCGATGGCGGATCGCTTGTTGCTGCACGCGCAATCGTTGTGGCTCGTGCATCCGGGCACCGCACAGCCGATGATGTTCGAAGCACCGTGTCCGTTTTAGTTTAGCCGCCGGGCTTGACCCGGTGGGCAACCGCCCGCCCGCACTCCGTACATACATCCGACATACCGATCGGGTACGCGCAGTAGACGCATAACCCGCGCTTGCGTCGCCGGTAGCGGCGCAACTCAAATGGACCGCAAACCAGCAACCACGGAACACCGCCAAAGAGCATCGTGTTGATCGCAAAGCCCGGCCATTGTGGGCGCCACGGAACTACCAAGGACTCGACTCTTTCCATGAGTCCCTCCGGAAGAAAAATTAGGAAGGGTGAATGTCCTCCCGTCTCGGTCATCTTATAGGTTCCGTCTAGGCTCATCGTCGGCCAACCTGCATGCAACTCAATGTAGAGCGGTACCGCTGAATCTAACCCACGACTGTCTACCTCAGTAGCAGCGAGCATGAGGATGGACCGTCCAGGCTGCTTGATTTCCAGACCATTGAAGAAAAAGAGATCGGAGCGGACAGTAACGTCGGGTGGAATACGCTGCCGAACTTCCTTCTCAAACAGAGTCACAATGTTGTCCTTTGGCAGCCACAACACACACCCCCACGCTACAGCGACGTTGATCACCACGCCGAGCAGTAGAAAGATCGTGATCGTGAAGATGCGCCGTTTCACAGCGCATCATCATATATCGCTTTCACCACGTGCTGCCATGCGTGTACGAAGACGGGCGATTGACCTACTGACGCCCACGGGCTCAAGCCCGTGGGCTTCGATGGGGCGCTCGCCGCGACACGAGGCAACATTGCCGCATGGACGTCAACCGGGCTCGGGGACGAGCCGGCTCGCTTCGGACTCACGCCCCCACTGCTACCTTCGGCATCATCTTGACTACGGGCGGCTCGATCGGCGCATCGTCAATCGATACGCCGTGCGCCGCAAGATACCGCCCAATCGCCATCACCGGGAAATACAGCCGATACAGGTGATATCGCAGATAGAACACCCGCGGAAAACCCGTGCCCGTAAACCAAGGCTCATACCACGCACCGGCTGGATCACCATCGGGATTCAGCGCGCGATCCGCCGATTGCGCCTCAGTCAATTGCGTCTTGACCAGCCATTGGATCGCCCGCCGCAAATCAGGATCATTCTCGCCGTAGATTTCCTGCAGAATCATCGCCGCCCACGCAGTTTGCGAAGCGGTGGATGGTCCGCGGCCCTTCATCGTCTTATCGATGTATGAATTGGCTGTTTCGCCGAACGAGCCGTCGGCTTGTTGCACAGACTTGATCCATCGCCCGGCGCGTTGAATCCAATCCTGCTCATGGTCTTCGCCACACCGGATCGGCCCGACAACAGCCTGCCACGTGCCGTAAATGTAATTCACCCCCCAACGCCCGAACCAACAACCCTCGGATTCCTGACGGCTCTGTATGTATTCGACAGCGCGCCGCACCGGCTCATCATCAACGGTGAACCCGAGCCAACTGAGACACTCTAGCGTCCGGCCGGTGACGTCCGGGCACGATGGATCCTGCATCGCGTTGTGGTCGGCGAACGGAATGTATTCGAGAATCTGCCGATGCCGGGTTCTGTCGAACGCAGCCCACCCGCCGTCGTCGTTTTGCAAGGCCAGTATCCACTGCACGCCGCGCTTGGCCGCGGCGACATTCTCGCGCCCGCCGGCACGCTTCAATCCCATCGCCACCATCGCGGTGTCGTCAATATCCGGGTACCAACCGTTTTCATACTCGAAGTACCACCCGCCGGGCCGCGCGTGCGGCTTGACGTTGTCCGCCCAATCGCCGCGATGTCTACATTCCTTGCTCACCAACCAGGACGCAGCTTTGCGGACGGCCCGATGCTCGGCGTCTAACCCGCAGTCGGTCAGCGCATAAAGTGCAATCCCCGTATCCCACACCGGGCTGAAGCATGGCTGAATGCGAATTGCATCCTCTTGCTCGATGAACAGCGCATCGAGGTCGCGCTCGGCCCGCCGGAGTACCGCCTCGTCGCGCTGGTATCCCAACGCCTTCAGCGCAATCTGAATATACACCATCGGCGGGAAGATCGCGCCCAAGCCGGCCGTGGATGAAATGCCATCCTGCCCGGCACGATCCAAGAGCCATCGCTCGGTCCTCTTGATCGCCAACCGCTGAAACGGCGATCCGCCGATGCGATGCACGACCTTGAGGACCCGATCGATCGCCAAGAAGAACGCCGACCAACCGGGCGGGGTGCGTTGGGTCAGCGCAAACGTGAAACGATGCCGCGGGTGCTGCGAGCAGAACAGTTCATCGATCCCCAAATGCGCGGGAAGCTTCCTTACCGGGCGCAGCGTCGTCACCAACGACAGCGGCATGATCATCGTTCGTGTCCATGCGCTGACGTTATTCAAGCTGAAGTAGAACCAGCGGGGCAGGAGAATGATCTCCGGCGGAATCGCGGGCACCGCGTTGAAAGAGACTTGCCCCAAACACGCCAAGTAAAAATTCGAGAAGCTGTTGCAGCGTTCCGCGCCGCCGTGATCGAGCACCACCTGGCGAGCCTTGACCATGTGGTGAGCGTCGGGATCGTCGCCCATGAGCTTCAGCGCGAAGTATCCCTTGACCGTCGCGGAGAGATCGGCCCCGGCGCCGGGGTATTGGCCCCACGATCCGTCGTCGCGCTGGAGCCTGCGTAGGTACTTGGCGATCTTTGGAAGCACCTCGCAAGCAGGTCGACCATCCGCCATCGGTTCATCTTCTTGACAGAGGATGAACTTCATCAGCAGGTATTCGCTTTGGAGGATGGAGTCGCCTTGCAGCTCGCCGCAGAAGTGGCCGTCGTCGTGCTGTACCGACAGCAACGCCTCGACCGCTTTCGAAAGCGCGCTGGTAAAGCAAGCTCGATCGTGGACATTCAATGGACTGGCCAGGGCTGATCTCCTCGAGCGGCGCTTCGCGGTCTCACGTCCATTCTAAGCAGGCGTTGGAGCAATGCGTTCACGCTCAACCAACGTTTTGGGGCTTGGAAGTGGTTATCGGAGACCTCCCCCTTCGCCATCTTGGGGCTACGATCCAGATGATGAACACACAGTCCACGGCGACGGTCCCTTTCGCGGCTGCGGCCATCAGCGGGCATCTCGATACGCGCACGGCGGCCACCGAGGTCGCCCACGATCTTTACGACCACATCGGCGGCGCATGCGACCTCGCGCTGCTGTTCGGAAGCTTTCACCACCGGGCGGCGCTAACCGAAGCGGCCGAGACACTTCGCAACACCATCGGCCCACGGACGATGCTCGCGGTGACGGCCGAAGGGGTGTTGGGCGTCGATCAGGAGCTGGAGGGGCTCGCCGGTCTGTCGGCGGTCGCGTTCCAACTGCCGGGCGTGGACCTGCACCCATGGACCTACCAGGCTGAGCACCACGCTGGAATCCTCCAGTCACGCCAGGCCATGCGCGAGCACATCGGCCTCAACGACGATCTGCGGACCGTGCTCATGCTGGGCGATCCGTTCTCGACCCCGATCACGAAACTTCTGCCCGCTTTGACGACCTGCGGCGGGCCCGAGCAACCCGTGCCGGTCGCGGGTGGGATGTGCTCGGGCGCCAGCCAGCCTGGACACAACGTGCTGGTCCTTGACGATCGAACGTTGGGGGCGGGGCTGATCGGGGTGACGATCAGCGGGGCGGTGGACATCGACTTCGTCGTCAGCCAGGGATGCCGGCCCATCGGCGAGCCGTTGGTCATCACCAAATGTGAGGGGAATGTCGTGCTCCAGCTCGGCGGTCGCAAGGCGCTGGACGTCGCGCAGGAGTTGACCAACGGTCTCGATGAGCACGAGCGATCATTGCTCTCGCAGGGGCTGCTCGTGGGAATGGTCATCGACGAATACAAGGAGCGGTTCGGGCGCGGCGACTTCATCGTCCGCAACATGCTGGGGTACGACAAGAAGCATGGGGCAATCGCCTTAGGCGAGATCCTCCGCGTGGGGCAGACGATGCAGTTTC
>JAZFYE010000042.1:0-3120 GCA_036475395.1 Phycisphaerales bacterium
CGGCGCTGGGCGATGACCCTGTTTTGGTCCTGAAGCACCACGCTGAATCGTGCGCGGTCCACGTTGCGAACCGAGGCCCGCGCTTCCACCGTCACCGTGTCCCGGAAGCGCTCAAACTCGCGAGTCGCTCGTTCCAGGTTGATCTGGGCCCGGCGAACGTCGAGGCGCTCGATCTCACGATCCAGCGGCAGGCCGAACGTCACCGAAGCTATGAACGACGAGTCGTCAGTCTCGAAGTCAAGCCCCGCCCGCGCCCGCTCGTTGTCAGTCGGGATCGAGACCGAGCCGGACAGGTCCAAGTCCGGGAGCACGTCGTTTCTGGCGTTCGCGACCGATCGACGGGCATCATCAAGCTGGTCCCGACGGTTCTGCAGGTCCAGCCGGTACGACAGCGCGGCCCGCACGGCGGCATCGAGATCAGCCTTGGCCGGACGAATATCGAACATCGATGTCTCGATGATCACCAGCTCATCTTGCGGCATCCCGAGCCGCACCTTGAATCGATCGACGGCCAGGCGAAACCCTTCACGCTGCTGGTTCAGACTGTCCCGCGCTTCGAGCGTGTCCCCCACCGCTTGGGCGGCGCCGAAGGGGGGCTCTCGTCCTGCGGCGACCAACGCTTGGGTTCGTCTTTCCGCCTTCTCCCGCATCTGGACCTGGCTCTCGGCGTTCTTAATCACTTGCGTTTGCACCACCAACTCAAGGAAATCCCGGGCGATATCGAACAAAAACTCACGCCGAAAACGCTCGAAATCGCGGGCGGCGTACACCAGGTTCCGCTCGGCCTGGATGCGATCCTCCCGGGCGACCTGGCCGGCCCCGCGGAGCAGTGGAATGTCGGCGCTGAAGATCAGCTCGGCGCTTTGGACGTTCTCCCCGGCCACCCGCTGGTGCAGGTCCTCGGTCGCGCGGGCCAGGGCTCGGGCCGAGACTTCACCCCCGTACGGAAGACGCTGCGTCACGCCGAATTCGTTGACCAGCCGAAGCGCCGAGTCGAACGTTGCGTTGTCGCCGTCGGCGTCGATCGTGGCCGACAAATCGTCAAAGAACCGTGGACCCCAGAGATGTCGCTCGATCAGCAGCCGCAACCCGGCCAATACGTACTCCTCCTCCTCGAAGCGGTACTCGCGACTCCGGCGGATCGCATAGGACAGCGCGCCGCGCAGATCCAATAGTACGGCGTCGGGCGAGAGCTCCGAATACCCCTCCAGCCGCTGCATCACGGCGTCGGCGTTGTCCGACTCGTTGATGGGCGTGAAGGTCAGTTCGTCGGCCGAGGGATTCACCGTCGGCACGTCTTGGCGGTACAGGTCGCGATCGCGCCCGTCCAAAGCAAAGCTGCTCGGCATCGAAATGCGCGGGACGATCGCGTCGGCTCCCAGCGTCGCCGTGCTCTTGGCGAGCAGTTCGGTCGTTCTCCGATCGATGCGCTCAAAGGCTGTTTCGCAGCCGCCGGCGAAGGCCGATACCGCGGCGCAGAGGCCAAGGGTCGCCGCCAGCTTGGGGAGGTTGCTTTTGAAATGAGACACGGGTGTCGGTTTCATGGGTTCAATGACAGTTGTACCAAGGCGCGGCCGTCAGGTCATATAGGATTCGTCGAAAACACGTTGCGTCCGATAGCGCGGGCGGTGGCGCGGACGGCGGCGCCGAGTCGCGAATCGAGGCGCGGTTGAGGCCGCGGCCGAAGGTTGGGCACCCAGTGTGCCGTCTGGCTACACTCTCGGCCGTGCCTCGCGTGACCTACGACAGTCAAAGCTTTTCGATCGACGGCCGGCGGATTTGGGTCTTGGGCGGGTCGATCCATTACGCCCGGGTGCCGGTAGAGGCATGGTCGGATCGGATCGCCGCCGCGGCCCAGGCGGGTCTCAACACGATCGAGACGGTCTGTCTGTGGGCTCTGCATGAGCCGCGCAAGGGCCGTTTCTGCTTTACCGGCCAAGCCGATGTCCGCCGATTCGTGCAGTTGTGCGCCGACGCGGGACTGTGGGTGGTGCTGCGGCCGGGCCCGTTCATTGCCGACGGCTATGACGCCGGAGGCCTGCCGGCTTGGTTGATTGAAATGCCGCATGTCGCGCTTCGCCAGGCGAACGAACCGTTTCTCGAGCGGGTCAGTCTTTACTTCCGCAAGCTGCTCGTTGAGCTGGCCGATCTCCAGGCGTCGGATGGCGGTCCCATCCTCCTCGTCCAGAGCGAGCACGCGTGGCTGTGCTCCAACCACGTCCAGGCCGATCGCTATCTTCGGGAGATTACACGCTACATCCGGGGAAATGGGGTCAACGTGCCGATTTTCAACACGAACGACCTGTGGCAGGAGTCGCCGGGCACCATCGATACCTGGCGAGGACGCGACAACCTGCTCCTTCATCTGCGTCAACTACGCTCCGTTCAGCGCGACGCGCCCCGGCTGGTCAGCGCCTTCCGGGCCGCGGATCAGCAGACGTGGGGCGCTACACGAGGCGATGATCTATCAGCGCCGGCCCTCTTGCATCGGCTGGCGCAGGTGCTGGCCGCGGGCGCTCAGCCGATCGTCTCGCCGTTTCACGGGGGCACGAACTTCGGTTTTCTCGGCGGACGGGCCGCAGGCGCTGCGGACCGATTCGTGGCCACTACCGTCGCCCCGGGCGCTCCCCTGGACGAAACCGGCGCGCGCGGCCCGAAATACAACGTGATTCGGCGCTTGTTCACCTTTGCTCGTGATTTCAGTCATGTCTTTGCCGATCTCGACCCGGCTTACCACCCGGTCACCTTGGACCATGCTGATCTTTCGCCCGCCCCCTCCGGTCGATCGAAGCGCGCCGCGCGGCCGATCTCGGTCGTGCCGCTTCGAGGCGCGGCTGGTCGCGTGGTATTCGTCTTCAGCGACGGCGGACCGCGTGAAGCGACGCTGCTGCTGGATCACGGGATCCGGCTACCAGTGAATCTGGGTGATCAGCTCGTGGGCTGGTACATCTTCGATGTCGATTTGCAGGGGCTCGGGCGTCTGGATTACGCGAATCTTTGCCCGTTCGCGTTGGTCGATCGGTCGATCCTGGTGCTGCAAGGGCCCGCCAAAGCCCCCGTGCTCCTTTCGATTGGCGGCAGCTCGCTTGAGGCGACCGTGCCCACCGGCACCAAGCCGCT
>JAZFYE010000043.1:0-21702 GCA_036475395.1 Phycisphaerales bacterium
GCGCCGCGAGCGATGGACGCATTGAACACCGCGGCGGACGAGCTGGGCCCCGAACCTTCGCCGGATGGGAATGCGCTGTACTTCCATTCTGACCGGGCGGGCGGGCACGGCGGATACGACCTGTGGGTGTCGCGCCGCGGACCGGACGGTTGGCAGAAGCCGGTCAACCTCGGCCCAAACGTCAATACCGCCTATCACGATTACGGGCCCGCGTTAGCGCCGGATGGCGAGACGCTGTACTTCGCGTCCAATCGTCCCAAGCCGGACGATGTCGACGCACCCGCTGCGGATTCCTGGCTCTCTGAGATTCGTGAGGATTACTCCAAGCGCGACTACGACCTTTACGCGGCGCCGATGATCGACGGCGCGCCGGGTCGGGCGATGGCCGTGGTCGAGCTGAACACCCCACAGAACGAGGGATCGCCCGCGGTCAGCTCCGCCGGCGACTTCATCTACTTTTGCTCCGATCGGCCCGGCGGGGAAGGCGGCTACGACATCTACCGCGCCCGCCTGCTTGGCGACGGGTATACCGAGCCCGCTAATTTGGGCGACACCCTCAATACCGCCGCGAACGAGTTGGATCCGGCGCTGGCCCTGCGCGGGTTTGCGGTGTACTTCAGCTCTGATCGTGGGTCCGCGACCAGCGACGGGTACGACTTGTATTACGCCGAATCGCGAGAAGTTTTCGCGACGTCCCAGACCTACCGCGCGTCGCTCAATTGGGCGTCACTGTGGCCGTACCTGCTGGGAATGTTGATCGGCTTGCTCGGATTACTGCTGTCGCTGCTCCTGCTCAACGCAGCGCATCGCTTGCAATACAACCGGCTAAACCTGTTGGCAAGATGTCTGCTCGTCTCGTTGATGGCGCACCTGCTGTTGATGTTGTTGTTTAGTGCTTGGGGCGTGACGACGGCGCTGTCGGAGATGTTCCGGCAAGGCGCGGCGACGCGCGTCGCACTTATTTCCGGATCTGTGGCGGGCGATCTGGCCAGCCAGGTCCGCGGCGAGCTGACCCGTCTGCATGTGGAGGCGGTACGACAGACGGCACGTCGTCAGGAGCCGGCGGCGTTCCAGGCGGAATCACAAACAACACCGGCGACGATCGAGGTCGCGCGCAGTCGCATCGAGGATGATGACGCACCCGATGACGAGGTCTCACCTGTGCGCGAAGCGGCAGCGGCAGCGGCTGATCTGTCGGAATTGGCCGCACATGACCAGGTTGAGCACATGACACCGGCCCCGGCGAAGCTGCCGACCGAGGCGATACGCGTCGATGCCCTTGAGGCGCAACCGCCGGCCCCGGCGGCACAGCGAGTTCAAGCTATCCCGGCCGACGCGCAGCAAGCAATGGCGATTGCCCGTGCTCAAGAGTCGGTTGCCGTTGCGGTAGCGCCTCGGATGGTTGATATACCGGCTGAGGTCGCAGGGCGCGAACATCGTGTGGACGCGCAGCCCGTTCAAGCGGTGGCGACGCAACTGCCCTCGACCGACGCCGGCCCCACGATCACCCGCGAGCTGACGTCGGTTGACGTTGATGTATCCATTGCCGAAGGACCGGCGGCTGAGCGCGTGACGGAAACGGCGCGCACGATCGTGGCAGAAAGAGCCGAACTACCGCGACACGCCGCCGTTGCAAGTGGGGCGCCGAACGTATCACCCGTACCGACGATTGACGTGGCTCCGGCCGGGTCGACTTACGAGCCGGTGGGGCGAAGTCTTGCGGCCGTGGTGAACCGAGCGGCGACGGCCCAACCGCAGTTGGTTGATGTGCGTATCGATGCGACGGACTCGGTCGATGTAGAGCGGGCACTGTACATCGAGGTGGCGCAACCGGGGAAGGTTCGTGCCGGAGCGGTCGCCGAGGCTGCGACGGGCACCGATCTGCCGGTTGGCCGAAGCGTACGTACTTCCAACGACGCTCCTGGTGGTGATGGGGCGGCGTCAACCGCGGCCGTCGCGCTCGCTCCGGATGTACGCAGCCCAACTGGCTCGGAGCTGGACAGTTTCGCGCAGCCTCTGGTCACCGATAGTCTCCCGTCGGCCGCTTCCGATTCGCCGGTCGCGGTTGAGATCGCGGCAACGTTTGAAGTGTCCGCCCCGGTCGACGTGGCGCTGCCTTCGCTACGCTCCGAGCGACTTGGCGAACCAGTGATCGAATCGGGGCTGCCGGTTGCTCCCAGTGCGCGTTCCTCCAGCGGCGCTCGCGTGATGCAGGGGGCTGTGCCAACCGCGACCGTCGCGCTGACTCCGGAGGCGGCCAGTGCCGCCGACGCACAACCAAGCAGCTTGGCGCACGTGTTTGTCAACGACAGCCGACCGGCAGCCACCTCGGACCCGACTCGCACCGTGGCGATGTCGACGGCGTTTGACGAAGCTGATCCAGTTGATGTAAGACTCCCATCGTTGCGCACCGAGCGGTTCGCTGAAGTGGTGGAGCCCAAAGAGACCGAAGCGATGACGGCGGGCGCCTTGCCGCGCCGCGATCGGGTCATCGAGCGGGCGAACTTGCCTCATAGTCCGGGGGCGGCGCCCGAGACACGAGTCGTTCTCGTGGCGCCTACGGTTCTCGACGCGCCGGAGATCGCGCCAACCACCTCGACGGTAACAGCACCGTACAAAGCGGAGGCTGCGACCGCTCAAGTCGTCTGGCCGCGGGAAGTCCAGCCGGCCGACCGGGCTGTACTGGTCCGGCCGATTCTGACTGAGCTTGCGCTTCTTGACGAGTTCAGTGCTGAGACAGCGGACGAACCGGACCAGGAGTTACCGCCACGACGAGAAGCGATCAAGCGGGTCGCCGCATCGCGACTCGAGATTCAGCCGGATCAATGGATCGAACCTGATCAGGTTGTTCTCGATTTGTCGCCGGCCGTTTCACCGATCGACGACAGCATCGCCGAGGCGCCGCGGGATCGGATTGACTCGACCTCGGTCGGCAGTACTGTGAACGTCGCCGAACCGGACGTTGAGCAGTTTCTGGCCGCTGAATCGTTTGATCTGGATCTGAAGCTCCCAACTCGAACCGCGCTGTCGCCTGATATCTATCAGCAGCGGGCCCCGCAGCAGCGCCAGGCGCTGGTGCAGCAAATGGGCGGCAGCGCAGAGACGGAACGAGCCGTTGCGCTGGCGTTGGAATGGCTGGCTCGGCACCAGAGCCCGGACGGACGATGGGACGGCGCACGCTTCGACGATCGTTGCGGCGCGTGTGACGGACCAACGCGCGTGGACGTGGACATCGCGCTGACGGGTCTCGCCCTGCTGTGTTTCCTGGGCACCGATCACACCCATTTCAACGAAGGTCCATACCAGGAAGTGGTGGATCGCGGCCTGAGCTGGCTGGTGAAACAGCAGCGAACCGGCGGCGATTTGATGGGCGAGGAATCGATGTACAGCCATGGCATCGCGGCCATCGCCTTGGCGGAGGCGTTCGGCATGACGGGCGATCCGACCCTGGTCGAGCCGGTCGAGTCGGCGGCCCGTTTCATCTACGCGGCCCGGAACACCAGCGTCGGTGGTTGGCGGTACGCGCCGGGGCAGGTCGGCGATACTTCCGTGCTCGGGTGGCAGATGATGGCCCTGACCAGTGCACGCCGCTGCAGCTTGGATGTTCCCGGCGAGGCGTTTGACGTTGCGGGCCAATGGCTGGAGCTGGTCACCGGACCCGATCGACCCGGGCTGTTCGCGTATCAGCCTGACCGCGAAGTGACGCCGGCCATGACCGCCGAGGCGATGTTCGTTCACCAACTGCTCGGCCGTACGCGCCGCGATCAGCACATGCAAGCGTCGGCCGACTACTTGCTGCGGCATCCACCGGATTGGAACAACGACCTCAACACGTACTATTGGTACTACGCCACACTCGCATTGTTCCAACACCAGGGCGAGGCGTGGGCGCGCTGGAACGAGCGCGTCAAGGATCAGCTCGTGGCCCATCAGCGAACCGATGGCCTTGCTGCCGGAAGCTGGAACCCCGACGGTCAATGGGCCGAGGTGGGGGGCCGTGTCTACCAGACCGCCATCTGCGCGCTGACGCTCGAGGTGTACTACCGATATCTGCCAAGCTTCCTGAGCGCTGAAACTGCGGAAGTTCCGAACATGATCCGCGGCGTGGTCACGGATGCGACGAGCGGCGCACCGCTGCCCGGGGCCGTGATCCGTGTGGATCGAACTGAAGGTCCGCCGCTCACGGCCACGTCCAATGCGTCCGGCCGGTACGTGCTCATCACGCCCGATCTTCCTGATTTCTTTGCGGTGTCGGTGTCACACGATGGCTACGTGCCGGACGCCGTCAACGTCGCATCGGACGAGTTGAAGCGAGGGACCGTGACGAGGGACTTCCATCTCGACCCGATGCGCCACGATGTGATTGCGATCGAGGCGGTCCCGGAGGTCCATCATCTGGGGAACGATCGCTTCACCGGTCGCATCAATAGCCGATTCCAGAGAAAGGCCGAAGGAACGATCTATCGTGCTCAGTTCGAGTTGGCCCCGGATCAGCTTCCGCCGTACATTCAGCGGGCCCAGATTGTGCTGATGGTCAAGGGCGCGCAAGTCAGCAACGAGATTCGGATCAACGGCAACCGTCTTGAGCGATTCCTGGATACGGCGCCGCGAGATGGAAGCTTCGGTGAATTCTTGGCTGAATTCCCGGTCGATTGGCTGCACGAAGGCGCCAATACGCTGCGGATCAAGAGCGTACGAGGCGGCGACCTGGACGACTTCGAGTTCGTCAACGTGCGAATTCTTCTCAAGCGGTAAAGCCTACGGGGCGGGTGTGGTCAGAACGCCGACTCGAAGTCGCGTGGGGTGATCCTGCGCGCGGTAGACGCGGTTCGTCGTCTTCATAAAGTCGTCGTCGTCCGCGAGAAAGACGTTCGGGACGTACTTCTGTGGATTGCGGTCCACCAGCGGGAACCACGTGCTCTGGATCTGCACCATGATGCGGTGGCCTCGCTTGAACGTGTGCAACACGTCGAGCAATTCGAGCGTGACATTGGTCGGCTCGTTGGGCACAAACGGCTCTGGGTGCTCGTAGCTATTGCGGAAGCGCCCTCGAATGACCTCGCTACGGACCATCATCTGGTAGCCCCCCATGTGCCGGCCCCGCGGCGTATCGTCGTAGTCCGGTGCGTCGTCAGGAAACACATCGATCAGCTTGATGATCCAGTCCCCAGCCGTGCCTGACGTGGCAACCCATAGGTCGGCAAGAATCGGACCGGCGAGCGTGATGTCCTCGTCCAATGCCTCTGTTTGATAGGTGAGCACGTCATTGCGGCGAGCGGCGAAGCGCTGATCGTCCGTCATGTAGTTGCGGGTCATCCCGGTGGCGACGTCCTCGGTGAACGGAACCGGCTTGGCGGGATCACTGACGTACTCGTCGTAGGCGTCGTTTTGGGTCGCCGGGGGTTCGAACGACAGCTGCCCTGCTTCGTGGAAAAATAACTGACGTTGCTCAATTTCGCGGGGGGGCCACTGATCGAAGGTCCGCCACTGATTCGTGCCGGTTTCGAAGGCGTAGGCCTCAGGCAGATTCAAGGCTCCTTTGCCCTTGAGGTAGTAGTTGAAGAACGGCAGTTGGATCTGCTCTCGGAAGAACAGCGAGTGCTTGTCGCCGAAATGGACGGAGCCGAGCTTGTCCCCGTCGATCCGGTTCCACCCGCCGTGGGGCCACGGTCCCATCACGAGGATGTTGAAGACGCCGGGATTGTTCCGCTCGACTGCCCGGTAGATCTTCAGCGGGCCGTAGAGGTCCTCGGCGTCAAACCACCCGCCCACGGTCATCACGGCGGGCGGCACGTTGTAAAGATGCGGCAGCAGGTCTCGCGCCTGCCAGAACTCATCATAGTTGGGGTGTTCGACGATCTCGTTCCAGAAGGCGATCTCCCCCTTGAAGTAGCGATCGTTGGCGTTTTTCAGTGGGCCTAGATCGAAGAAGAACTGATATCCATCCGGCGTGCCATGGTCAAAGCGCTTCCCCCGTTCGGTGGTCGGTTCGGGTCGCGCCCGGCCGAATGTCGCAAGAAAGTTGAACGCATGGGGAAGGAAAAACGCTCCGTGATGATGAAAGTCATCAAAGAACCAGTCGGCGATGGGAGCTTGGGGCGATACCGCTATCAGCGCGGGGTGGGCATCGATCATCCCGGCTGCGGCATAGAACCCCGGATAGGATATCCCCCACATTCCGACCTTACCGTTGTTGTTTGGAATGTTGTGTATGAGCCATTCGATCGTGTCGTAGGTGTCAGAGGCCTCGTCGATATCGTAGGGGCTGGGCTTGTCGGCAAGGTGGGGTCTCATGTTGACGAATTCGCCTTCGGACATGAACCGCCCGCGAACGTCCTGATAGACGAAGATGAACCCCTCTTCGTCGAATTGTCGGCTCGGGCCGAGTGAGCGGCGGCGGTAGTTGTCCTGGCCGTAGGGTCCGACGCTGTATGGCGTTCGCAGCAGGAGGATCGGGTATTGTTCGGTGGTGTCCTTCGGCGTGTAAACCGAGGTGAAGAGCTTCACGCCGTCGCGCATGGGAACTTGAAACTCATGTTTGGTGTAGTGATTCCGCGTGAATCGGTGTGAGTCGTTCTCACTACGAGCGGCGGCTGGGGTAGGGGTGGCGGCGGGGCTCGCTGCGGCCTGGAGGGGCTCCTGGGCCGGGCCAGAAGTCCGTGTGAGGCTCGTGCATCCGCTCATTTGGGCGATGGCAAGCGCCATTCCAACGAGAACGTGGGGCAGACATCGCTGTTTGAACGTGCTCAGCATGGGGGTGGGCTCCTGCTTGGGCCGGCCGGTCGGGCCTGGCTGCGATCACACGATCGATCGCGTCGAGCGTCGACGGACATGGCCGGCGCCCTACTCTCCTGAGCCACGGATACTAGCAAAGGCTGCCCGGACTGTGGTACGGATTTGGCTTTCGGCGGGACGAATTCATGGAGGACGGTATTCTGCGGCGAGGGCACTGACGTGCAGGCGTCGTCAGGGTATGCTGCTGACCTCGGGCCACCGGTATGGCCCCCTGGTTGCCGGGGCTTGTGGATCACGAAACAAGGATTCATCCCATGGATACACGAGTGAAACGAGATATTTCCGACCGACTCCGCCGATCGGCTGTCGCTTTGTTGGGGCTGGGGCTGGTCGCCGCGTCCGCCTTTGCCGACATCCCCGCGGATTCGCCCGTCGCCGAGGCATTACGGCGAGCTGAGGCCAGCGTAGTCGACATTGTGGAAATCTCCGCCGATCAGCGAACGTTCGACAACACGATCGGTGCGATCGACGACATCCAGGCCAGGCTGGAACTGGACACGAACATGCTCCAGTTCCTGGCGTTCGTCTCGACTGACAGGACTGAACGTGAACAAGGCCGCCAGGCCACACAGGATGTCGAAGCTTGGCTCATCGACCTGTCCAAGCGTGAGGACCTCTACCACGCGGTCAAGGCGTACACCGCCGGCAGTCCGAAGCTCTACGGCGAACAGGAGCGACTGCTGGCCCACACGATGCGAGACTATCGCCGTTCAGGCATGCAGCTCACCCCCCAGAAGCGCGACGAGCTTACCCCGATCGAGAAGGAGATCTCTCGCCTCAGCATTGCATTCGAGCAGAACATCAATGATGACGAGACGATGGTTCCGCTGACCCGCGAAGAGCTCAACGGTCTGCCTGATTCGTTCTTCGACAACGAAAGTCTGAAACGATCAGGCGTTATCTATCTGGTCGTCATGTCGTATCCCCAGTTCCTGCCGATCATGGACTACTGTGATAGTGAAACGACGCGGAAGAAGGTTTGGCTGGCGTACAAGCGGCGGGGCGGGCAGAAGAACGTCGCCGTGATCGAACAGATCATCCAGCTTCGGCATGACGCGGCCAAACTGCTCGGCTACGCGCATCCAGCCGATTACGAAACCGAAGTTCGAATGAGTAAGAACGCCGCGAAGGTCATGGCGTTCTATGAGAAGCTGCGCCCGCTTGTGCGTGTCAAGGCTGAGCGGGATTACGAACAGTTCGTCGCCGCTAAGCGCGAGCATACCGGTATCTCAGGTGCCAAGCTGTTTCCATGGGATATGTCCTTCTATCAGAACCGGCTCAAGAAGACGGAATATGCGGTGGACTCGCAGCGGGTCCGCGAGTACTTCCCCCTGAGGCGCGTGATCGAAGGATTGTTCACCATCACGCAGTCGCTGTACGGCCTGGAGTACAAGGAAGTGACGGCCACGGCGGGCGATGCCGGCCGGCCGCTCTGGCACGACGATGTGCGCCTCTTCGAGGTGTATGACACGGCAACGGGCGAGCGGCTCGGCGACTTCTACCTCGACCTTCATCCGCGCGACAATAAGTACGGCCACGCGGCCCAGTGGGGTCTGGCGCAGCACAAGGTCTGGTCGGACGGCCGCGTCACCAAGCCATTGGCGGCGCTGGTCTGTAATTTCACCAAGCCGACCTTGGACACGCCGTCGCTCCTGACCCACGATGAGGTGGAGTCCTTCTTCCATGAGTTTGGCCATTGTCTTCACACAATCTTGAGCGAGGCAAACTACTGGCGGTTCGCGGGGACCGGCGTGGAGCGGGACTTCGCCGAGGCGCCCTCTCAGATGTTCGAGAACTGGATATGGGACACCGGCGTGCTCAAGACCTTCGCCCGTCATTACGAGACGGACCAGCCAATCCCCAGCCGGCTCGTGGAGGGCATGATTCGTGCCCGGCACCTCGGTTCGGGGATGTTGGCTGAGCATCAGTTCTATTACGGGCTGGTGGACATGGCCTACCACATGGCCGAGCCGGGAGAGCCGGGGTTCACCACCGAGATCGGGATCAGCCTCTTCAGCGAGGTCGAGCTGTACGACCAGGTGCCGTCAACGCATTTTCAGGCCGCCTTCGGCCACCTGACGGGCTATCAGGCCGGGTACTACGGGTACCAGTGGTCGCTGGTGTACGCTTCGGACATGTTTCAGCGGTTCAAAGAGCTGGGCATGCTCGATCCGCAGGCGGGACGATACTACCGCCGCACGATCCTGGCTCGGGGCGGCACGGTCGACGGGCTGGACCTCGTCCGCGACTACCTGGCCCGGGAGCCCGATCTTTCTGCGTATCTTGCCCATTTGGGGTTGAACGAATGAGCGAGGCGTGGTAAACCATCCGCCCCAATGGGCGGCGAGCCGAGGCGGAAGGCACCGTGGCGTAGGCCGGCGGACCGTCGCTGACGGACGCTCTCGCTTGCGGATCGGGGCCGATGAGCTACCATCGGCAAGATGGGGGATGTTATTCGTTGGAAGGGGTCACGCCGGGTCTGTGGTAATGTCTGCGCAACTATGGGTTAGAAATAGGAGAAGGCAATGGCGAAGAAACAAACGAAACTGACAACGAAGAAGATACTCGCATGGGCCGACGCGCACCGTCGTCGCACAGGAAAATGGCCCACGGCAACCTCCGGGCGGGTGCGCGCCGCGGCCGGCGAGACCTGGTCGGCGCTCAACGCTGCGCTCCGGACCGGGAGCCGTGGACTTCCGGACAACTCATCCTTGCCCAGGCTTCTGGACAAGAGCCGAGGTGTACGCAATCGTCTTGACCAGCCGGCGCTGCCGGTCAAGAAGATTCTCAAATGGGCTGATGCTCACAAGCGGCGAACGGGCAAGTGGCCCACGCGAGAGTCCGGCACTATCCCCGGGGCACGAGGCGAGAACTGGTCCGCGGTACACGAATCGCTGCGGCATGGTCGCCGTGGGCACCGCGGCGGATCGTCGTTGGCCAAGCTCTTGTCCACGCACCGCGATCGGCCGTATCGAAAAAAGGGCGGGCCCCTCAAGATCAAACAGATCCTGGCTTGGGCGAAGGCCCATCATCGCCGAACCGGATATTGGCCGACCAAAGACGCCGGCCGGATCACCGGGACCAAGAACGAACGCTGGGGCACGATTGACGCGGCTCTCAAGGGCGGGTTCCGCACCTTGCGCGGCGGCTCATCGCTGGCGAGACTGCTGGACAAGCACTTCGACTGAGCTTGAGCCGCGCACCGTGACGGTCTTGCCGGGCGGCAGTACCCGGCGAGGTTCAGGGAGCCGATGGTGCGCGCGGGTGTCGGTGCCCTAAAGCGGCTGCGCCGTTTCACAGAGGTACAGGGCGTTGCCGTCGGGGTCGCTGAGGAACGCGAGGTTGACCGCGCCGTCCTCCACGATCGGGTCTGGTCCGTGTTGCTGAAACCTCACGCCGCGCGACTGACGCGTCTCTACGACCTCCGCCAGAGGCTTGCAGACGTTCAGACCGACCTGGATCGACCCGGGTGTACCGGGGGCGGCAGCGCTCGTGGACGGGGGGTGCAGACCCAGGGATAGTCCATCGCCGGCGTCGATCATTGCGAAATGATCTCCAGCCCGGTACTGAAGGCGGAGCCCGAGGATGTCGGTGTAGAACGCCACGGCTCTGGCCATGTCCGTAATGAAGATCGTCGGGCTGCCCCCTTGATCATCGCTTGACTGGTAGTCTGTGCGCTGATTGATCAATCCTTTCTCGACCGGCACGATGGGCTTGCCGGGGACAAGGTAGCAGCCTTTCACCCACCAGCCAAACTACCTACCGCGAGAGGGCCGCGAAACCGCCCTCCTGAGGCCCTGGCGGGCCGGAACCCAAGAAAATTCGGATTTTCGCTCTTTGGCGGGAACATATCCCCCCAGGGGGGATATAACAGGTATGGAGATACCCATGCCTGATACCGAGATAACCAGTAAAGCGTATTTGTCAGATGAGACCATCAAGGCTCTCTCCAACGGTCTGAGCCGGATCGAGGGCCACGTTGGCGCAGTCAAGCGAATGGTCCAGGAGCGGCGATGCTGCGATGAAATCCTGATGCAGACTGCGGCGGTCAAGGCGGCTTTGAATCGTGTCACGGTGAAGCTCATTGAGGAAGAGTTACTCAACTGTCTGACAAGTTGCGGTCAACTTGAAGCCGAGAAGCGCATGGGGTCGGCGATGCAGGCCCTCAGTTCCATGCTCAAGCACTAACGGTGGCGGCGATATGAACGATTGGCATGATCAATACGACGAACGATCTGCTCCGCCTTGGGTTGACGACATGGACGTTGATCGAGGACCCGTCCTTGCCGTGAGCGGCTCAGTTGTGGCGGCGGTGCTTTCATCAGCTTGTTGTTGGATTCCGCTGCTCTTGCTTCTGATCGGCGCCAACATTGCCAGCATTGCCGGTTTCTTCGAGCAATATCGATGGGCGTTCATCGGTTCAGCGGTGGCATTGCTCAGCCTCGGGTTCTACTTGGTGTATTTCAAAAAGACGTGTTGCGAGGCACAACCCGGCGGAAGCCGATGCCGGCGACTTCGTGCGGTGAACGTGGCCAGCTTGTGGATTGGGACAATTGCCGTACTTGCAGGCGCTGTCGCTCCTGAGTTCTTCGCAGATGATCTTCTGGCGTCGATCGAACAGCGTGCTGCGGTTGGAAGTGATATGCGAGGTGCGAGCGAGCCGGCGACAGACGTCAACATTCAGATAAAGGGCATGACGTGCCCCGGTTGTGCGGCCACGATCATGCAGGCGATCCAGAGTGTGGAAGGAGTTGTCGAGGCACATGTGTCGTACGACGAAGGCGCGGCGACGCTCCGAGTTGCTGCCAACGCGTCCCTCTCCGACGTTCTGGGGACGATCGAGAAACTCGGCTACCACGGCTCGCTTCGGCCGGAGGTATCTCCGGTGGCGGCTTTCTCGGTGTCGGAGACTGGTGTCCCATCCTCATAGTTTCCAAGGTCATGACTCTACGTTGCAGGAGATTCACAATGTCCAATGCTCTTATGTCGATCGAACTGATGACTTGTATCGCCGCCATAAGCCTTGCGCCAGTAGAGGCCAGGGCCCAAGATCGCCCGGATTGTCCCGGCAAGATCATTTGTCCGTTGACAGGTGATTTGGTATGCAAGGATCGTTGCCTGCCGGGTGTGAAGGAACCAGCCCGTACGCCGCTATGGTGCGCGGTTGACGCGCCGGAGGTATCACCCGGTATGGTGTCTGGGCAAGATCAAGACGGGCCGATTTCATTACGTGACACGCTTGAGCCGTTAATCGATCATTTCAACCGTGGTCGAGGCAAGCCGCGTTTTGTCGCGCTCGTTTCTTCAACCTGCCCGGCCTGTGTGTTTGGCGCAAAAGCTGTTCGCGATTCTGTGTTGAACGCGTATCCAGATGCGGATCTTCTAGTCAGCATCGTGTGGATCGACATGCTGCCTAGCGATAACGAAGAGGCTGCTTCAAAATCGTCAGCTATCTTCGATGATCCGAGAGTGAAACAGTTCTACGATCCGGATCGCAAATCCGGTTACGCCATCGCGAAGGACTTGCTTTACGAGAATGCCGGACCCGCGTGGGACATCTATCTGTATTATGACAAGGATGCGCAGTGGACTGATCAGCCGCCGAAGCCGGTTGATTGGGTGCATCAGCTCGGAGGCGGTCGGCGAGCGGACCCGACTCGGTTTCGCCCCGGCCAACAGCTCGTCAAAGCGCTGCGAGAGGCGACTGGTACGGTTGTCGCTGGTTCAAACAGAACGGTGATCCTCACGGTTGCGCCTGACAAGGCGACGTCATCCGTTTCGAGCCGCATCAATACTACGTGCCCGATTTCCGGCGCGCCGCTCACGGAAGACATGCCAACCTTCGCCTACCAAGGCCACGACATCGGCATTTGCTGCGCCGGCTGCGACGAAGGATTCCTTGCCTGGCCGCAAGAAAAACGAGAGGCGTACCTTCTGCAGAACCTAAAGACCGTCAACGACATCTGCCCCATCTCGCGCCAGCCGGTTGGCGATAGCACATCAGCCGCGCTCTACAACGGCTTCAAGGTTGGAACCTGCTGCGCGTCATGCGCGGATAAGTTCAACCGGCTTTCGGATCGTGACAAGGATGCGTTCATCGGAGAGTTTGCCGAACTGTATCACCCGGCCTGCGCTGTCACCGGCTGCATCGCTGATGGCGATCAACCGAGCAAGGTCACGTTCCAAGGCAAATTATTGAGGCTTTGTTGCCAGCAATGTTCCGGACAGTGGCAGTTCGCCGACGATGAACAGAAACTCGACTGGATCAATCAGAACATCGCTCCTGCCCAAGATGCCGTTGCGACTGTTCGTACTCAATCTGAGCCAGCAGCATGCTGCGCACCAGCACCGGCTTCTGGGAACGCAGTTGCGTCATCGCAAGAGGCCGGTCCGCCTGCCGGCGCCGCGCTTCGGGTCGAGGGAATGACCTGCCAAGCCTGCGTCGATGCCGTGGAGAAGTCGCTGGCTGGCATCGCCGGTGTGACCGAAGTCGGTGTGAACCTTGAAAATGGTCTAGCGTGGGTCGGGTTCGACACGCCTGATGCGGTTTCAGAAGACGTGCTCATCAAATCGGTCAAGAATGCGGGCTTTGAGGCCAGCATCATTCGCAACGCCATCATCCAGAGTGGGTCAGCACCACGTGATTCATCCACAACAGGACCCGCTGCGTGTGCTGTTCCGCTTACGATAACACCACGTCGTGTTGGAGAGGTATCGCAAGTGCAAAGTCAGGCGAATCCGAAGCTGATCCCGCTTGACGACTCGCTGCAACCGATGATAGATCGATTCAATGCCGATCGTAATAAGCCACGCATTGTGGCGTTGCTTTCGCCAACGTGTGGTGGTTGTGTGCATGCGGCCCGCGCGATTCAGAAAGAGATCATCGAACAATATCCGGACGAAGATCTTAGTCTCTTGATCGTGTGGGAGCCGATGCTCGGTTCGGACGATCAGCCAAGCGCTGAGAAAATTTCGAACATGTTCAACGATCCGCGCGTCACACAGTATTGGGACGGTCAACGGCTCAGCGGTAACACCTATTCAACGCAGGTCTATGCCGATCGTTTTCGTCAAGTGTCAAGCGTGACACCGGAGGATCATTCCTTCGCTTCGATGCTCAAGAAGATGGCTGAGGTGTCGCCCGAACGGATTCCGATGTGGGACTTCGCTCTGTTCTACCGGGCCGGTGTGATCTGGAAGGACGTTCCTCCTAAAGCGCAGGGTTTCATTAGACAGCTCGCCTACAGCCCGATACAAAATGGATCGAGCTCGACGCTTTTGGTCGATGACTTCTCCCAGCCGCCGATCCAATCCGACTGGTTCGACGAAGTTCGACGAGAGATGCGATCGTTGATGAGCGAGGATGTGACTGATGCCCAAGCGATCGGCGTAGAGTCCGGCGTGAATCTCCAATACTTGTCATTCCCCTCTTGCCCGAACACGCCGGAATTGCGTCGGCGGCTGACCACAGCGCTCTCTGAGCTTGGGATCGATCTAGAGATCACGGAGGTCAACCTGCTGGATTTGGCGAAGGACGATCCGAGGCTATGCTACGGAGCGCCGACAATCCTCATCAACGGCGCTGATCTGATGGGGCAGAGTCCGGCCGACCGGCCTGGGTTGTGCTGTCGAATCTACCCCGATGGAGGGCTACCGAGCCTTGATGAACTCCTCCAGCGGCTGCAAAGGTGCTGTACAGCTGCGGATGATAACTGAGAGAGCCATGATCCCCGGTGCCAGTAGATCGTTGAATCCGTAATTCACACCCCACTCGCTCTGAACCATGCCACTCCGATACACTTAGTACCACACGCTGGCCGCCGTCTGTAGATATGGTGCAAGGTGTGGCATGGGGTAGTGCATGGTTCTAGCTTCGGATCAGCCACAATTTGCGGCCCAAACCGTCGTCACCACACTGTTGGTGACCGACCTTGTTGACTCCACAAGCCTGGTCGATCGGCTTGGTGACGCCAAGGCAGCGTCGATCTTCAGCCAACAGGATCGGTTGGCCCGCGACTTACTCAAAACCCACGGGGGTCAGGAGATCGACAAGACGGACGGCTTCCTGATGCTGTTCGCCCGGCCGGTTGATGCCGTGCTCTACGCCCTGGCGTATCACGTAGGCTTGGCTGAGCTGTCCGAGGAATTGGGTGTCGAGCTGCGAGTCCGAGCGGGCATCCACCTGGGCGAGGTGATCGTTCACCGCAACGCTCCGGAGGACGTGGCCCGCGGCGCGAAACCGGTGGAGGTGGAGGGGCTCGCTAAACCAATGGCCGCCCGCATCATGTCGCTCGCCCTAGGCGGTCAGACCTTGATCACGCGTAGCGCCTTTGACCTCGCGCGGCGCGGTGTGGTGGGATCTGAAACGGCGCCTCAACGGACCAAATGGATGGCCCACGGGCCGTACGTGCTCAAAGGATGCGACGAGCCGGTCGAGATCTTCGAGGTCGGCGTCGATGGCTCCGCGCCACTGTGTGCGCCGCCGGATTCGGCCAAGGCCCGACGCTCCGTCGCTGCCGGAGACGAGGAAACGCTCGGCTGGCGACCTGCCCGTTCCTCAGCGCAAAGGCTGGATGATCGCCCGAAAGCTCGGCGAAGGCGGCTTCGGTGAAGTCTGGCTGGCCGAACACAAACGAACCAAAGGACGCCGTGTCTTCAAATTCTGTTTCAACGCCGATCGGTTGCGCTCGCTGAAGCGCGAGCTGACACTGTTTCGTTTGCTGCGTGATGCGCTTGGCGATCGCAAGGACATCGCACGGTTGTTTGAAGTGCAGCTCGAAGAACCGCCGTTCTTCCTGGAAAGTGAGTTCACGCCCAGTGGAAGTCTGATCGACTGGGCTCAGGACCAGGGCGGAATCGATCAGGTGCCGCTGCAGACGCGGCTGGATCTAGTGTCACAGACGGCGCGGGCCGTTGCCGCGGCTCATTCAGTCGGGATTCTGCACAAGGACATCAAGCCGGGAAACATCCTGATTTACGAGAATGAGGTCGGTCAGCCGCGACCGCGTCTGGCGGACTTCGGCATTGGCACGCTGACGGATCAGGATCAACTCAAGGGCCGCAACATCACCATGGCCGGGTTTACCGTGGAGCTTCCGACGGATGATTCCAGCCGGGCGACGACCCGCATGTATTCGCCGCCGGAGTTGCTGGCGGGCCGGCCGTTCACGGTGCTCGGCGACATCTACGCCCTGGGCGTGTTCCTGTATCAGATGGCCGTAGGGGACCTGGAGCGCCCGCTGGCACAAGGGTGGGAACGTGACATCGCTGACCCGGTCCTGCGCGAAGACATCGCCGCGTGCATCGAGGGTGATGAAGAGCAGCGCATGGGCAGCGCCCAAGGATTGGCCAAGCTCCTGGAAGCACTGCCGCAGCGGCGACGAGCAAATCGAAGGCGAAGAGCCGCGCGCATCGCTGCGGTAGGTAGCGGCGCGTTGACGGTCTTGCTTGTCGTTGCGACGATCTGGGGTGTGCGCGAGTTCAATGCGCGCAGACTCGCGGATTCGCTTCGTGTCCAGGCTGAACAGGAGCAGATCGAAGCCGAGGCGCAGCGCGATACGGCCAGCGCTCTCAACGAAGTTATCCTTCAGGGATTGATAAGAGCGGCAAACCCAGCGACCAAGCGAGTCGATATCGCCGGTGGTCGCGAAGTGACTGTCGCCGAAGCTCTAGACGATATCCTGGAGGTCGCGAGGGAAAGGCTCGCTGACAAGCCGGACGTGCATGCAGATGTGTTGCAGACCGTGGGCGTTGCGCTGAAGCGGCTCGGGTTGTTTGACAAGGCCGAGAAGGCTGTCCGAGCGGCGCTGAAGATAAGGGAAGGAGACTTCGGCAACGAAACGGCTGCTGTGGCCGAAAGTTTGCTTGCCGTTGCGGATGTACTTTGGTACCAGCACGATTATGAATCGGCACTGCCGTTATATGAACGATCGTTGGCCATTCGTCGGAAGCTCTTTGACGAATATTCGCCACAGGTCGCAGAGAGTCTCAACAATCAGGGAGTATGCCTGAACTCCATCGGGAGACGCGACGAGGCAGAATCGATGATTCTTCAAGCATTGGAGATACGTAGAGCCTTGCTCGCTGAGGGACACGACGGTGTTGACCCCATGGATGTGGCAGGCTCCGCGAATAACTTAGCAGTATGTCTTCGGTCGCAAAAAGTATTCCAGGGAGCTATCGAGCGATTCCAAACGGTCCTTGAACTGGCCCACCAATTCCTGGGGGAGAGTCATGTTTATGTGGCTCGTACGTTGCAAAACATCGCGGAGTGTTATGATGGTCTGGAGCAATACGAAGAAGCTGAACGATATTATCACGATGCCGTGGAAATGAAATTGGTCGTGCTTGGTGAGGACCATATCTCCGTTGCTAAAAGCCAAGTCGGCTTGGCTCGAGTCATGCTGCTTCAAGGTGATCCATCGCAGGCGGAAACATCATGCCGGGCGGCTTTGGAGGTTCAGCGCAACGCATCCCCGCCGGTGCCTTGGCTCATCGCGACGACCGAAAACCTTCTGGGAGCGTGTCTCGTTGCCCAGCAACGGTATGAAGACGCCGAACCACTGCTCGTTGACAGTTTGTCGGTGATTCGGGCACGCTGGGGCGATCAAGATCCTCGAACGGAGGCCGCCCTTGATCGCCTCGTCGATCTGTACGAGTCTTGGGGCAAGCCCGACGATGCAGCATCCTATCGGAAGACGCGCAGCGAAAACACGCCGCAGTAGACGGGTGACACCAACTTGTTCGCAACGAGACTGAAGTCTTCTTACCTCAGGCGTGATCTTCGACGACGACGCCGTGCTCCAACGGCGGCGATTATGAACACACTCAACGCTCCGGGCGCAGGAATCGCGAATTCAACACCTCGCAGCGCCATCGTGTAGTTGCCCTTAAACATTCCTCCCGGGTCGCCGTCCCAACCGGTGATCGGGAACGGCCCGCCGGGCCCGTCGGGGCCGGAGATCTCCGTGAGTTCCTCCTGGAAGAAGATATCGACCTCTTTACCCGCTTTGTTTTGGCTGAACGGGTCATGGTTGGACCGCGTGATCGCGATGTAGTAGAGCCCCGGCTCGACCAGGCCCTTCGGAAAGCCATCAGTTGGATCAGGCAGGAGCAACGAGAATTGCCCTCCAAGCTCGAAGTGGTCGTCGTTGCCAAGAAGTCCCAGGGCTTCGGGGGGGCCCCCGACCACGGGCTTGAACAGCCACAGTTGGGTATCGAACTCCGCAAAGCCTTTGCCCAGTTCACCATCTTGCGGATCGGTGGTAACACGAAAATCCCGCGGATCGACGATGTTGATCAGGAACATGTCAACGATGTCGATCTCACCGGTCAGCATTGACATGCCAAGGTTGCCCATGATAATCCCCATCATGCCTTCGCCTATCGTTAGTTGGGCTCCACCGGGTAGATCGCCTGCATCATCTGGACCCTCTACCCAACCAGGCGACGATGTCGATGCCATCGCTGTGCTGGCTAGGGCCATGAACGCCGCGCCAGCGAATGCTTTCTTCAAGATACTTCATTATTTTCTTCCTCCTCGAACAAATACTCACCGAAGGCTGGGGCCGCGCCAGCAGCGGGTTCGACCGGTCCACCTTGGGCCGTTCATGCGAACCGGACGGGTGAGAAGCAGGTCCGCATGGCCGTACCTGGCCAGGCGGCCTTTGCCCATCAAACTACCACTTGGGCGTTCCCTGGCAAGGAAAAACTGCTGTTTTCCGAGGCCAACCCCGCTGCCGACCTCTCTGGGCTCAATGCCCTAGCGTGATTGGCCGCGGCAAGGGTCTCGCTTCGGCTTTCGCTCTCGCCCAACGGCCCTCGTGATCGGTACCATGGCCCCGCGGCACCAACCGGTAAGGTGTATCGGCGAGGAGAGGCACCATGGCACGACTGCGGGCGATTGTGATTGGATCGAGACCGCTTTGGGTCGCGTTGGCGGTGGCCCAACTGGCGGTTACTCCTCGACTCCCGACGGCGCAGTCAGGTCCGGCGGACGCAAGGCGCCCTCCCTTGAATCCGGCGCTCCTTGCTCAAGATGACACCCAGCCTCCTGATCACGACGAAGATGATCTGTTGGGCGAGCAGGACGATCTGTTTGGCGAGGAGGACGACCTGCCGGACGAGCCGAAGCCCGCTGATGACACCGCGGTGAAACAACCGCCGGTTGATATTGCCCATGAACAAGTCTTCCTGGCCGATCGTTTTCCCCCGGCGACCGCGTGCGCGACATGCCATCCCGATCACTATCGCGAGTGGTCAGTGTCGCAGCATGCCTACGCGCAAATGAGCCCCGTCTTCAACGCGATGCACGGGACCATTCTCATGCTGACCAACGGGACCAACGGCGACTTTTGCATTCGCTGCCATTCACCCGTCGGGATGAACCTCGGCGAGCCGGAGTTCATGAGCAACATCGATCGTCATCCGACCTCGCGTGAAGGCGTGACCTGCATCGCCTGTCACCGTGTCAACAAGGAGTACGGCAAGATCAGCGGACGGTTGGCCATCGTCGAGGGTGATATTCTCTCGCCGGTGTACGGCCCGACCGGGAACGATGAGCTTGCTCGCGTATTGGCCAATCCGGACAAATATCGTGTCGTCACGACGAACGAGTCGGGTCGCAAGATTCACACAGAAGCGATCAAGTTCTTTCAGATTAACAAGTCGGGCTTCTGTGGAACGTGCCACGACGTCACACTGGTGAATGGCTTCCGTTTGGAGGAAGCGTTCAGTTCGTACAAGCAGTCACCGGCTGCCAAGCGGGGCGTGAGCTGCCAGGACTGTCACATGGGTGTAAAGCCCGGCGTTGCTTCCGGGTATGCAACGGGGCCGGCCGCTATCGTCGGCGGCGTTCCCACCCGTGATCGTAAGATCACCAATCACTACTTTGCGGGCCCGGATTATCCGATCATTCATCCCGGGCTCTTCCCCTTGAACGCCAAGGCCGTGAAGGAGGAGTCTCAGAAGGACGATCCCACCGCCGAAGGACTTGCCACGATCCGCGAATGGCTGACCTTCGATCACCGGGCAGGGTGGGGGACCGATGGTTTCGAAGCCAACGTGCCGCAAGACTACGAATTTCCCGCTCGTTGGAACTCGATCGACGATCGATACGATGCGCGCGAGATAATCCAGGAGAACCTCGAGTTGCTGGCGTGGGGGCAAGACCAGCGCATGGCGATTCTCCGGGTGGGTTACGTCCTGGGTGAAATCGTTACGCAAAAGGCTGACGAGACCGGGATCAAGTTCAAGGTACAGGTGCGCAACGGGACCGACGGCCACGAAGTACCAACCGGTTTCGATGCCGAGCGTCTGGTGTTTCTGCGCGTTACGGTGACCGATCGCGCCGGCCAGGTCGTGATGCGATCGGGCGATCTGGATCCGAACGGCGACGTGCGCGATCTGCACTCGTTGTACGTGCATGACGGCGAACTACCGTTGGACGAACAGTTGTTCAGCCTGCAATCGAAGTTCATCACCCGCAATATCCGCGGTGGTGAACGAGAGCAGGTCTTGCCCATCAATTACTCGATCGATCCGCTGCCGTTTATCCGACCGGAATCCAGGCCGACGATCATCTACGGTCGCCCCGCCGGAGCGCGCAAGCACCGGCAGACGATCCCGCCGCTTCAAGAGCGCTGGGGGCACTACGAAGTGGACGGGTCGAAGCTGACGGGCAATGGTCCGTACGCCGCCAATATCAAACTCATCGCGGCGATGGTCCCCGTCAACCTGCTCAGTGAGATCATCCTGGCGGGAATCGACTACGACATGACGCCGCGCGAGTTGGCGGACGGTATCCGAGACGGGCACATTGTCGTTGGGAAAAGGAAGTCACCTTTGATGTTCATGCCAACGGCGCGGGGGGGCCAAGACGGGGCCGACCGGATAACAAGCCGCAGTGAGTCACGGCCCGAGGAGCATGTCCAACAGCGATACATCAAGGTGGCGGCAACGCGGTGCGGCGTACGGGCTCTTCATCGGATGCCTGACGCCCGTCGCGTTTGGGCAGGACGCAGCTCACCACCGTCAAGAGCAATCGCACGAACAGGAAAGCGCCGCCCGATTCCCCGATGAACCGATCCCGCTGAAGCTCGAGGGATTTCCCCAACGGCCGAAACCGATTCTGGAGCTCGGCCCGCGGTTCCTCGGGACGGGTACGCTGGATCCCGGTTTCGAGGTGCCGGGCGGCGCGGTGTGGCAGCCGGCTTTTCTCTTGTACGGAACGTACCGCACGGCGTTCCAGACCTTCGACGATGGCGCCGACAAGTTCACCGAATGGGTCAACCGCCTCGACCTGTTCGGTAATCTTCAGCTGACAAGCACGGAGCGCCTGCTCATTGGGCTGAGGCCGCTGGATCAGGATGGCCGGTTCACCGGCTACGCCTTTGAACCGGGCGGCGAGGCGGACGGCTGGCTCGACGAGTTCAATGGCCGAGTAACGACGCTCTTCTTTGAGGGCGACATCGGTGAAATGCTGCCCAACCTCGATCGGTCCGATTTTGGAAGCAACGACTGGGGATTCTCGGTCGGTCGACAGCCGTTGGTGTTTCAGGAGGGCCTGCTGATCAACGACACGATCGACGGTGTGGCCCTCGTGCGCGATACGCTTACGCCCAAGGGTGGATCCGACGTGAGGCTGACGTTCTTCTACGGCTGGGACAACATCCACCGGGACAATAATCAAGAGACCGGCGGGACAAATATGTTCGCGCTGTTCACGGAGTCAGATTTCCCAACCAGCACCTATCAGTTCGACGCCGTCTATATCCATGACGATGAGGGTCGCACTGACGGCTTCTACTGGGGCGCCGGGGCGATCCAGAGACTCCACCATTTCAACACGGCCTTTCGGGTGCTCGGCTCGTACGCCCTGGATGACGAAGGCGCTGAGGTGAGCACCGG
>JAZFYE010000044.1:0-6363 GCA_036475395.1 Phycisphaerales bacterium
CCATGCGAAGCATCGCCGAGTTGGAGCTCGTGGCCGGCATCTGGCCGGAGTACCTGCGCGGCGAAGATTGGAATCTCAACAACCGGCTCGACGCCAACGAGGACGATGGCGAACGCACCTGGCCCGACGATGAAGCGGACCACCAGCTCGATGCCGGCTGGTCAGCATACCTCACGACCTACTCGACGCGAAGCGCGATCGGCGCCTCCGGCCTGCCGAAGATTCGCCTGGGTGAGGCTGACCCTGCCCAGTTGATGGATCGCATCGGCGTGGACGAGCAGATCGCCGAGGCGCTTGTGAACTTCGGTCGAAACGAAAACAACCAGATGGTCCAACTGCTCGAAGTGTTCATGCAGTCTCGAACGACCGCGGGCGAGACACCCCCTCAGGCCGGGAGATCAGCTGTGCCGCTGCTGGAAGAGGATCAGCTTCGACTGGTGCTCGCCGAAACCATGATCGACGATCCCACGCGGCGGCAGCCGGGCAAGATGAACATCAACACCGTCTCCGCGGCACTGCTGCAGCAGTTGTTCTTTACCCGAGAATACCTCGCCGACGAGATCATCTACCTTCGCAGCAGCCGGCAGGAGGGAATCACGAGCCTCGTCGATCTCACGGACATCCCGGCCTTCCAGGAAGATGTCGAGGCGTTCAACTTCGTCACCCGCAACATGGACACAACCAGCAGCGTCTACTCGATCATCTCCCGCGGCCGCTCGTGGTCCGGCGGCATCGAGGTTGAAATCACCGTGGTGGTCGATCGTTCGACCCTTCCCGTTCGAATCCTTGAGTATCGCGAGCAATGAGCGAACCCACCAACGGACAACCCACCGACGTCATCGCCGTCCTCCAACGTGCCGGCCGGCAGTGGCGGGGTCTGATCGGAGCCACGGACGACGGCATGCCGCGGGTTCTCGCCTGGCGTGAGTTTGACGACGCGCGATCGGGACAGATTGCCGAGTGGCTCGCCGAACATGGCGCGAAACGAGTCGTGGGCGTGCTGCCCGCGTCGGCGGTGGTGTGCCGAACCTGCTCGCTACCCGATACTGATGCGATACAGCTACACCAGGCCCTGCAACTGCAGGCAGAGGCGCACTTGCTGGGCACGGCGCCGCCGCACCGCCAGGCCACGGCCGTCCTGGAGAACGCCCCGGGAGAAACGAACCGCACCGGAATCATGCTGTCATGGCCGCAAGCGGCGCCGTTTGCGCTCCCCGAGACCGGGCTCGAAACGACCTATGCCAGCGATATCGCCGCGCTCGCCGCGCTTCTAGATGGAAGCCGACCCGACGAACCGCTGCTGTGGCTGGACCGAAGCGACGGATCGGTGGCGCTAGCAATCACGCACGCTGGCGGAGTCGCCTTTCGCGCCGCCCGGGAACTCGCCGACGCCGAGCAAGGTTGGAGCGAGCGGGTCGGCTCAGTGTTGGCCGAGACGGCCCTCGATGCCGGCCACACGGCGTCCTTCACTGAATCACTGGTCGAGTCGCTCACCAAGCACCTCGCCGGATTCGATCCCAACACCGCCGTACTGATCGCACCGCACGACATCCTTCAAAACGCGCACCAACGCGTCCATGGCGCGCCCAATGAAGAGGATTGGTGGCGGACGTATGGCGTCACGGTCGGCGCACTGCTGGCCGGGACCGATCAACTGGCGGCGCTAACGCGACTTCGCCGCGACGCCCCGATCGAAGCGCCCTCGGCAACTCAACGCCTCCTTACCGCCATGTCCAACAAGAGGAACGCGACCAGGATCGTCATCGCGTGTCTCATCATCCTTGCCCTGTGGCCTCTGGCTGCGGCACGACTGCGGTTGCTGGCGCTGCAGGTGAGGTTCTCCGACATCAAGGAGGATGTTCGCGCCGCACAGGAGAACGAGACCCAGCTTGAAATGTACCGGGCGCTGCAACAGCACGCCTGGCCGATGACCAAGCTCCTCTCGGACATCGCCTGCAACACACCCCGCGGCATCGAGCTGCAGCTGATTGATCTGAAGCACGAGGGCGACGTGTTCAGCGTCTCGGGCACGACCAAAGAGTATGAAGGTCGCTCGCCCCAGGAAGTCGTCGCGCAGATGCAGCAGAACCTCCGGGCCGGCGGAATCTTCACCGAGATCTACTACAGTTGGGGGGATCGCAACAACTTCGGCGCGTACGAGTTCACGCTCTCCGGTAGAGTCGCTCAGCCTTATCGAACCTACGAGTATCCGGTCAGCCTCGACTTCGGCCAATGGACATTGGCGGATCGCCTGTACAAAAGCACTGCGCCGCCGGTTGAAGCGCAAGCTGCGGAGACGTCGTCTCCATCCGAAGCGCCCGCAAACCAAGCGCTGGTTGCCAAGGACGATCCTGAGCTCAAGCCGACCGCGAAGCCGCAAGACGCCAGCGAGAAGCCCGACGAGATGGCCTCCGCCGCCAACGGGAGGCGGCCGTCAAGTGCTCGGCCGCGAGCTATACCTCGCTCGGGCAGGAACTTCGTACCGGGTAACGCCCCGCTCTCCCGCGGCGAGAGCCGATCGGTGGGCGGCGCTGTTCCGGCGTCGCAGAACATCCCCGAGCCGCTGTCCGAGGCGCAGATCAACGCCATGTCGCTGGCTGAGGTGGACGAGGCGCTGGGGCAGGTCGCCACCGCCCTACAACGCAGCCACCCCGATGAAGCGACGCGGGATCGGCTCAGAAACGAATTCAAGCTCCTGTGGGACCGCAAGAGGGTGGGCAAATGAACGAGCAATCGACGTGGTCCCAGCGGTTTGCCCAGCTACCCCGCGCTGCCCAGTGGGCTCTGGTCGGTGCGGTCGCGATCATTACGCTGTTGATCTACACCGACTACCTCTGGAAGTTCGCCGACAACTGGAACGACGAGGCCGATGGAATTCGGTCTCAGGTGCGCCAGGCCACCCTGACCAATAGCCGATTGGATCGAATCGATGATCGGATGGAGGACCTTATCAGCGGCGTCGGCCCGGTCGTTAAGCCGACCACCGAAGCCGACGCCAACAAGGCTCTGACCCAATCCGTCAACGAGATTCTCAAGCTCCACTCGGTCAGCAAGGACGACTTCAAGATTCGCCCGCCGGCGAGACTGCCCACCGGAACGCTCGAGAAGATCGTCCAGGGGAGGAATCAACGCGTCGAACGACTCACCGGCGAGCTGCGCTTCGACGCAAGCCCCGAGCACACGTTGGCCATTATTGCCGAGCTCGAGAGCAGCGAGGACATCGAGTCCGTCAGCCACGTGCGCCTCAACAAGCTGCCCGGCACGCGCAAGCTCAGTGTGCGACTTACGGTCGAGGCCTGGATTCTTTCATCCGTCGCCGGGCGCGGAACGGGAGTCTCACGATGATGCAGCACCTGCACCTCAGTAGACCGCTTCTGTTGAGCACGGTCGGCCTGGTTGTGGCCGGTATCGTCCTCGTCGTGCCTTTGCCCGGGTTGTTGGCGGCAATGTTCACGACAAGCGTCGGCCAGGATCGCGCCGGCGAGAACATGCAGGCGTACTTGGGCGCCCACGAAACCAACCTTGCGACCTACCGCGAGCGCTTCGAAGGCCGGTCACTGTTCTTCCGTCCCCCGGCGCCAGCGAGGGCTGCACCCAAGCAAACGAGCGAGAACAAACCTGACGCGCCCCCGCTGCCGCCAGCGATTCCCACGACCTACGGTGGACCGGTCGTGATCGCCGTCATCGGAGACCAAGTATGGTTCAAGAGCAAGGACAACCTCAAGCTACGTGTCGGCGAGGAAGGATCCGGCGTCAAGGTCCTTGCCAGCGACCCACCTTGGACAGTCAAGTTAGCGTACGCGGGCGGCGAATACGACGTCCCCATTTTCAAGGACTACCAAACCGAGCTCTCGTCGAACCCGCTCACCGAGCGCCCCACGCCGGGGATAGTGTTCGCCAACATGTCCGACCGGCCGGTCAAAGCCCCCGGACAGGTCGGGCGTCAACCGTCTGACGATGGTTGACGGCATGAGCGACGTCGTCTCGTCGTTGCACTAAGGAATCCAATGTGTGTCAGGATGATCCACGCGGAGATGTTTCAAGAGAGGTGACCCCGTGATCCCCCAACGTCTTAGATCTCAATGTTTGACCGCTGGCGCCATTGTGCTTTGCCTCGGATTGCTGAACTCGGTGGCGCCGGGCCAGGACGCTCGGCCGCAACCCCTGCCTGCAAACGGTCCGCAGCCGGCCCAAGCACAACCACAGCCGCAACCGAATCCGGCAAACAGAGGTATGACCCGCAACGGGCGCCGTCCGGCCGACGAAGAGAAGGTGAAGTTCAGCTTCAACGAGGTTCCGATCGACAAGACGATTTCGTTCATTGTCGAGACCACGGGCAAAGTCATTATCCCGATTGATCTGAGCACGACCCTCAAGGCCAAGAAAATCACGCTGATCATCGACGCGTTTATTACCCGATCCGAAGCGCTGGATCTTTTGTTCCAGGCGTTTCGACTGAACGAGATCGGAGTGATCGAGAAAGAAGACCGAATCATCATTGCCCTGCTTAGTGATATTCTGCAGTTCGATCCGCCGGTCGTCGGACCCGACGCGGACATCATGGGTGAGACGAATCGCGGCACGGTCATCACGAAGATCTATCGACTGCGCAACGCCGACGCCGAAGACGTCAGTGGCAGCATCGAAGAGACATTGCCGGATTGGGCGACGATGACCGTGGACATCAGCTCGAATCAGATCATCCTCCAGGGCGACATCGGTTTGTGCCAGCGGGTCCAGGAGATGATCGACAAGCTGGATCAGGTCTGGAAGACTCCAAAGACGCAGACGTTCCGGCTGGCGTATGCCGACGCCAATGAGCTCGCCCAGCAGATTCTCGACCTGTTCGAGGAAACGCCGTCTCGTCCGGGCGGGCGCTCGACGCGCACGCAGCAGCCCAGTGCGCGGCGCGGGCAGTCGGCTGATCAGCGCCGCCGCGAGGCCTTGCAACGCGCACGCGCCGCCTCCGGAGGCGACGGGAGCGGCGGCCAACCACTGGAGCTCCGCATCACCGTCGACATCCAGCAGAACTCCGTCACCGTCAGCGGCGAGCCTGCCGTGGTCGATCAGATCGCGGAGCTCATCGTGAACGACTGGGATCTGCCCCGGCCGGAAGGCACCGCCAAGGTGTATCAACTGGAGTACACCGATCCGATCAAGGTGCGTGACATGCTGCAGGAGCTGCTGGGGCAGGAAAGCGGGGGTCGGATCGGGGGGCGCGGTCCCGGCGGCGCCGGCGGTCAACGAGCCGACATCCAGGACATTGTTAGCGGCATCTATCGAATCGAGGCCTACCCCGATTCCAACACACTCCTGGTCGTGTGCAAGACCGAAGAGAGCTTCAACTTCCTCGACTCGATCATCGCCGAACTCGATCAGCCCATTATCCCCCGCCTTCCCCTGGTGGTTCCGCTCAAGCACGCTGATGCCGAAGCGGTCTGCGATCAGGTCAACGCTTTGCTGGCCCCGGGCGGAGCCCGCGTCGATATCCAGCGGCGCGAGACGGGTCTGGAAGGATTTGACATCGGTGGCCCGGCCCAGGGCGACACCGGCGGGGCCGCCCGGGAAGGCGAGGACGGCGGAACCATCACCTTCCCTTGGCAGCAAACCCGCCAAACCGAAGATGAGTCGGCCCCCTCCGCGCTCATCGGCAAGGTCCGCGTGGTGCCCATACACCGTCAGAACGCCGTGATGATCCTCGCTCCGGCCGAGTATCGCGACGCCGTTCGAGACTTCATCGTCAACGAGCTCGATCGCCCGGGGCGGCAGGTCATGATCTCAGCCATCATCGCCGAAATCGAGCTGACGGACGAACTCGCCCTGGGACTTCGCTTGTCCAATAGCGACTCGATCCTCGGCGGCAACCTCGTCGACAACCGGCTCGGGGGAACATTCGGCTTTACCGGCCAAGAAGACCCGCTGTTCGAGAACTTCCTCGACCTGTCGATCCTGGACGTTAGTTTCAGCATCAACGCGGCGATTCAAGCCTTGAGTCAAAAAACCAATGTGCGCATTCTCCAGGAGCCGCGCATCTTCACCGCCGACAATCAGGAGGCCAGCTTCTTCCAAGGCCAAGACGTGCCGATCCTTTCCGGCACGCAGACGACCGATGTGGGGACGGTCAACGAACAGATCGACTATCAACAGGTCGGCGTGGGGTTGAACGTTCGGCCCCGCATCACCGTCACGGGTGACGTCGATCTGGAGATCAATCTCGAGATCTCCAGTATCGTCCCCGGCGCCGAGTTGTTCGGCTCGCCGATTTTCGATCGCCGCGAGACCACGACGCAGGTGATTGTGAAGAACGGCCAGACGATCGTGCTCTCCGGAATCATAAAGGACGTCGAATCGAAGATTACGCGC
>JAZFYE010000045.1:0-17352 GCA_036475395.1 Phycisphaerales bacterium
ATCGCTCCTCAAAGACATCCTCGTACCTCGGATCCACGTGCGACAACCTCGCGCTTTCAACTCGTGATCGAGCCCGGATTCCTCGCAATAGGCGAAGGCGGTCCCTATCTGGACTCCGGCCGCCCCCCCCCCCGCCATAGCTGGTCACTGGATCTCGAGGATCTCGAAGCGCTTCGCGCCGCGGGGAAGATCGGCGCGGATGGTGCTTCCAACTTCAGCCTTCATGAGGGCCATACCCATCGGTGAGTTGGGCGTAACCTCGATGTAGTCAGCGTTGATAGACCCGCTCGTCTCACCAACCAAGCGATAGAGATCCTCATCGCCCGTGTTTACATCACGTAGACGAACGGTAGCGCCAATGAACACCATCCCGGCCGGTACGTCCGTATCGTCAACGACGACGGCGGTCGCGAGCTTCGCTTGCAGGTCGCGGATTTTGCGCTCGTCATGGCCTTGATCTTCCTTGGCCGTGTGATACTCGGCGTTCTCCTTGAGATCACCATGCTTCCGGGCCCGGCCGATGCGGTCTGACAACTCGACTCGCCTGTGGACAAGCTCCTGCAGCTGCTCCTCCAAACAGGCCTTTTCTTGTGAGGTCATATAGTTCATGGCTACGATTATTCTAGCGCAAAGTACTTGATCGCTGCAAACTCAATCTCGGTGAGTTTCTCTAGTCCCCGCCGCGATCATGTTCGCGAGTCGATCAAGGCCGATCTCGACCTGCGCCTTCGGTGCGCCGAACGAAAAACGCACGAAGTTGGTCAATGGCGATGGACCGGGGCGCTGTCGATTGGGGTTCACGTCGAAATACTCACCCGGCACGGTCAGAACCTGATGTTTGAACGCTTCTTTCATAAAGCCCTCGCCGGTGTTGAGCGGTTCGGGGAGGCTCCGTACTGAGCCGAACACGTAGAACGTCCCCTGCGGATTCCCGGAAAACTCGACGCCCATGTCGCTCAAGCGCGACAGTGTGACGCGCTGCTTGTCGGCAAAGACGTCGCGCACTGCGTTGGTTTCTTGATCCGCCCGGCCAGGTTCAAGCACATCAACCGCAGCTCGCTGAATTGGGCGCGATGCTCCACCATCCAGGAAGCTACCAGCTGCAGTCAGCTCGCGAATGATCGACCGGGGCGCGACCACCCAACCCACGCGCCAACCGGGATAACGGAAACACTTCGTCAGCCCGTCAAAGATCACCACCGGGTCACGATCCACATCCTCAACAAACGCAGCGCTACTGACCGGCCCCGTCGCGCCGGGCGTGTAGATGTAGTGGGAATAGAACTCATCCATCAGCAGGGTGCAGCCCCGAGTTCGCGCCATCCGGACCCATGCGCTCAATTCGTCACCTTGAATTACCATTCCCGTCGGGTTACATGGATTGCTGATCAGAAGCGCGTCAATACTCTCGCGGCCAATGCACTCATCCAACACTTCAGGGTCGATCCGGAAGCCTTCCTCCGCGGTGAGTTCTATCCACGCAGGATCGATCCGATGAAACGTCGTCAACAAATCTTCGTAGGCGGTATAGTCAGGCGTGAAATACCCTAAGCACACGTGATCCAGCGCCGCGCCGCAGCGCGACAACGCCAGGCGACCACCGGCTGAGATGGCGACATTATCCGCAGCGTATTGCGAGGCATGGCCTTGACGAAACAGGCGGTTGTAGTGCGCCGCCACGGCCTCGCGCAGTTCATCCACTCCCTCCACAGCGCCATAGGCGTGATCGTCAGGGGCCAGTTCGATCCGATCCGGACGCGGCGGTGCGCCTTCAAGCTCGCCGACCTCCGGCTGACCCTGACCCAGATTGATCCAATCCGGATGCCCCATGCGAAAACCGAACTCCATCGCTTGCACGTTGACACGGATCACTCCCATGAACGGCAGGTGTCGAAAGGCCATGGTCGAGTCCATTTGGTCGCTGAGCATCTCCAACTCATCCTACACAAGGCGTGGAGTCTACCGAAGGGACGGCCTTCGTATTCTCGCTCAGCGTTCGAGCGAGCCCTGGTACAGTTCGTACTCTAGCAGCCGACACTCAATCTTCGCATTCATGAACGGAATCCGTCGGTGGACGCGCAAACCGATGCGCTTGCTCAGATCGCGATTACCCGTGAATACGTAGCCTCTCCAACCCGGGCAGCGTTGTTTGAGAAAATCGCCGATGCGGGCGTAGACCAGCTCAAGTTCGCCTCGGTCTCCCAAACGCTCGCCGTATTCGGGATTGAGAACGACGATCCCGGACTGGTCCGGCAGCGGCGTCTCGGCAAAATCGCACTCGACAAAGTCGATGAGCTGCTCGACACCAGCCGTTTGGGCGTTCTTTCGAGCGATTTTCACCGCGCGCGGATCAATATCTGAGGCCACAATCGACGCGGGCGGCTGCGACCGACGTTGCTCACGCGCTTCGTTGCGGATTCTTCGAAACGCGTCGTCATCGTGCAGTTTCGTGTGCATAAAGCTGTAGTTTGTTCGTAGTAACCCCGGGGCGCGACCCGTGGCAATGAGCGCAGCTTCGATGGGGAGCGTGCCGCTGCCACACATCGGGTTCACCAGCGGCACCGTGCCGTCATATCCCAACGCCATGAGAACAGCCGCTGCGAGTGTCTCCTGCATCGGCGCAGCGTGCGGCATCTTTCGGTAGCCGCGATTAGACAGCCTCCGGCCGGTGGTGTTCAGGTAAAGCCACGCGCGATCATCCTTCCAGTACAAATGAATCACGATCTTCGACCGGTCCGACCCGCTGTCCGGTCGTGCGCCGGTGCGTTTTGATATGCGATCAACAATCGCATCTTTCAACACCAGATTCGGATACATCGAGTTGGTGACCTTGGGATGATCAACGTGCGAAGTTACGGTGAAGAACGAATCGTTAGGGATCAACTCCTCCCAGGCAAAGGATGCCCCGTGCGTATACAACGCCTTAGGCGAAGGGCAGCGGAAGCGCTTGAGGAGCCACATCACATGCAGCGCTGTTCGTAGATGCAGGTTCAGGCGCATGCAGTCATCTAACGTCGCGCCGATGTACACGCCTGCGTAGTGTTCATCTTGAATCTCAAATCCGAGCGCGGCGACCTCTTCGCGCAGGTATGGCGTGACATGCTTCGCGCACGTGATGCGCGTTAGGCGCTTCTTGTTGATGTCAATCGTGGGCATGGAGCGTCGAAGTGGCGGCGGTGGTGATCGTCCTTCGATCCTCAAGGGGCCAGAGCGCTTGGGCGAACAATTTCATCCGTTTCTTCTCGTCAAGGTGGTGGAAGATGTAGGCCGCGGCGGCTTGGCGCGGCTCGGGTATAGGGCGCAGGGTGTCGATGTACTCGGACGGCAGCATGGTACCGGCATCCGTTCCGACGGTGGTGGTGTCATCCATGATGCCAGGATTGTAGTTCGCACGGAACTCCCACGCCGCCGGAAGTGACCGCGGCGGCTGAACGGGGTGATGTTCCCTCATCGCAGAGCCGACCTAAACGGCGACGGCGCGACGGCGCGGCCGATCTGCTGATCCTGAGCGCCAACTGGTACAACTTCGGAAAGGGCGACTTGAACCACCGTTTCAATCGCGACTGAGCGGATGTTGCCCCGGAACTGACGGTGACAAACCCAAGCATCTCTGGTATCGAAGTGCTATGGCCACCGAACGCGAGGAACGCCGCGGCTCCGATCACGGCTTGAAGCGCATTCTGGGGCCGGTGGATGCCACCTGCATCGTCATCGGTGCGATCATCGGCGTCGGAATCTTCTTCACGCCGAGTCAGGTCGCCCAACTCGCTCAGTCAGAGGGCATGGCGCTGACGGCGTGGGCAATCGGCGGCGGCATCGCCTTGATGGGCGCGCTCACCTTTGCCGAATTGGGCGGGCTGTATCCGCGCACGGGTGGGCAGTACGAGATCCTGCGCGACGCCTACAGCCCTTTGCCGGCCTTTCTTTTTGTCTTCTGTAACGCGACGGCTATTCAGGCGGGAGCGATCGCGGTCATCGCCGTCATTTGCGCGCAACATTTGGGCGTGGCGGTGGGAACCGACATGACAAGCACGTTCGCCTTGACGTTGAGTGCTGCGGGACTGATCGTCGGGCTTACGGCGGCCAACGCTTTGGGCGTTCGCTGGGGATCGCGAATCCAGAATCTGACCGTCTATGCCAAAATGTTGACTTTGATTGTCGTGACGATTCTCGCGATTATGACCGATGCACCAGTGACGGAAGTGGTTGCATCCGAGAGCACCGAGCAAAGTGATTCAGGCCGATCCCCCATCGTTCTTATCTTTGCCGCACTCGTACCGGCCTTTTTTGCCTTTGGAGGTTGGCAATCTGCACTGTGGATGGCGGGCGAAATTCGCCAACCGAAGCGCAACGTCCCCTTGGCCATCGTGGGCGGCGTGCTCGTCGTCGTGACGATTTATCTCCTCGTGAACTGGGCGTACCTACGACTCTTGGGATACGACGGCGTTGCCGCGAGTCATACACTTGCTGCCGACGCGGTCTCTAAAACCTGGCCGCACATCGGGAGGCGCATCGCGGGCGCTGCGGTTGCCGTCTCTGCCTTCGGTGTTCTCAACGCCCAGCTTCTGTCCGGGCCACGCCTCATCTACAGCATGGCGAACGACGGTCGCTTCTTCCGACTGTTCGCCCGCGTAAACGCACGATTCAGGACGCCGGTCGCCGCAATCGTTCTACTCGGGTTCATGGCCCTGGTCCTTTTGATTGCGGCCGGGCAACACGCCGTCACGAAACTCACCACCGGCGTGGTGTTCATCGACAGTGTGTTCTTCGCGCTGACCGGCCTCGCGCTGATCGTGCTACGAAAGAGGCGCCCGGGGGCCGTACGGCCCGTCCACGTTCCGGGGTACCCGGTCGTTCCACTCTTGTTTGTGTTGGGCGAGCTCTGCATTCTCGCGGGCGCGTTGTTCTATTCCGAGCAACGCATCACAGTGCTGATCGGCGTCGGGTGGATCCTTGGGGCGACTGGGTTGTATTTCCTCTTTTTCTATGGGCCACGGCGCCAATAAACTAGCGCAGGGAGTCTCGTTGGATCTCCATGAGCTCTTGAATTGCGCTCGCAGCCAGATCGAGCAGCGTGTCGAATTGGTCGCGGCTGAGTGCGCCCTTCTCGCCCGTCGCCTGCACTTCAACGAACTCACCTTGATGGTTCATGGCGACGTTCATGTCTACGTCGGCCCGCACGTCCAGTTCGTAGTCAAGATCAACGCAAGGCTTACCATCGACAATACCCACACTTACCGCCGCCACCGGGCCGAGAATCGGATCGCGCGCGATGAGCCCCTTGGTGCGGGCCACGCCGATCGCCTGTGCAAGCGAGACGAACGCCCCCGTGATGGACGCGGTGCGCGTTCCCCCATCGGCGACAATGACATCGCAGTCGCACGTGAACGTAACGCCAGGCATTTTGTCAAGATCGATCGCGGCGCGGAGAGCCCGACCGATGAGGCGCTGAATCTCCGTCCCACGGCTGTCGGGCCCGCGCTTCTTGCGCTGCGGCGTTGAGCCGGGCAGCATCGCGTACTCCGCCGTCACCCACCCTTGACGAGCCTCGCCCGTCGCCTTGTCGATCAGCCACGGAGGAACATCTTCGGCGAGGCTGGTGGTGCAAAGCACCCTGGTCCCACCCTGGGTGATCATGATGCTGCCGGGGGCCCCTGTGGGATAGGCCTCGATCGTCGTCGGTCGCAGTGCTGTCGCCGGGTGCTGTTTGCTCATGCCTGTACGATCTAGCCGCTAGGGACGAGAATTGCAACCGACGGTGCGAAGCGGTGCGAGCCGTCGATCGAAGTTCGATCGATTCACGCTTTTTCGTGCGCGCAGCCAACGCCTCGTCGAAGACCGGCTCATTCACTCGCGCGACCCAGTTTGGTAGCTAAGCAATCGGCCAAGGAGATAGAAGGGTCGGAGCGAGCGGAACCGCCACTTGAGCATCCCCAAGTTCTTTCGTAGCGATGTCGCCTTTGCCAATCCGGCGCTATACCGAGTGCTGGAGAAAGAAGGATATCACAAGGCGGAGAGAGAATGGCCGCCTGATGAGGTGTCCCCTAGGTAGCTGACAGCTAACCAGGTGACAGCTACTCAGGTGACAGCTAGTCAGGTGACAGCTAGTCAGGTGACACCTCGATAGGCGTCTTGCGTCAACGCTAGAGACAGCTATCGTAAAACCAAACCACTGGAGTCTGTGTTTCCGGAGGGGGGAAAGGATAGATAGTCGGCGACTATGTCAAGTGGCACTGTGAAGAACTCGCTACGGCCTATCCCTGGCGCTCTTGGAACCTTGGGTTTATCATCGCATTTGGCGAAGGAAGCCTTAGATTCAACGCTGCGCGGATCGCTGCGTAGGTAGGGAGCTACGAGGAATGACCCGTACCACCTCACTGGAGAAGTGATCCATGGCTCACAACGAGAATCAAGACTTCAAGCTGGAGATACCTCTGGACGCCTCCGGCATTGAGGACTTCAGGCCCGAGAAAGACGTCAAGGTCGTCGCCAAGGATGGCGAAGGCAATTTTTGCTCCCAGACGGTGAGTCTCGACGCAAAAGGACGGGGACGCGCGACCCTTGTCTTCCCTAAGAACCCCGGCTCGCTCCGTGTTTATGTGGGCCCGTCGGATGCATCTGATAAAGAGCTATCGGGGCTACAGACAATCAGTGTCAATGTGTCTGGCCGGCAATGGGCGGATAAACGGGAACTGAAACTCGCGCCCATCGTGATTCACCCTTACTACTGGCACTGGTGGCTACGGTGGTGTCGAACTTTCACGATCCGTGGCCTCGTTACATGTCCAGACGGAAGCCCGGTTCCCGGCGCAAGGGTTTGCGCTTATGACATCGATTTGTGGTGGATGTGGTGCAGTAAACAACTGGTGGGCTGTGAGACGACCGATGCAACAGGCGCGTTTGAGATCAAGTTCCGCTGGTGTTGCGGCTGGTGGCCATGGTGGTGGTGGCGGCATCGTGTCTGGCAGCTGGAGCCGACTCTGGTCGATCGCATCTTACCGGTTCTTCAGCGCGACCCGACGCTCCCGACACTCCCGGACCCAAGCCCCAAACCTACCCTCGGCATCTTCGAGCAGTTGCTCGCGGAGGACGGGGTCCTGACGGACCCGCCAAGGGCCACCGTGGATCCGGCTAAGCTTCCCGACCTGCGCGATCGGCTGTTGCAGCGGTTACCAAAAGCGCCGGAACTCGAGCAACTGAAAATCTGGCCCTGGTGGCCATGGTTCCCCTGGTGGGATTGCACTCCGGATATCATTTTCCAGGTCACGCAAGACTGTGAGGGCCAAGAGAAGGTCATCGTTGACGAGACCTTTTCGGATACACGTTGGAATATTCCGACGACCCTTGACGTCACGTTGGTGGCCAATGACGAGGCATGTTGCATCGATCCGACCCCTGAGCCCGAAGGAAACTGTATAAATATCACGCATGTGTGCAACGCTCCCGTCTCGACGATTGGGGGGAACCTCGGCGCCACCGCGACACCGGCGGGCTACAGGTATCCTGGAGTGGCTGCGACCTTCGGCGACCGGCCGTATGCCGGCGGGGTGTCGATTCGTGGAGATTTTGGTACCCTGGCGGGAGCGGATTACTACGAATTTGAGTGGTTCGATGCGGGCACCTCGAGTTGGGAGCCCATGCCGCTAGCAGCCGTCGCAGGTTTCAACCGCCTTTTTTACGGCCCCCAACTGCCTGCGGGACCGGTAGGCACGTGGTCAGTGCCCTTCGGCGTCACGCTTCTCAGCGGACGGAACGTCATCGAAAGCCGCCAGCATTTTGAAGACAACAATGGCTTCGGCACTTGGGGAATGTTGGGATCCGGCGGCCGCTGGTGGATGAACAACAAAGACCTCCTGGTGAACTGGCGCACCCAGAATAACTTTCCTGACGGGACATATCAGTTGCGGGTTACGAGTTGGAAACGCGTGGGTAACAACCTGGTCAACCCGCAGACCCTCGTCCAGTGCGGCACGGTCCCGGCGCAGGCAAACAGTCTAGTACTGACTATTGACAATCGCGTCGTGACGGGAGGCCCCATCGATAGCCACGGCCATGTGTGCGGGTCTGGCACCGTTCACACCTGCACCAGCGAGCCGGACACAGACATCATTTCCGTGAAGATCATTCACGCCGACACCACGGAGACCGCCGTCGCAGCCTGCGGGAATGTTCCCGTCAACAACACCGATAAACTTCAGATCGACTTTGTGGCCCACGACCCCGACGGGCACCTGGCGTACTACACGTTGCACGCCCACTACGGGGTGAGTTTCGCCATCAACTTACTGGCCCTCGGCGGACCGCCCTCACCCATTAATCCGTCGCCTGTTGTATGGGCGCCGCCGGCAGCACAGGTCGGTCCCTACTACGGGCAAGCGCGCACAACACAAGGCGCGGTTGCTCCAGTCTGGCACGGCGGTGCCCTCCGCCTAACAATTGACGACGCCACACTCGCCTTCCCGGAGACCTGCTGCTATCAGTTGAGGCTGCGGGCCTTCAAGCGAACCATCGCCAATTGCAACCACAGTTATCCGCATCGCAATACCACCGAGTACAGCTTTATGGTAGTAGTCGTCTGAGGCGCCAGACCTAGACGACCATCCAGAAACGAAACGCGATGCGTTTTTACTGGCTTGTGCTTGGAATATTGTGTGTCTGGCGCATCACGCACCTGCTCCAGGCCGAAGACGGACCGTGGGACGTCGTGGTACGTCTACGTCGAAGAGCTGGAGGGGGATTCTGGGGAAGGTTACTTGATTGTTTCTATTGCTTGAGCTTGTGGATAGCCGCTCCGTTCGCTTATTTCCTCGCACAGCCGTGGACGGAGCGCCTCTTGTTGTGGCTAGCTCTGTCAGCAGGAGCGATACTGTTGGAACGTATCACAGCGGGCCGGCACGATGCACCGCCGGCTCCTTACGTTGAGGATGACGAGGCTGCAGATGCCCTGTTGCGGCAACAACAGACAACAGTTGCACGGAACAATACAGAGTCGCCGGGCTCTTGATCCTGCGGAAAGGACATCTCCACAAGCTCGGCCGATACGCTATTCTACCGCTTTTTTCCAGTATCTCGGCAAGACGGCCTTAACAGTGGTAGGGCCGAGGACGGGTAACCGTTATCGCTTCGACAGACCCGGCGCTATTGTCGCAGTAGACCTAAGAGACAGGCTCTCACTCGCAGCTGTCCCTAACTTAAGGCAAGTGGCAAATCCCTAGGAAAAGAAAAGGGGGCAGGACTCGTCGTTTTGTGTTTTCTGAACTGCACGAACTCTCCGGCGGCTGCGAGGGCGGAGCGTCGATTCAAGCCCCAGCCGACGTGCCGTCGTCTTCACCCAACTTGCGTCGCCCAAAGGACGGCCGCGCCGCAGGCAACGACGCACTGCTTCCAACTCCTGCTCGCTGAGCGGCTCATTCACTGGCGCGACCCAGTTTAGTAGCCGAGGAATCGGCCAACGAGATAGAAGCGTCGGAGCGAGCGGTACCGCCACTTGAGCATCCCAAAGTTCTTTCGTGGCGACGCCGCCTTTGCCAATCCGGCGCTGTACCGAGTGCGGGAGAAAGAAGGTTATCACAAGGCGGAGAGAGAATGGCCGCCTTACGAGGTGTCCCCTAGATAGCTGACACCTGGGCAGGTGACAGCTAGTCAGGTGACACCTCGATAGGCGTCTTGCGTCAACGGCAGAGACATATTCTAAAAGCAAACGACTGGAGTTTGTGTTTCCGGGGGCCCAGCGTGTTATAGTCGCGACACTGCGAGCCTGGATCGGTTTCAGGCTCAACCCAAATGGGAAATATCGGCTAAGAGAGTCCCGACCCCTTTTCACGCCGCGGACCTTTGAGAATTGCGACATTGAACGAGAGAATCCGGTATACTGCCAATGACGGTGTCGACCGATCGCCTCGCGTCACCGACTTTTCTTCCACGGACGGGGTCCGGCCTCTTCTTTCGGATCTTCCCGATGCCAGGGCATGGCAGATCAATACGCCGATGCGCTGTCCAATTGTCATCACACGCGTTGGACGGACTTCAATCTGATCGACGGAACACGTGGTAGCCCATGGGCCCGGGTCTGAATGTGTGATGAGCGATGGCGGGTCGTGCGAGTCAACATCTTGTTGTTTGGGAGGACCATTAATGGTTGATACATGTTCAAGGCAGTGGCGCGTGATGGGCCGGCCCGTTCGCAGGTTCGTGTTGACACTGGCCACGGCAACGTGCTGCGGCGTCTTGGCGGGATGTCCGCCCATCAATCCTTGTGGCGTCTTCGTGTACACCGGGTCGATCGTCGATACCTCTTCCAATGGTGTCGATATGTCGCTGTCATTCGACTTTGACCCTGCAGCGTGCGGTCGATCGTGCAGTTCGGAACTCATCCCATACGTGCAGATGGTGCGGACCTGGAGCTTTGAAGACGGGACCCCTCTCTATCCGTCGGCGGAAAAGGAGGACCGGGCGACGAAGAATGGGTGGTACATCGATCGGGTCGCCGGGCGGATATGGGGGTACTACGGGCGCAACGACGACGGCAGCTTCGCCCCGTACCTGACGCCAGGAACCAACAGCACGCTCGCCGTTCTGGGTGATTCGCCTCGTCGGCCCGACTCGTCGCCCTGGCTGAACATCTGGTGGCACGCGGTAAGCGTCACGGTGGACATCGACAGCGCCTCCTCGTGCGAAGACGAGTTTCTCGGCTACTACACATGGGGATGGTTCGTCGATAGTGGCGGGACGGTGACGAACCAGCATGATTCCGTCGCCTGGAAGAGCTTGGGAAGAACCATGTTCGACGCCGTCGACGAGTGGAATCTTCAGGCCCCGGGATTGGTCAAGAACAACTTCCCGGCGTTCACCTCGATGCCCGACATCAACTAAGGATCCTGCCTCATGAATAGCGAATACTCATCAATCCGACCACTGGCTCGCGTCCTGGTTCTCGCCGTGGGCACGCTGCTCGCGGGGTGCGCCACGGTCAGGTCACAGCCGAAGCAGCCGGCTAATCTGCGGACGATGGAGCAGCGCGTAGAATCCTCCCGGCGGATCGGCCAGCAGCGTGCTGAAGAACTCAAGCAGATGTCCGTGGCGGAACTGGACGCCGACCTGGAGGCCGACTCGCAGCGCGGCCGCGAGCCGTTCAATTCCCTGGCCTACAAGGAGGTCGTCGGCCGGGGCGAGAACGCGGGGCCGGACCTCTTCCGTGTCATTCAAGCGGCCGACCGGTCGGAGCACCTGTCGCTGCTGGCGCTGCGCGAAGTCGACCGCGAACGCTACGACGCTCTCGACGCCGGACTGCGAAGCGCCATTTTGCTCGACGCACTCTCATCCTCGCTGGCCTTCAACGTCTGGGGCATTCCCCACCTCTATTGGGAGGCGTCCGCGGACAGCCTGATCGCCGAGCGCGCGGCGGTTCCCGGATTGGTGCAGTTGCTCGGGGACAAACGCCCCGCGCCCGTATGGGGCGACGAGGAGGCCACCATCGCCCGGATGTACAATTACCGCGTTTGCGATTACGCATGGGCGATGCTCCAGGCGATGCGCGGCGAAATCCATCGCGCGAACGTCCCTCGGGACGTTCCTTCGCGCGACCGTCTGATCGAAGAAGAGCTGGCGCGGCATTAGTGCCTCTCGCCATAAGTTTTGATACAGCCTAATATGCTGCAACAAGATGCTGCATGCAACCCAGAATCGTATCGACCATCTCTTCAATGCTTCCGGAGAATGGTGTTGGTTCCCAGCGGCCAGTGTGACGTTTGACGCTCAGGCCGTAGGCGGAGGCCGACAGACGGGTCAGTCGGACACGATCATCAGCATGCGCAAGTACACCCCGGGCGGAATGCCCGGCCGCCCCTCCTTTACATAGAACCGCTTGCGCCGCCCCTGCACCCACCGGTCGAACCTCGCCTCGTCGAAGATTGCATTCAACCGGCGGTCGAACAGGTGACCCGGCCCTCGCACGATCTCGTCCCTCGCGATCCACCGCTCGTCCTGCCGCTTTGACTTGCGTTGTCCCGATGCCATCAGCTGTCCTGTGTGACCCTGACACTGCTGCGGCCACGGACACCGACACCGCTTGGGTAATGGACCACAACGCCCCCCTCGGGTCGGAGGTCAACCGAGGTATAATGCCCTGGACCAAACCCAAGGAGCGGAACAATGGTGAACGTTCCAAACGATGAACAGAACCTTCGCCTCTACGATGACGACGGCGACCTTCTGCTCGAGGCCGACGCTCGCTCGGATCGCGTCATCCTTCTGCCATCCGGTGACCCTCGGGCCGCCGGTCAAGACCACGATCGAATTCGCATTCAATGGGGACAGCACCTGCTGGCCGATCTCGTCGCCGGGCGCTATCGAACGGCAATCTGCGCCGTCAACGACGTCGATAACTCGCACGGCATCATTGGGGAACTTCTGAAGCTCGTCCCCACAAGCCAATGGAACGTCGATTCCGCCACCTCCTTTGCCCGAATGTTTCACGACTCGGTCGCCGTTCATGCCGCCGGAGATCATGAGCCGTATATCCTGAAGTTCGATCTGGACCGGATTCTGATCATGGGGATTTTAAGGCCCAAAGGTCAGGATCATTTCACGCTCGACGATCTTTCGCGCGGATTCCAGACTGTCGCCAAGATGTTACACGAACGACGCGAGCGCTGGCCCGTCGCCAGCGTCTCGTTCCTCGGCGCAAAATCAAACAAGCTCACCGATCACGAAGGACAGGAGCCGTCTTTCGAAGCGGTTCTGCGAACCATGTTCGAGGCGGGGTACCGCGGCGACGTCTACCCCTCGTTAGGCATGTGGGAGCTTGCCCCCACCGGCGCATTTGCCAGTTATCCCTTCCCCGAGAGCCTCAAAGTAATGCGCTCCGGCGGGTTCTAGGCCGGCGCCATCATTGCGAGCGGAACCTTGAGCCACCGCTAATACCGCCAGCTTGTCAGATCGGCGCCGTCAGGCGCAGCGGCTTCGACGCGCTTGAGAATCGTATCGACATACATCTGGTGGTAGCGCAATCGCGAAATCGCGTTGGGGCGATCCTGGTCGCCGTTCCAGCAGTGCTCGGCGCCGTGGCCGTAGTCCACCTCCCCCGCGTAGTACGGTTCGGTCGTGTTTTGAAGGAACTGCTCCGTCAAGACGACCGCATTGTTCAGGTAGTAGTTGTCCATCGTGCCGCAGTAGATGTGGATCTTGCCCTTGAGCTTCGGGCCGAGCGTTTTCCAATCTCGTTGCATGATGTAGCGAAGGTCGTAGTTCTCTCGCCAGTATTCGGCCACGTCGTGATCGATCTCACCGGTGCGCTTGTTCCATATGCGTTTTGGGTACCCATCGTCGCCGACCGGAGAGTAGACCGCCTCCCAGATATCCCATTGTGCTCCTGAGCGTGAGTGGGTGCCGAGGACAAGCTCACGCAGATTGGTCTGCTCAAGTGTGGAACTGACGTGGCCCAGGTAGTTGCGCTGCCCAGGTCTCGGCGTGCGCTTCCACCGTTCATCCACGTAGTAGGCGTTCTTGTCTTGGTAAATGTTGACGACGGTGTAGGCGCGGAAATCGATCGGATCGGGACACGCGGCAAAGCAACCGTTGAATTCGTCGGGGTACATCACTTGCACCGCCAGCGCTTCCCAGCCACCGGTCGAACCGCCGTAGGTGAAGCGCGCCCAGCCCTCGCCGATACAGCGAAACGTCTCCTCCACATACGGCACGAGCTCATGCATGATCGCGTCGCCGTATGGCCCGAGATTCGCCGAATTGACTGCATACGAATCGTCGTAGAACGGATTGGCGTGCTGCACCTTGATGATCACGAACCGCGGAAAGTCAGGACCGGTCCATTCCTGATAAAACTCATAGGCGTGCGCCTGCTGGATTCGGTTGTAGCCTTCGAGCCGGAACCGCCCGCTGTAGTCCGGCTCGAGGTCGGGGTCCGGCGGGGTTTCTCTGAATCCTCCGAAGGTGCTGGAAAAATGGCCATGGTTGACGATGAGCGGGTAGCGCGCCTCGGGATGCTCATCGAAGGCGTGCGGAAGCAGGACGACGGCGCCGAGGTGCATCGGGCGACCCCAGAACTCCGTCAGCAACTTGCTCTGAATCTTGACGTGCTTGATGTACTTGGTGTCCGTCGGCCCAGCGATCGCCCCAATCTCCTGATTCAAGGAAATGCTGATCGTCTTGTCTGATGCCGAATCAATGTAGATTTTCTGAGGAGCGCTATAGAGATTCCCGGGCGCGCGGTTCCAGTGCTGCCCCTCGCCGCGATCCATCGGCAGCTTGACGACATGCCCGTCCGCGCGATGAAACGTCTCGTAGCGATGAAGCAATCCCTGCACCCAATACTCACCCGGCGGAATCTCGGCCAAACTTTCCAGCGGATAGCCGAGTACGTCGTCATTGATCACTGCCTCATCTCCGGGGGCCAGCCCATCGACGTCGATCCCGAAGATCAATTGCGTATTGGCGCCATCATTGATTTGGAAGCGCGGCTCGCGATCGTTGTTGGTGGAGATCATCAGCAGCATCCGGCCATCAAGTGGCGCTTCACTTCGCGCCTGTGGGAACGACAACCCGAAACGAAGCCGCGATTGGGCCGGCGCGAACTGAATTGGCCACAGGCTTACAAGGACGACAACGAGAAGATTCACTCTCATGATGGATCGCATAGCTGCTCTCGCAGGATTGATGACGACCGACTGATGACGACCGTCCGCATTGTATCGCCAGCGGCTACGCGCAAAAAAGGGGTCGGGAGTCTTTTCGCCAAATCGCGGCTGAAAGGGCAATAAACACGGTTTTTAAGAAAAGACTCCCGACCCCTCTTTCTCTCAGAAGTCCATAAATCCATCCCCTATGAAGAAGGCAAACGAAGCGAGCCACGTTAGAACCCCGACTAACTCGCCGGCAACGGCGAACCGCCATAAGAAGGGCGAAGTTCTCCAGAAAAAATGAAAGTGACAAGCTGTCGCTAATCCGAAACCGCCGACACCCGCGGCAACAGCCTGCGAACCGATAACTCGATGAAGACCCAAGCCCCCTAGCTCGTCTCCGATGACAAATGCTTCACCAGTGGTCCAGCAGTAAATGCCATAGAACAAGAGAGCGAGCGGGACGACAAAGCCTCCCACGATTTGAAGTGCGGTGATTCGGAAGCCAGATTCCACAGGGTGCTTTGGTCAAGAACGCACTTTAGTGATACTTGAACAGCCAACTGGACAATTGAGAGCCGCCAGGAGCCCGAAAACTACCGGTTCTGGGCTGGTTTAAGTTTAGTTGGCAGTTCAATGTTCAATAATACCTGGACATTAAAAGGGGGACATTCTACTTTTGTAGAAAAGTAGAATGTCCCCTTTTCGCTCTCTCCGTCATGTCGATTTGCGATCGAGCACCTTGTACGTCTCGCGCTCGCCGCGGCCGCGAAGCGGATAGTCCTTGCGCAACGGGTGGGCGGGGAAATCTTCCCATGTCAGGATTCGCCGCAGATCAGGATGATTGGCAAAGCGAATCCCGTACATGTCGAACACTTCGCGCTCCGGCCACTCCGCGCCCGGCCAGAGGTCCGTCACCGAGTCGAGCTGAAGCGCGGGGTCCGCCTCAATGCCGCTGGTATCGACACTGGGGTCGAGAAAGACCTTGACCGTCAGCCGCCGGTTGTGGGCATAACTCACGAGCAGATACACGACGGCGAATCGGGCCGGCGTCTGAGCTGGATAGTTCAGATAGTCCACGCCTGCCACGTCGCTCAAGAAGTTATAGTCGCAGTCCGAATCGTCGCGCAGGTGCTGCATAACAGCGTGCAGATCACTCGCCGGGACGATCAGCGTGGTCTGGCCGCGAAACTCCGTCGCCTGGAGGCTTACACCGGGGAACGCCCCCTTAACATTCGCCAGGCTTGGATGATCGGTGTTCGGTTCAGCCATCTCGAGATTCAGCTCCTGGGCGTCGCGCTCGGACGTATTCAACACGATTTGCCCGCCAACGACAACTACCTCCTATCGGCGACGGGATCAGTCACCGGTGCCGTCGTTCGCCGGTCCGCGGTATTCGCACCGGGCCGAGCACGTTTCGTGTACGACGATCTTGGTGAGCATCGGAAGCCCCGGCTTGACCCGATCCCAGATCCATCGCGCCAGAACCTCGCTCGTGGGGTTCTCCAGACCTTCGATTTCGTTGAGGCAGTGGTGATCGAGCTGTTTGCGGATCGGCTCGATGGCTGTCTTGATCTCGCCATAATCAATGAGGTACCCCTGCTCGGGCTGCACCCTACCCTCGACCACCACGTCCACGCGGAACGAATGGCCGTGCATCCGCCGGCACTTGTGCCCCGGCGGGAACGTCGGCAGCCAATGTGCCGCCTCGAACCCAAACGATTTGACCAGCCGTACTTCCATAGGCGTGGATGATAGGTTCCATTGACTGAAAAGACCTGCCGAATCAACTTGCAGCATGCTCGTGAAATTCAAGCCGTTTTGCGCGTGCCAGCCGCCTTTGCGCAGTCAGCATTAACATCGCTCCGCTGACCGCAACGCTGCCGCTGATCCACTGCGCCGTGGTCAGCACCTCGGCGAAGAGAAAAAACGATGCGATCCCAACCACGAATGGATGAAGCTGCAAGACCCCCGCGGAGATCGCGACCCCCAGCCGGGCGATACTCATGTAATACAGCACGTGACCCAGCGCGATCCCGATTACCGCAGACAACAGCAGCAACAGAAACTCTGATCGCTCAAGCTCGATCGCTTCGACCCCGGACCGCCGACCGAACAACAGCATCAGCACCACCATCGCCGCCGCCGTGTACTGACTGATCACGGCAAACGCAACGACCGAGTTCGTGCCTCGCATGTATTTGCGAACCGCCAAGGCATATAACGCAAAAAGCAACCCGCTGGTGATCGCAAGAAGAATCCCCAACGTCGCCGCAGCGTCGGGGCGCTCCTTGCCCATCAAGAGCGCCCCACTCGTCCCGCCCATGACCACGATGACCCCCAGCACGTATGACCACGAGCGAATGACCCGCCGTTCGGCCGGAAACAACAGATACGCGCCGACGGCGGCGAAGATGATCTGACTGCGCAATCCAAAGCTCAGGAGTCCAGGCTCAATCTGGTAATGTGCGCACACGAACGTGACCTGCCCCATCGCATTGACGATGCTGGGAACAATCGCCGCCCGCCACAACCCAGGCCGAAGCCGACCGCGGAGCACTCCGATCACCAGCACCGGCGCCCACAGCAGGGCGGAGAACCCATACCGCCACCCGTTGGATGTCCACGGATCGATCAGATCGACGAAGTGCCGCAGAAACAGCGGAACGCTGGACCAGGCCAAAAGCGTGAGCACGATAGTCAAGGTTCCGATCGCGAC
>JAZFYE010000046.1:0-11469 GCA_036475395.1 Phycisphaerales bacterium
TGCTGTGCTTGGCCGGGTCCTGATTCAGGGGACGACGCCGATGCCAGTGCGATCAAATGACGCCTACCGGTGGAAGGCGACGCAAGCCGCCTTACAGTGGCCGAGTCAAAGCGTACAAACTCGGTCGTGGTCCGGATTCAGGGATGCAACACGCCCTGATGAAGTCGGAACTGGAAGTAATCGCTGACCCGAACGGTCGGCGGTGAATCGGCCGCTCTTCGATTCAAGCCTGGAATCCGCCTCCATCCATACGCGGAGGCGGAGAGAGTAAACGGAACCCTGGCCTCTTTGCGATTGGCAACCCCAACGCAGGGAGACCAGGACGTGGGTCGAGTTCAAGAAAACGCAGGCTTTGTTTGCGCGCATTGTGGGCGAGCCGTTCAGCCGCTGACGAACGGCAGTTACCGAAACCACTGCCCATCGTGCTTGTGGTCTAGACACGTCGATTGCACGCCCGGCGATCGGGCGGCTTCATGTCGCGGTGTGATGGAGCCTGTCGGACTGCGGCAAACGAAAAAAGGTTGGCAGGTTGTTCATCGATGTTGCCGCTGTGGTGTGGTGCGCGTCAATCGTGTCGCCGAGCGGACAGCCCAGCCGGACGATATCGAGGCGCTTATCCGGTTGATGAACGGGCGCCGGAAACGACTCCCGAGTGCCGGAAACGACTCCCGACCCCTTTTTCGGGGTAATGGGTTGAAAGGAACGGGGTGCGAAGGAACAATGGCATCGCTATGATCATTCGATTCAAGAAGAGCCAGCCAAATAAACCGCACGCGCTGTCGTGCATCCGTAGCGACGGCTCGACGACGTGGACGCGCCTGCGCCTTCCAGTGCAGCACGATCTGATCCATTACGCGGTGGAGACGACGTTGGGTCTGCGCGACTCGTTCTACGGCCTGGTGGCCCGTGGCGTGAACATCACCGACTTCGAGAAGCCGAAGGCCGAGTGGGCGTTCGATCTAGCAGATGAGGCAGTTCACACCGAATACATAGTCGGCTTGTTTCAAATGGAACTGTCGAACGGCGCGCCGTACGAAGATTTCAATGCCCAGTTGCGGGCGATGTGCGAACAGAACAAATTTTTCGCTCCTCCTGAGATCGGGCTGGAGAAGATCGAGCGGATTCGCCAGGCAGTGAGTAAAATACTCTACGAATGGCAAGCGATCGCGCCCGGACAGACTTTCGAATTGACATTCGATGAACGGCAACCGCAGATGAGCACACATGCGCGCAGCTAACTTTGGATCGTGTGAGCCCTGGTCACTTCAGTGACCAGGTTCGCGTTCGTGTACGGAGACCGATCAAATTCCTAAGCAAAACGCCAAGACCCTGTGCCGCACGCCGACGTCCGGAAAGAAACCCACGCGTATCGACACGTGGAAATACGATGTGCTGCGCAAGGCGATTCTCAAGGTCGTGCCTAAGCGCGGCGAGGCTGTTGAGTTTGGCAAGCTCGCGCCGCTCGTGAAGAAGGAGCTTACGAAGAAACAATTGGCTGAGCTTGGCTCGGTGTCGTGGTTCACGACGACGGTGAAGCTTGACCTGGAAGTGCGCGGCGAGATTTACCGAGTCGATGGGGTTACGCCGCAACAGCTGTTGCGGAAGTAAGCGGTTCGCCTGGTCACTGACCTGACCAGGCCCTGCAAGAATCTCACGCGGGCTGAGCGCTGGCAGTTCCGGATGATTCGACGACGGCTTTCAAATCTTCAAGGTCTTTCCCGAACTCTTTGGCGCAGGCGCCTTTTATCATCCATCCCGTGAATACACCCATGATCTTGGCAAACGTCGAAAGTGGACAAATGCTCATCGACATGGTCACCTTCGTGCCGTCACCATCCGGCTCGCAGGTGATTACACATGTGGAATGGCAGCCGCAACCATCACCCTCAGTGGTGTAGGAGTTCGGCGGATCCCATGTTGTGATCTCCATCTCCTCGGTAGCTTCGCGTTTAAACATGATGCGTGTCTCGCGGAAGCGCGTGCCCTCGCCGACCGAACCGTCGGTGAGTATTTCCGATTTCACTATCGCTTGGATTCGATCAGCGGCGTTCTCGAAGTCGGCCATGACTTCCCAAACCATTTCTAGAGGTGCATTGAAGTGTTTGCTTGCGGTGATTGGCGTCATTGATTTCTCCTCGTTTGACATAGAACTGGTCGCTACAAGAGAAGCGCGACCAACGGTCGCGGCTTTCCATTCTCCTCCCCTCGATGCCTTGATGCCTTCGTGCCTTCTTGCTAGCCCGCCATCACTTCCTCGGGGATGTCGGCGTTGGAGTAGACCTTTTGCACATCGTCGTGCTCCTCGATCGCGTCGATCAGACGCATGACCTTTGCGCCGGTGGTTACATCACAATCAACTGTGTTGGCGGGAATCATCGTCAACTCGGCGGAATCCGGCTCGACGCCCGCCGCGACGATCGCCTCTTTCACGGCGATGAAATCAGCCGGATCGCACGTCACTTCCCACGCGCCTCCGGATTCGGCAACATCGTCGGCCCCGGCCTCGCTTGCAATCTCCATCAGCGTGTCCTCGGAGACCTTACTCGCTTCGATAACGATCAGTCCCTTGACGGCGAAGCCGAACGCCACCGCCCCCGGCTTGCCGAGGTTTCCCCCGCCTTTTTCGAATATCTTTCGCATCTCCGGCGCGGTGCGGTTCAGGTTATCGGTCAGACAATCGACGATGATGGCCACGCCGCCGGGGCCGTAGCCCTCGTAGCGAACCTCCTCATAGTTAGCCGCCTCACCCGACTCACCCGAGCCCTTCTTGATCGCTTTCTCGATGGTGTCCTTGGGCATGTTGGCGGCGCGGGCCTCGTCGATGGCGTAGCGCAGCGCGAGGTTCATCTCCGGATCACCTCCCCCGGCCTTGGCGGCGACGATGATCGCGCGACTGCACTTTGACCACAGCTTGCCTTTGACGGCGTCCTGCCGCGCCTTTCGGTGTTTGATGTTGGCCCATTTACTATGGCCGGCCATTGTCGGACTCTCCTGCTGTACTCGTCTTGGCCATCTCGGCGAAGGTTTGGGCGATTTGGGGATCCTTACCCTGCTCGGCGTCGCGCAGCTTCGCCGAGACGCGCTGCAGCAACATGCCGAAGTGCCGATGATACATCTCCTCGGGGTCGGCCACGAGCAGCCCCCACCCCTGCGTGCGATGGATCTGGACGAGCTGGTAATTCTGCAGCAGGCGCTGGCGGAACGCGGGCGCTTCCAGCAGCCGCTCGGCGCGGCGCCAGGCGTCGGTCGCCGCCTCGGTATTGCCGGCCCGCCACTGCGCGTCGCCGAGGTGATCGAGCACTTCGGCGCTCGGCTCAGCGTCACGGGCCATCGCGTCTTCGATCAGCGAAATCGCGCCGGGCACGGGTCCGTCATCCCCCAGCCGCCCCTGCTTGTAGCGCAGCCAACCGATCGTGTCCAGGATGTTGCTATCCAACGGCTCCAGCTCGTAGGCCCGCTCGATCCACTTGACGGTCTGGGCGTCCGCCTGGCCAAGCTCGAGCCGTGAGTAACCAAGGTTGTTCAAGACCATGGCATGGTCGGGGGTGAGCTGCGCAGCGAGCTGCAGCAACTGTTCGGCGCTGGTTTGGTTGCCCAGCGCGGCGTAGATCTGGCTCGCTTGATAGAAGGCGTCGGCCAGAGCCCGCTCCTCGGTGACGTCGGGCGGCGCGGGCACCAGCCCACGCAAGGCCAGGTCCTTGAGCAGGGCGATCGAATCGTCAAGTCGATCGACCGCCGCGTCCGCCGCGACCGCCAAAGTCCGCAGCTTGATCACCGCTTGCGAATCGAGCGCCGCTTCGGCGCGAAGGCGCGCTCGAACGGCGCGAGCAGCGGCGGCGGGGCGGCCGTCATCGACCAGCGCCTGCGCAAGCTGTTGCCAGAGGATCACCGCGGCGAGCGATGAACCAGACGCGCCGGGGGCGGAGACGACGGCTCGGTCGGCCAGCGCATCGAATTCTTCGTCAATCCGCCCCATTCTCGCCAGGGCCCGCAGCCCACTGCCGTATACCCGCAGCGGCGCGTCAGGGAAGCGCTGCGTGATCACGTAGGCCCATTGAAGCGTGAGTTCTCCGGCGCCATCGATGCGGCCCGCGACCGCCATGGCGTTTGCCATCTCGTCGTACCCTATACTTTCCCGCTGCTGATAGATCCACTTAAGGCGCGTGATCGCCGAGTCGTTCATACCCGCCCCGGCATACAAGGCCGAGAGCTCGAGCTCCCGGCGAACACCTTGAGGTCGTAACAGCAACCGCTGCTGGGACAAGTCAAAGGCGCGGTCGCCCCGGCCGGCTGCTCGATACAACGACTCAAGCAGGTTGCGGGCCGCGTGATGTTCCGGCTGTTCGTCGAGCAGAGCCTCGAGCCGGTCGATAGCGACATTCGACCGGCGACTTTGCATTTGCAGCACCGCCCATTGCTCCAGCAGCGCGGGATCCCCAGGGCGCTCGGACAGGCGCTCGTCAAGCCACTGCAACGCGGCGTCAAGCTTGCCCTGTCGAATCCAAGCGGCAACGGCCAGGTTCACGCTTGCCATATCCGTTTGGTCGCGGTCATACAGGCTGAGGAACTGCTCGATGGCTTGCTCGAAACGGCCCTGGCGCGCGGCGCGCTGCGCCAGCATTTGCCCAAGCAGCGTACTGTCCGGTGCGGCAGCGCGCAGCCGATCGATCGTGCCGTCGTACCGTTGGGAGTCGCGCAGGAGTCCGGTCTGGTCGTAGAGACCCAGGAGCACGGCGTAGGCGTCGTCGTGATGGGGGTCCAGCTCGACGGCGCGTTCGGCGGTGACCACGGCGTCCTGCGCATATCCGCGGCGATCAGCAATGTCCGCGACGCTCGCTGCGTGCGCGGCGCTGCAACGCGCCAGCTCAGTCACGGCCTTGACGTTCTGCGGGGCCTGGGCGACCGCGGCCTCTGCGGCGTCGAGCGCCGAGTCGGTCTGGTCCAGTGCACGCCGCGCTTGCGCTCGCGCGAGCCAAGTCGTCACATCGTCGTACTGAGCAACCGCCTCAATGGCTCGATCCAACAACCGCGGCTCCTTCAGATCGGCCGCGAGCGCGATCTGCAACAGCAGGAGCGCTCGATCGTTGGGCCAGGAGGCGATCGCTGCTTGGCACACCTGCCAAGCCTCGCCGAAGCCTCTGAGGTACGCCAGGAGCCGACTCTCGAGAACCGCGGCTTCGGGCATGGGGGGCATGCGGCGCACGGCCTCAAGCAGGGCACTCGGGCGCGGCGCGGCCACGCCCAGTCGCAGGACATATTTCCCAGCGAACTCGGGGCGGGCTGCACAAAGGCTGGCCGTCAACTCAACGGCCAACTGCGGCTCTTCCCGCGCGAGCCAGCGCAGCAGTTGGCTGAGGACGGCCAGATCATCCGGTTGACGATCGAGAAATTGCCGAAGCAGTCCGACGGCTTCAGTCGGCCCCATCAGCGCCGCCGCTGCTCTCGCCAAGAAGGGATCATCGAGATTCTCGTGGTAGCGTTGCGCAACGGCCTCAGCCAGCAGTTGGGTTTGATCAACGTGTTGGGCAAGGTAGCTGCACAGACGAACGCTGCGCTCGGAGGCAGGCGAGTCGTCTTGGCTGAGCATCGCGAGGACTTCTCGCTGAGCGCTGAATATTCGTCCCAGCCGCAGGTTGACGTAGATAACCCGCAGGTCCAGGGCGGCCGGCTCGGCGCTGGGGAGCGAGGCAGACTGCTGGTAGGCCTCAAGAGCCGGGGCGTATTCGCCGAGGCGACAGTGCGCATCACCGATGGCGCGCCAAATGTCGCCGCGCTGGCGGTAGATGGAGGCGATGCGTCGGGCGTGAACCGTGGGACGATCAATCCCAGCCGGGGTCAGGACCACCGCGCGCCCCAGCTCGATCGCAGCGCGGTCGCACCCAAGCTTGCGCAGCGATTCGACGAGGATGAAGTCAGCCACGTATCCTACGCCGGGCTCATGGTCGAATGATCGCCCCGCCAACCGCGGCTGAGCCAGATGCGCCACCGCTTGGGCGTGTGCCAGACGATTCGCGGCTGCGAACCCGATCTGGAAGAGCGCCTCGTGATCCTCCGGCAGAACTTGTAATAGACGCCGATAGATACTTACCGCACGGCGCCGCTTGTTTTGACTTGGATGCAGGTAGCTGCGGGCCAACTCGCGAAGGATGTGGGGCTCATGGGGATCGAGCTCGGCCGCCCGTTGAAGCTCAGTGATCGCGACGAGTGATCTGTTGTTCAGCGCCGCTTCGCGGCCTTTGACGTAATGGCGCAGCGCCTCGGCCCGTGCCGACGCGTCAACATTCGGGATCTCGGAGGGAGCAGGATTCACCAACGGATGCTGCGCAACGATCGTTCGCAGCGCGTCATCGAGGCTCAATGTTGCCAGGGTGTCGCTCTGGGGGCGCGGGGCAAGCACCTGCGGATCAACGCCCGACGGTGTCGGCACATCCAGTGGCGCCAGGCCCGAGGCCGCGAACTCTGCGGCCGCGAGGTGCTGGAAGTTCTCCTGAGCTGAAAGCTGCGGATCAATGCGGGCAGCCAAACCGCCCGGCCGGCGGGACTGCGATCCTTCGGCGCAGCCGACCATCCCGAGGCCCGCCAGCGCCAGCAACACCAACACGCGGGGCGAGGGAACGGGTTGCCGCGGTGGTAGAGACAACTTCAGCATCCCGGAAGTCTAGCCAGCGAGGAAAGATCCGCCGCGGTGGGGCGGTCGGAATCCGGCTCAGCGCGATCGCGACGACTTCTCGCGGTCGGCGGCAGTCCGTCGGCCGGTCTTCGTCGATGTGGTCTTCGCTCCTGGGGAGGTGGAGAAACGAGCTGGGATCGGTCGCGCGCCTCGATCAACCCAGGTCTGGAGGGCAAAGTGGGTCTGGGCGGCCTCAGAGGCTTTGATCTGCCGGCAAAGCCAGGATGAAAGCTCCCAGAGGTCCGCCGTGTCCTCACAAGCACCCGCCTCGAGCAACGCGCGGTACAGGTTCTCATCGACGGGGATGCAATGGGTCCCGAAACAAAGCAGCATGACCCGGTCGGCGACGAAGGGGACGATCCCATCAAGCGAGCGGAGATATTTCTTGATCTCGCGCTTGCCCATCGAATGGAGCCGCTGAAGGCTCACGGCATGTTCACGATTGTAGATGTGACGCAGCACAGCCCGAATTCGCTGGGAACGGTCCTGGGCCTGGGGGTAGCGGCCCCCGAAGAACGCCGCGATCTCCCCCGGCATCGACACCCGCAGATCGTTGAAATCCACGACCCGTTGCTGAATCCTTTGGTAGGCGGTCTTGGCCTTGGCCGACGTGCAGTTCCACAGCAAGAAGGACATGATCAGGACGTCGACAGCGTCCTGCTGCGCGGGCGGCGGCGGTCCGGACTTGCCGAGCTTGCGGAGAAGCGCACTGAAGTTGCGGCCGGCGTCAGCAGCTTTTTTCACGAACCAGAATCCTCCGTCTGCGTCTGGTCCGGGGACTGGCACTCCGCGCCGCTCACTTCCATGATCGCGGCCATTGCCTCAGCCGCGTGCCTCATCGAATCATCCAGTTTGAAAGTAAGCCGCGGCTGGTGCCGGAGCCGGGCGGTTCGTCCGAGTTCGCGCCGCAGGTGGGCAGCCGCATGTTGTAACCCGCGCAATGTCAGTTGGGCGTGCTCGGCCGGCATGACGGACACAAGAATGACCGCCTCCGACAGATCCGCCGCCACCGTCACCCGTGTCACCGAGACCAGTCCGCGAACCCTGGGATCGTTCAGCCCGCGGCTCAGCCGGGACTGCACCGCCCGGCGAATCAGTGAGGCAACTTGGTCCGTGCGTCTGCTCATGTAGCGATTCAGGAAACGATCCGTCAAAGTATGGGGCGTCAAAGCGATGGAACGACAAGCGGCAGCCGTACAGTCCGGCAGCTTGACTCTCGACCCGGCAGCGTCGGCACCTCGGATCGTTGTTCTACAGCGTTCTGCGTACCTCCAGTTTCTTGTAACACTCCAGGACGTCGCCGACCTTGATGTCGTCGTACGCCTCGATCTTCATGCCGCACTCCTGGCCCGTGCGGACCTCCTTCGCATCGTCTTTGAACCGCTTGAGCTGGTCGAGCTTCCGATCCTTCTCGACCACAATATCGCCCCGCGTCACGCGGATAAGCGCGTTGCGCTCGATCACACCGTCGGTGACATAACAACCGGCGATCATCCCCACGCGAGAGATCTTGAAGACTTCTCGGACCTCTGCGTGCCCGATGACTTCGAGCTTGTGCTCGGGGTCGAGCAGTCCTTCGGCGGCCTTGGTCACGTCGTCGGTGATGTCGTAGATCACGTCGTAGAGACGGATGTCAATCTGCCTCTCATCCGCTCGCCTGCGCGCCTGGGCCGACGAGGTGACGTTGAATCCGACAATGATGGCGCCGGTCGCCTCGGCCAGGAGGATGTCCGACTCGTTGATGCCGCCGACGGCGGCGTGCTTGACCGCAATAATCACCTCATCGGTGGAGATCTTCTCAAGGACGACCTTGACCGTATCGACCGAGCCCTGCACGTCACCCTTGATGATCAACGGCAGCACCTTCTTGGTGTCCTCGGACATCCGCTGGAAGATGTTGTCGAGCGTAATCTTCTCCGTGACCAGATCGCGATCGCGTTCCAGGTCGCGGCGCTCGCGGGCGGCCGCCTCGGCATCCTTGAGACTCTTGACCACATAGAACCGGTCACCGGGGTCCGGCACCTCACTGATGCCCGAGCACACGACAGGCATGGACGGGCCGGCCTCGTTGATCCGTTTCCCATGGTCGTCCATGATGTCACGGACGCGACCGGAGGCCCGGCCGACGACGATGAAGTCGCCCGTCTTGAGACACCCCCGCTGTACGAGCGCGTTGGCGACCGGACCGCGTCCCTCTTGGAGCCTTGCCTCCAGCACGGTTCCCTCGGCCATCCCGCCGAAATCGGCCTCGAGCTCCAGCAGGTCGGCCTGATAGTCCAGCACGTCCAGAAGGTCCTGGATTCCTTCGCCCTTCAGCGCGCTGGTCTTGACCACCTCGGTCGAGCCGCCCCACTCCGGGGGGGCAAGTTCGTGTTCCGCAAGCTGCCCATAGATCCGCTGAAGATTCGCGTCGGTCGCCTCCGGCTTGTCGATCTTGTTCAGGGCGACGACGATCGGCACGTGCGCAGCTTTGGCGTGGTTGATCGACTCGACGGTTTGAGGCATCACGCCGTCGTCCGCCGCGACCACCAACACCACGAGGTCGGTGACGCTCGCTCCCCGGGCGCGCATCTCGGTGAACGCCTCGTGCCCGGGCGTATCGATGAACGTGATAAAACGCTCTTTATCGCCGGTTCGAACGGGTACCTGGAACGCACTGGTGGCCTGGGTGATGCCGCCCGCCTCCGACTCGGCCACGTTGGTATTTCGGATCCGATCCAAGAGCGACGTCTTGCCGTGATCGACATGCCCGAGGATGGTGATCACCGGGCTCCGCGGCCGTTCGTCCACGACCTCGCGCTCGCGGAACTGCTCAGCGATCTGTTGCTGAGCGGACTTCTGCTCAAGAACCTCCAGCTCAATGCTGTACTCGAGCATGACCTCGGCCGCGGTATGGCCGTCGATGGTCGAATTGACGGTCATCGGGTTGCCGGAGAGGAACAGTTTCCGCACGATGTTGGCGGCCTTGACACCGGTCGCCGCGGAGAGGGTCTTGATCGTAATCGGCTCTTGAATCTTCACGGACCCGCCCGCCTCGGCGGCGCTCACCGCCCGCTGCCCGGCGCCGATGGTGCGCTTGAGGTTGTCACGACGATGCGCTTTGAAGAAGCCGCCGGATCGCGTCAAGCGCCGGTCTCGCTCCAGCAGATCCTGCTGGGTCCAATCCGACGGTTGCGGCTGGTCGCCTCCGGCGGCCGTGCGTCCAACCCGCCCGCGTTGGTCTCGGTCGGTCGTGGTGCGCCGCTTGTTGCGCCGGGAAGCAGCGCCGCGACCCATCCGAGCCGGCTCTTCCGACGAGGCGGGCGCCTCGGGAAAGACGGTGCCCACGCCTCGCCCGGCACGGGGACCGCCGCGACGCATTGTCGTTTCCGGCCGCTGGGCCGGACGCGGCGGCGCGATCACCTCCGGGTTCTCCACGCGGATGATCCGCGGACCGGCCAGCTTGGTCTCGGTCGGTTCCGCCAGCATGGGTCCAGCCGGCGCAACGACGGGCGGCCGGTCCGGGATGTTCATTCTCGGCAAGTCCTGACTCGGCTCCGGCGCCTGGGCCGCCGGGGCAAGAGCCGGGGCCGGGGCGGGGATCACCGGTTCCTCGGGCACAGGTGGTAGCGGCGGCGTGTCAGGGGCAACGGTCGGCGGCTCGGGAACTACCATCGGCAGCGGAGGCGCCGCGACCGGCGATGGAGGTGCTTCGACCGGTCCCGATTCAGGCGGCCCGGCCACCACCACGGTCTCCGGGGTCGGCGCCTCCTCCCGCTTGGGCGCAGCCTCGGCGATCACCTTCTTCGCCGCCTTCTTCGTGACCTTTTTCTTGACTTTGGCCCGTGCTTTGGCCACATCGACTGGGGCCGCCGTTTCTATCGCTGTGGTCGTTGACGATTGCCCCTCCCCGAACCACTCTCGCACCGTCGCGGCCAGGCCCCTCGAGACCGCCGACATGTGGTTCGTGATATTCTCGATACCCTCAGCCTGACACTTGGCGACGATGTCCTTGGACGTCACACCAATATCCTTGGCCAATTGGAAGACTCGGATGGTGGCGGTCTTCGTTGCCATTAGTCTCCAGTCCCACCCGCAGGCTGCGCTGAAGCGGCTTCGTCACTCGCGAACGGTGTGACCTGCGGCGCCGGCTCCGTCGATTGAAGCGGCTCATCGCTCGACGCCTCGGGGGTTGCCGGCTCCTCGTTGGGGGCTCTCTCTCCCGACTCCCGGGAGGTGTTCGGCGCTTCCGTTGCCGGCACTTCACTCGTTTCGGTCGAGTCTGAATCCTCCGGTTGGGTTTCTACGATCGGCGGGTGGGGCGGTCCGCCGAGGATTGACGCCGCCGCCGCCTCCGCCCGGGCATCCGCGTCAAGACCAGGACCGGCCAAGGCGTCGCCGGTTCCCAGCAGGGTCGCCGCCGTGGCCTCCTCCTCGGCCTTGCGCGTTGCGGCCTCTTCCTTCTCCTTCTGCTGCTGCTCGGCCACGATCTTGGCCTGAGCGGCGCACGTTTCGACCACCGTTTGTGCGACTTGGGCCGGCATCGCCAGCTCCTCCTCAAGCACCGCCGGCCCAACCTCCTCGATATCGAAGACGCTGATCATCCCCAGCGCCCCCATCCGGTCCAACATTTCCTCGTTAACCCCCTCGATCGGCCTGACCGTCTGCTCCAGGGTCTCCAGGCTCTTGGCAAACTCGGCCGGAGTAAGAATGTCGATATCCCACCCCGTCAAGCGCGCCGCCAGTCGCACGTTCTGGCCGCGTCGCCCGATCGCCAGCGAGAGTTGATCCTCGCGAACAATAATCGTGGCGCGTCCCAG
>JAZFYE010000047.1:0-37860 GCA_036475395.1 Phycisphaerales bacterium
CGATCATCCAGCGGGAGGTCGTGGGCGATGAGCTTGAGCGACACGGCCGCATCGTTGCCCGGCGGGGCGATGGTCCCCGAAATGCGCACCGGGGCGTCGTCCGAGCCCTTCCCCGTCAGGTAGTGAACCGTCACCTGCTCGCTGTCGAACTGCACGTACCCGTCCACGCCCTCAAGCGGATACGGGAACTTGTTGAAGGCGCCCGAAGCATCACTGATATAGGCCTGCCCCTTGGTCAGGATCGGGCTTGGCTGGGGCTGTCCGTTCTCGTCCAGCACCGGCGGGGCTCGGCTGACGTCAACCTCCGTGCTGAGCGTCCACCCCCTCAACTTGAACTTCGCCAGCAAGTGAGCGAGTTGTCGCGGCAGCTCGACGCCCGGGGGGTTGGTCTCGCCGGTCGTGTGCGGCAGGCTGAAGTCGTCCGTTCGGATGCTCATCGCAAACGGCGCCGAATTGAGCACCGCATCCAGCCACTGCTCCTTCCTCTCCCAGTCAAGCGACGGCAGCTGCTCGATCGTCAGGTTCACGAGATACGGCACACCGATGATCTGCGTTTGCCCGTCGGCGCCCCCGACTTCTCCCTGCAGGTTGATTAGCGTGAGTCGATCGCCTTGAAGCTTGATCGTCCCGCCGCTGACCCGCATCCTCGGCTGGGCCGTTACTTGCTCGACGCGTCCCTCGCGGTAGCACGCCCAAAAGTCCTCGGGACCGATCGGGATCGTCAGCGCCACCTCGTCAACGTGTAGCTCGACGGTGAAGGGGCCCACACTTGTGCGTTCAACTGTGGCGAAGGCGACGCGCCCCTGGAGATCCATTCGCTCCCACCAGATCCGCGCCATCTGCGGGCACATGGCCCGGGCGCGTTCGTCGAGAGCTAGGCCGTCGATCCGCGCGTGAACCGCCAGCGTCTGAACGTTCCATTGGCCCTTGATGAACACACCATCGTCGCCCAGCGAGACGCCGTTTTCGTCGAGCTCGCCGAGCTCGAAGGTATACGTCCCTCCGCCGTCGGGGCTGGGGTGCATGTGCCCGGCCACGCGGCGCCGCCCCTTCTCCCTGTAGGCGTCCCGAACGTGGCTGCCCAACTCGATCACCGCGCTGTTGATCCGAACGCTTGGCAAGAGCTCCGGCTTCTCGATCTCCTCGAGCGACCAGTCGGGTCGCAGCGCGTGGTAGTTGAACACCCCCGGCGCTTTGGCGTTCTCGCTCAGCCGCAGGATCACGTCGTCCAACGTGATGTCCTTGATCAAGGCCTCGCCGTGCCACAGGCTACCTTCGTCCAGCGCGACCCGGGTCCGTCCGATCTGCAGCACCCGCGCCGCCTCGCCGCTTTGGAACGGCGCTCGAAGCGTCATGTCTTCAAACAGCAGGATGCCATCGCCCACGTAACGTGCATGAGCGATCTGCACGACCCCGCCGAGCTTCGCTTCCAACTGGGGCGTTACCTGCTTGATGATGAACGACGATCGCGTGACGTACCACCACGATCCACCGGCCAGCCCCAGCCCCAGCACGACTGCGGCCGCGGCCACGCGCAACACCAGCCGTCGCCGTCGGCGAGGAGTGGAGGAGGAGGTTCGTGTGTCGTCGTCTGGCATTTTGGTCTACCGTGGTCTGGACTCGGAAGCCGCCATTGTATTCCTATGATGCGGCTTCAATCCTCGACTGCCGCAATCGCACCGGTCGGTCCGACCCGGCTGCGGCTGGACGAGCTGGAACGCCGGATCCAGGCAGTCGCGACCGGCACAAGGGACCACTTCCATGCATGTCGCGGTCACAGGCGTCTCGGGATTTATCGGCTCGACCATCGCTCGGCATCTGTCTGACGCTGGACATACCGTCACGGGCCTGGTACGCCCCACCAGCCGTACAGACCACATCAAGGCGGTGCTTGATCGGCTCGTGGTCGCAGATCAGGCTGATGATCGGGTCTGGCCCAAGCTCCTGGACGGGGCCGATTGCGTCATCCACAACAGCGTGGATTGGCAGCCGCTCAAGCCACCGAGCGACCTGAACCGTCACCTTCAGTCCAACCTGCTCGGGTCAATACGGCTGCTCGACGCTGCGGCCCCGAGACCCTTCCTCTTTATCAGCTCGATTGCCGTGCACCACGATATCCGACCGCGCTGGAAGGGGCGGGTTGATGAAGATCATCCGCTGCGGCCGGTCGGGCTTTATGGCGCGTACAAGGCCGCGGTCGAGGCGCACTTGTGGGATGCGCACTTTCGACTCGGACAGCACACCTGCGCCATCCGGCCTTGTGGCGTATACGGCATCGACCCCCGACTCGAACGGTCCGTCGGCTACCCAATCGTTCAGCAGATCAAGCGCGGCAAACCCGTTGCGCGCATGGGCGGCGGGAAGTTCGTGCATGTCGATGATGTTGCCGCGGCCGTTCTCGCGACCCTCGGCAACGAGGACGCCGCCGGTCGAGCCTTCAACCTTGCCGACTGCTACGCGCGGTGGGCCGACTGGGCCCAAATGACAGCCGAGCTGTTTGGCGTCGAGGCCGACATCGATTTCTCCAGCCCATCACAACCGAATAACGTATTCGCCAAAGACGCCGCCCAATCACTGGGCGTACCGCTTGACCGCGGACATGAAGGCATCCGCCGACACCTGCGCGACCTCATCGACCACATGGCAGACTAAACCGGGAAGCAAAAAGGGGTCGGGAGTCTTTTCCCGGAAACAGCGTTTATTGACCTATCAGCCGCGATTTGGAGAAAAGACTCCCGACCCCTTTTTTTTCCGGTCCTACCGCCGGCCACCCACGGTCAGATTACAGCTGGCCACGGGGATGTCGCCGAGGCGCAGGCCCACCAGTTGCACGCCTTCGGTCACGCTAAAGATTATCCGCAACTTCCGCCCGCCGCTCTGGGAGAGCTGCGGCAGGTCGGCGACGGTACGAATGGGCCGCCTGGGCGAGAGCGATACATCCACCGAATCGCCCCGGCCCCGGTCGTAGATATAGCCGATCGCCCGGTAGGTTCGACCCAGGCTGTCCACGAGCATTGGGGGTGCGTTGTCTCCGGCCTGCTGTCGTAGCGCCAGGTTGAAGATATCACCGGCGCTGCCGCGCCAGACCGTCAACTGAACGATTTTGGTGCCTTCGGACTCGACGATCCCCTTGAGGCGCAGCTTGCGAGCCGGAGGCGTGCCGCCGCGCTTGAACTGTCCGAATCCGTCGGTGATAAAGCCTTCGCTGTTGACGTGGATCGTTCCCGGAAGCTGGTTCTTGCTGGCGCTGATGGGTCGGATCGAAAAGGTGACCTGAATGTCAGTCCCCGTCGTGAGCTGCCCGCCACCGGTGAAGACCGTCGGTGGGGCGGAACTCACAGATCGCGTTGTGCCGGCCGAGCCGAGTTGCTGTTCGTACTGCGCACCCGTCACGACGTCGAACTGGGGCAGCTCGAATCGCGTTCCCTTAATCTGGATGAAGAGCGGCACCAGCGTACCGGGGAACTCAAAGTCAAACTCCATGGTCGCCGTTTCCTGTCCGGGAACGGTCGTCGCGTAATTGGAGATGTCATCGAATTGGTATACCGCGGTGCTGCCATCCTTCGTCGGCTGCGACCACGCATGGGGGTGCGCGACATAAGGCCGGGTCTGGTCCTCCGCCTTCGACACCAGCCGCACCTGTGCCGAGGAGAGCGTCAACTGCTGTCCGAAGTCCCGCGCCTCCGCGACGAACCGCACGCGAACGGCGCATCGGTTCAGCTCGCGGCACACGGCCACGCCCTGGATCGTGGCGGCGTTGGGAGCGATCGTCACTTGTCCCAGGCCGCCTCGGAAGGTGTCGCGAAACTCCGATCCGCTTACCGTATGAAGATCAGGGTAGTACTGGCGAAGAGGTTGGCCAGTGCTCAGCGACGTGACGCTCAGCCAACTGTAGAACTCACTGGTCCACTGATGCACCGGCAGCCACAGCGCCGGCCCGACATGGGTGATCTGTAGCGCGTTGTTCGGATTGCGCACCGTTCCCGTGAAGCCGAAGATATCCCGCTGCGATTGCACGAACCCCGTGCCCAGAATGACCATCCCCATCGTCAGCACACCGGAGGCCGCTCCGATCGCGAACCCGAACGTCAGATTGGCCCACTGGGGCAGGTCAATATTGGCGGGCACCAGCTTGTTGGTGGCCAATCTCAGAATGAACAGCGGCACCACGAACAGCCCGATGAAGCTCACGCCCCAGGCGAAGTTGTCGAAGGGCGAGTTGCGCAGCAGCAGGCCGACCGTCACCGGCTCCCAGAAGGCGAAGGCAATCGCGCCGGCGACGATCACACACAGCAGGTGCAGGAGGCCGCTAAACACGCCCTGGGCGGCCCACCAGTAGCCGATCAGTCCGACCAGACCAAGGATGATGAGGTTGAAGGCGGTAATCATGGCAGGTTCACCCAATCAAAAAGGAGACGAGGGGCGAGGGGCGGTAAGGGGCGTACTCCCGAAGCCCGCTAGGTGGCCGGTGCGGGGTCCACTTGCGGCTGTGGCGCGCGACTGGAGCTGCCGGTCGCGTCGCTACGGGCCGGCGCCGTGACTCGGACCACTTCTTCGATCGACGTTTCGCCGCTGATGACTTTGCTCAGCGCCGCTTCCTGGAGGTAGATCATCTTGTTCCGTCGGGCGTGCGACAGGGCGCCCTTGAGGTCACCGGCGGCGAGATAGCGCTTCACCTCATCGTCCACGATCAAGACCTCGAACACGCCGGTCTGCCCCAAGTAACCCGTCCCCCCGCAGACCGGACAACTCTCGATCTTGTTCTTCAGCTGTACCTTTCCCCCGGCCCGATACAGTTGGCTGACCTTCTTCGCCGACAGGTTCATCTTCTGCAATTGCTTGGCCGTCGGCTGGTAGGCCTGGCGGCAGTTGGCACACAACGTCCTCATGAGCCGTTGAGTGGTCACGGCCCGCAATGACGCCGCCGCCGTCTTCAGATCACCTACCAACTTCACCCAAGCAATGACCTGTTCACTGATGCTGCCGGCCCGTTGCGGAACGTACAGCAGTGGACCCTGCGTGTCCGGCTCGGCGACCACCACCGCCGTCTCCCGGTCGGTGATCTGAGCGGTCAGCACGACGTCCGGGCCGCGGCGGAGGATTGACTGTAGGTTGGTGGCGTAATCGACGTCGGGATTGCTCGGGTCGAACTGCACATGATCCACCCCGTCGATTCGCGCTAGGACCTCATGTTCCAGCGTCTTGATGTTCGACGTATAGGCATCGTGCCTCGCCACGAAGGCATAGGCGGACGTCGTGAGCCCATGGCCCCGCGGCGCGCCGATCAACACGACCCCGTGACGCTTGTGTGCCGGTTCAAAGGTGCGTAGGCCTTCCAGTTGCGCCGGCAGCAGTCCCAGTCCGTCGAACGGTTTGCGCAGCTTCGTGGCTCGGTTGAACTGGAGCGTGAGGAGCTGCGCGCTGGACGATCCCAGCGTGGTGATGGAGAGGCTGACTTCTCCCTCGGCGCCGAGCATGCCGAACTCGCCCGCCTGGCGGCGCCGACGATCTTCGATGTTCAGCCCGGCCAACTCCTTGAAGTAATCGATAACCCGAAGCCCTGACTCGACCTGCACCGGGTCTCTCTTGAACCGGACCCCGTCCACGGTTTGGCTGACGACGGCACCGCTGGAGCCGACCTCCAACCGAACTTCCGTGGCCCGGGCCGCCAGCGCCGGGCCGATCAGGTCCTCGGCCACCAGGTGCACGAGATACTGCGCGTCGGTCTTCAGCGGGACGTCCCGCTCCTGGCCCTGATGATCGATGAATTGAACCAGCGCGCCCTCGGACGCGCGCGACTGGCGGCGCGAGTGCAGCTTCGCCGAGAAACCCTCCCCGGTCAACGCGAACCGCTGCGCCTCCGGCACCGCTTGGTTGCGAATCTGCTGATACGCATAGAGCGGCCCCACGAGGATGACGATCCCGATCGGCCAGGTGATCCAGAACGTCAGCGGGATCAGCAGCATTGACGCCAGCGCGAGCACGCCGGCGCTCAGGTGGATGCCGTTCCACATCCGGTGATTCAAGTGAAAGTACCGTGCATCCTTTTCGAGCTTCGACGAGATCAGCCACGCCCAAGGCACAAAGACCACGAAGATCAGCAGCGGCTTGTAAAAGCTCACGAGCTGGACGGATTCGGCCGCAAGTAATGAGTGGACGTTCATCAATTCGGCGTTCTTCCCATTTCAAGAGATGCCCTTGAGCCGCATCTTCAACTCCTCAGGCTTCGGGTTCGCCCCGAGGGCGACTGGAGTATGAATGTATTCGCGTTCCACCAAGTCCACAAGCGAGCTTGTGAGATCGATCATGCCCTCGGCCCGGCCCTGCTTGAGGATGTCCAGCCACTCGCCCTCCCGGCCTTGGCGGATGTATTTCTACACCGGCCCCGTGGTGAACGGGATCGACCAGACCGTCGCTCATCCCTCTGAAGGTTGTCGTCGTGACGGTCATGCTTGAACTCCTGCATTCTGTGCGGTCAGCATGGAGCGCCCACCGGGCATCGGCGGAGTTGGTCGCCTCGGCTCACGGGTATCAATTCGCCGTTAGGCCGATGTTGTTCCGCTTTTTGCCCCATCAGCCCGCTCCACGCGGATCGATCAGCCCCTCAAGCCCGCCTCGCCCCACTTCGAGCCGGCCGTCCTCACTTCGCCGCCAACGGTTGGAACCGAAACCCGTTTGGCCACGTCCGCCAGCCTATCACAACCCCTCGGGCGAAGGAATCCCCTTCACCGGCGGAAACGACCGGCCCGACGTGCCCAAGTTGACATCCGCCGGCCACCCCGGCATGATTGGTCAATGGAGCCCAAGATCATCCTTAACGGCATCACCTTCGATGATGTCCTGCTGATACCCGATTACAGCGAGATTACGCCTGATCAGGCCGACACCTCCACGCGCCTGACCCGCAACATCCAACTCCAGACGCCCCTCGTTTCGGCCCCCATGGACACCGTTACGGAGTCCGCGCTGGCCATCGCCCTGGCCCAGGAAGGCGGCCTCGGCACTATCCACCGCAACATGCCGCCCCACGACCAGGCCCGCGAGGTCGCCAAGGTCAAGCGCTCCGAAAACGGCGTCATCAACGACCCCATCACCCTCAGCCCCGATGACACCATCGCCCATGCCCTGAAGCTGATGGATGAGCAGAACGTCTCCGGCTTCCCCGTCACCGCCGAAGGCTCCAGCCATGGCCTCGTGGTCGGGATCCTCACCCGCCGCGACATGAAGTTCTTCGACGGCGCCACCGTCAGCCGCGTGGGCGAGGTGATGACCAAGACCGACCTCGTCACCGCTCCCCCCGATACCAACCTTGTGGCCGCGGAATCCATCCTTAACGAGGCCCGCGTCGAGAAGCTGCTGCTCGTGCAAGAGAACGGTTCGCTGGCCGGCCTCATCACCATGCGCGATATCGACAATCTGCGCAAGCATCCTAACGCTTGCCGCGACGGCCGAGGCCGACTGCGCGTCGGCGCCGCGGTCGGGATCGCCCAGTTCGATCGCGTTGAAGCGCTGGTCGGGGCCGAGGTGGATGTTATCGTCGTCGACACCGCCCACGGACATTCCGCGAACGTCATCAAGACGATCCGAACAATCCGCAAGCGATACGATCTGGATATCGTTGCCGGCAACATCGCCACCGCGGAGGCCGCGTCCGATCTCATCGCCGCCGGCGTCGACGCGATCAAGGTCGGCATTGGCCCCGGTTCGATCTGCACCACGCGCGTCGTGACCGGCGTGGGCGTGCCCCAGCTCAGTGCGATTATGAATGTCTTGGACGTTGCCAACGAGGCAGGCGTTCCGATCATTGCCGACGGAGGCGTCCGTCATTCTGGCGATATCGCCAAGGCCATCGCCGCCGGCGCTAACAGTGTCATGCTCGGATCACTGTTCGCCGGGATGGATGAAAGCCCGGGCGAGTTGATCCTGCATCACGGCCGGCGCTACAAGAGCTATCGCGGCATGGGAAGCGAGGGCGCCATGGGCGCAGGCGCGGCCGATCGGTACGGCCAAACCGACCAGTCCGGCAAGTTCGTGCCGGAGGGCGTTGAAGGTCGCGTGCCGTACCGAGGGCCGCTCGACGAATTTGTCTATCAGATGGTGGGGGGCTTACGAGCCGCAATGGGGTACTGCGGGTGTCGAACCATTGACGAGATGCGCGAGCATGCGCGATTCGTTCGCGTCTCCGGCGCCACGCTCATCGAATCGCACCCGCACGACATTCAAATCACCAAAGAATCGCCCAACTACTCGGCGCACTTCCCGCAGGAGTGATCGCAGAAACCGCTCCCCATATTTAGCGCCGGGCTCCGCCCGGATGTGGTACGGCACGGGGCGCTATCTGCGCAAACACCCCCGGCAGAGCCGGCCCGTCCCCGGGCCGGGATCGGCGCAGCCGATGAGATCGCACATGACAATGAACGTATAAAGCCCACATCCGGGCTAAGGACAGCCCGGCTCTGACGGGTATATCCTTTATTGCCATGAAGCGCCGCCTGACCAAGCTCGTCGTCTTCCTGCTGCTCGGCGCGATCGTCAACGTCGCTGTGGCGTGGGGGTGTGCGTATTGGGTGAAGTTTGACTGGAGGATACCTGGGAGGCAAGCCGGATACGATCATTTCGCCGGTTTCGAATTGCCACCCGACCATGTCGATGCTGGCCGCTTTGCGGGCTACACCGTCAGCCGTTATCAACGATTCGGATCACAGCGCGTTTCAGTTGTCCATTCATATGCCTATGACGGTTTACCAGGAAAGACAACGATCGGTTTCAATGACATCATTCCGCAATGGGCTCGCGGGTTTCTCGATATCCACGAGTTCCACACAGATGAATCCATCGACTTCCGTTCCGAGGTAAATAGATACATTGCGATCGTTGATGGACGCGGGTGGCCATGCCTGTCGCTCTGGGGTGGGATGAAGCTGCCCAAGAGCGGTACGGTTTACAGTAGCGGTGGGAGACCAATTCTGCTCGTCGAGCGGCGGTATTGGATCATTCCGCTTGAGCCCGCTTCACCCCGAGGTTCTCTTATCGTCGACTCTCGATTGTTGTTACCTCTTCAACCACTTTGGCCCGGCTTCGCATTCAACACGATCTTCTACGCGGCGCTGCTGTGGTTGCTCACATTCGGTCCCTTCGCTGCGCGCCGCTTCATCCGCCGTAAGCGCGGTCGCTGCATCAACTGCGGCTACGACCTTCGCCACGCGGAGCATGAACAATGCCCCGAATGTGGTATGACAATACCTCTGCGGATTACCATCCGCAGCTAGGCGACACAACCCTCGCGAATCCAGCGCAATCCTTACTAGCCGCGGGTGGAAACCCGCGGATCGTGTGTCGAGAAACAGCGCCGTATTTGAACGGCGCTACCGCTCCGCCTTTTCCGCCGGCAGATACGTCAGCACTATCAGCAGCGCGTCAACAAGATCCTCTTCCTTCTGGACCTTCCCATAGAAATTCGCTGAGTGATCCGGAAAGCTCACGAACAGTTCGCGATCCTTCGTCAGGGCCAACTGGACGCGCTTCGCCTTGACCGTCTGCTGTTTGTGCCACACCAGTTGGTCCGCCTGATACTTTCGTTGTTGCTCGGCATAGTTGCCGGCGAGTCGCCCGATGTCGTACTGAATGGTAATTCCCCCATCTTTCCATATCTTGCCGACCTGCGTGTCGATGCCCTGCAGCTTCTGATGCTTGTAGCCATCCAGTAGCGTGATCGACCCCGGCGGCGGATCGTCGGCACTCGCCGCGCGCAGGGCGACACTCAGCGAACCAACGACCAAAGCGACGATTGCGAAGGAAAGTATGGTTCTCATTGCTCGATGCTCCTATCCTCGATAGACGGTTGAACCCTGCCTGGCGATTCAGGGAACCGTTATCACTCTAGCTGTTTCGCAAACGGAAAGTCGCCAGGTGTGCTGCCCATCATCTTCGGCTCCCCGGTCAGCCGATAGCCGTTGCGCTCGTAGAACGCCTTGGCTGTGATACTACTGTTCAACCCGATGGTGTTTAGGCCCCATTCTACGGCTTGCTGCTCCATCGCTCGGAGTAGCGCCTTGCCGTACCCTTGATGCAGCGCCTCGGGAACGACATAACACATTTGCACCCAGCCGGCTCGGCTCATCCGGCCGAAGCCGACAACATCGCCGGCTCCAGCGACGGCGACCACTGAGAAGGCGTCGGGCGATTCGATCCATTTCCTGAAGTTGTCCGGTGTCTTGTTGGCCAGCCAGTCCGACATCACCGGCTCTTCGTGGCCGTAGTCGGGTCCGCAGATTTCTGCAATGGATCGCCGCACCGCTGCACAGGCAGCGTCCGCATCGTCGGAAGTCGCGATCCGAACACAAGTACTTGGCGGCGATTGCTTCATCCCACTGGGCTCTCGAAGATTTCGCCGACGCTGCTGTCATTCACTGGCTGCGCGGCGGGTCAGCAATCACCTAGTCTATCTCCAACAACCAAGATGCGGCGGTCCTTTCGCGTCACAGGCGATCATCCTCGCCGTTGACACTGACCATACCACAGCTACACTCCCGACGGCATTTCGCCGGGCCGTTAGCTCAGTTGGCTAGAGCGCCTGCTCGACACGCAGGAGGTCACTGGTTCAAGTCCAGTACGGCCCATCGGCAGCAACCCTTTGCTCTTGCAGGGGGTTGCTTCTTTGCGCGTTGCGTTGATTTCAGCCGGTTGCTTGGGGGTAGGCTTTGGAGCGTGCTCGTCGCTGCGCTTGCCCGCGCTCCCCTGCTGCACCGGATTCTGCACCGCCTGTGCGAAATGGTCATCGGTCACTTGCAGGTAATGCTTCGTCGCAACGACCACACTGTTGCCGATCCAGGCACTGGCGACGTGGGCGGGGAACTCGTCTGCAAGCTCCGTCTCGCGCGTCGAGCGTAGATTCTGCCACAGCTTCGGCCAGGGCTTGAGGCCAGCTTGCTTGATGATCCTCGTCAGTTTCGTTCTCAGGTTCATCGCGGGGTTGCGATACCGCATGATGCAATACTCATCACCATCCTCGGCCTGCTCGAAAGCGTCCATCAGATATGGTCGTAGCTCTGGGAAAATCGGACAGATGCGCGAGCCGCCGCCCTCGTGGTGCTCAGTCTTCGTACTTGTAATAGTGAAGCGATCGCGCTCCCAATCAATGTCAGCCCATCGCAATCGAAGCACCTCGGACGGACAGCGCAAACCGCCATATCGAGCCAACGCGAACAGCAGCCGCCATTCCGCATCGGGACAGGCATTGAGTACCTTCGTGGCCTCATCCCGACTCATGAAGTAGAACCGCTCAGCGTTCGCTTTCAGAGCCGCCACGAGGTCAGCAAACGGGTTTTCTCTTACAAGACGACGCCGGACGGCAGCAGTGAGTAGCTGTTTGGCAATACCGCAGCTTCGGCGCACGGTGTTCTCCGCAAGGCCCTTATCCAATAGATTCAAACGCCACAAGTCAGCATCGCCGGGCGTGATTTCCCGTAGGGGCTTGTCTGCTCCGAAGTAGTCCACGAGGTATCGCCGCACGCGCGTGTACACCGTCCGCGTCGATTCCTTCACGTCCGACCGCTCGGCGGTGTATCCGTCGATGAACGCGGCAAGCATACTCCGTCCCCGGCGCTGGACGAGTCCAACCGACGCGAGCTTGTCGTGCAGACCGTCATCGAGGTCGGCGAGCCATTCCGACGTTTCGCGCCTCGGCGTTGATCCGGTTATCGACGATGCCAACAAGTCCTCGACCTTGAGCTTGACGGCCTGTGCTTGCTTGAGCGAGACCTTGCCCAATCGAATCGAGCGCCGCTTCTCGTCGGAAGCGACGAATTGGATCGTCTTTCGGCCGTTCGGTTCTTTGCTGATACTTGCCATCGTCTACCTGCCTTTCGGTGCGCGGCGCTTGCGGCGAGGTCCAATCTCTAGATCGAGCGCGTCGAAGATGCATCCGATACTGTCCATCGACATCCCGACCTTACCGGACATGAATCGACTCAAGACGGCGTTATCGATGCCGGTCATCTTGGATATCCGGTAACGGGTCAGCCCACAACGCTCTATCTCGCGCCGGAGTTGGTCCTCAAAGTCCAGTCGTTTTGCCGGCATCAGAAGCATCGTACCTCTATTTGATATTGTGTCAAGCATCATCGGTCAATTACGATTCCTGCATCCCGCATCTGCCGAAGAATGTCCTTCAACGCCTCCGACTCGGCATGCTCGCGGGTGAGACCGCCGTCATATTCCATGATGGCCGCTCGTTTTTCCCATTCGATGCGCCAGTCCATCGGAAAGGCCTCTGGTCCGATGGTCCGGCGTGCCTGCACCTCAGAACTCCTGATCCCATCCTCGTTGCCAGTTCGCTCAAACAGATCATCGAGAAGTGCGACTACGTCGTAGGACATGACTCAGACCTCCACCCGTCTCGAAGGAGTGCCCAATGTGTCCATTTGCCCCGCCGTTTGGACGCTTTGGACAGGTTGGACCCTCCCTGTGGATGGATCGGGTTGCATTCTCATCCCGTCCGGGATACCGAGATCGATGTCGTAATGACTCTGCACGCGAGCCAATTGAGGCAGCACGTCACGGAACTGGCGTTCTCCGCTGTGGTGAGTCTGGATGTCGTAGCGACGCAGCGCCTTTCCAACGCCTGTCGCGGTCCATCGCCGGAAGAGATCAGGCTCGATATCCCTCGCGCGATTGAGCAAGTCTGTGCAAGTCGGTTCCTCCCCAGCCAATGCGACCTTTGATAGAGTCCGCAGCAAGAGTACGTCAGCAGCGGGAGTCTGATCGTCCTTCTGAGCCTCGATCGTCGTCAATGCATGTTGCTGCATCAGCTCCAGCAATCCCGATGCTCCGGATTCCTCCAGCCAGGCGGCGAGGGCCAGCAATGGCTGCCATAGCTCGAAGTGGCGTCCAGTCATGGGCGGACAGACATCGACCCGCTGGGCAAGTTCCAACCACGTCGAGCCGTGTTCCAATGCGATGACGTGTAAACCATCACGGATCACTTGCCACTTGTTCGGATCGTCGTCTATCCGGCGGCGGGGAGTTACTGATCCAGGACCGGCGCGAAACATCATCACCGGGATGCACCGGCTTGACAGCGCAGGCGGTAGACCTGCGATGCACGCCATCGCCTTCGGACCGTATACGTCAAACTCTTTGGTCTGGAAGTTCTCGCCTTCCAGCCGCGTAGCGCGACCGCCGCGCTTGTACCCGGCCAGCAGCATGGATCGAAGCTCTCCCATCTCCGGAGACGATTCGCGCAACCGTTCAGCTTCATCCAACAGGAGCGTTCCACCCTGATTGTGCAGCGTCCGAAAGAGCGCCGGTCCCGTCATGCTCGATGAACTCAACGGACGAAACACGAGGCGAGAGAGCACCTCAAAGGCGCGCGACTTACCCGAACCGGCCGGACCACCGAAGTACAGATACGGCACGGCGTCCCAAGCGAGATAGACATACGTCAAGATGCTCCAAAGACCGAGCGTTGATGCGATTCCCTTGGCGTGTTCCGAGGGCAGTTCGAGGAAGTACGCTATTCGCTCGAAGATCCGACTGAGCAATTCGGCCGGGTCCGACTGTACATCGCCATTGAGCCACGCCTTGCGCGATCCTGCAGACCACCGCGGCACACTTACATTTGACGGTGCGGTTAGCTGCGGCTGAATCCACAGTCTCGATCCGTCATTTAGCTCGATGGACTCGGGCAGGGCGAGACGCTCACGCTTGCCCTCAGCCCATCGCAAGTACATCACCCACTGTCCAACAGGTTCGTTCTTTGCCATCCCGACCATCGCTACCGTCAAACCAGAGATCTCTGACCGAATGAACCGCTCGGGTCGGACGATGCATGAGAGACCAACCTCGGTGAGTTCGCTCGATGAAGGCTTACCATTCGATCCATTCTGCCGGTTGACAACCTCAAGAAGCCTCGACTCCACCGTCTGAGCATCCAGCGCAGGTGCTTTCGAGCACACGGCCTTGATGAACCCGCGGCGCTCCGAGTCCTTGCGTATACGGATCTCGTCAACGTGCAGCACACGGTCGTCGTGCTTCACAATCAACGCGACCACGCCCTTCCGAGTCGTAGAGTCCACTTCGATGACGAGTTCGTGCTCAGCGTCCATGCTGCACCTGCCTCTTGCTGACCCGGATATTCAACTGAAGAATCTCGGCGGCGTTGATGCACTCGACAACTTCGCCGTAGGTCGCTCCGGCTCGTTTCCAAGCGCGCGCATCCTTGATGCCGTGCGGTGGCCGGATTACACGAACGGCCTGCGCATGTACGACCAGCACCGAGGCCAGTGATTCGGCACCTTGACGGCCAGCACCGTCACCATCCGAGACGACGACGACTTCGTCCGATCGCCTGCATCGCACCAGATCAACCAACAGCGCGCTACCGCCCCTGCAACTGGGACGGCCCACCGCATCGAAGCCAAGGTCCAGGAGCGCCGCCGTGTCGGTCGGACCTTCGCAGATCAATAGTGGGGGGACACCTCCCAGAGAAGTGTCCAAAGCGTCCAACGTGTCCAAGTCGTGCTGCGGATCAGGAATGAACAGCCCATCCCGGCTGCCTGTGACGGCGAGCTTGATCCCGTTGCGCTTCCTAACCCGGATGCCGCGCAGGTTGCCGTCGGCGTCAGTCATCGGGAACGTCCATCCCCATCCGCACCAGCCGACGCCAAGGCGCTGCAAGCTCTCGACGGAGACGCCGAGTTCGTGGGAGAGCCGCTCAAGTTCACTGAGGGTCACAGACGCCCTGTACTTCGCGTTCAGCCCATCCAGATTCGCCCCATCAGACGATGGGAGCGCAAAGCGCAAGCGTCCGATGGAGCGTCCTGCGGTTCTCTCGCCATCTTGCAGCCGATGGAGCCAGCCAGCTTCGCCGATGAGCTTCGGTGATTCGATGCGCTTGCAAAGTGCGACCGAGCCATCGACCGAAACGGCACACCAATCCGGTTTGTCACAGATCGGACACGGATAGCGCTTGGATACACGACGCCAATCGTCACGACCCGTCATCGCTTCCCGCCCCCTTTCCGTTCTTGATCCGTTCCCATGCGTCACGCGCTGGGCAACCGGCGTCCTGCCAGGCGCGAAGCTCGTTGACGTTCCAGCGAACAGCACGACCGAGGCGGCTTGGACGCGGGATACGCCCGGAGGAGTTCAGCGCCCAAACGTGACGCTCACTGATGGAAAGGAGCTTGGCGACTTCCGATGCCGGTATCGCCAGGCGCTCAGTTGCTTGCGACTGCGTTGCGTTGTTCATGCCCGCAGTATTACGGGTGAACGACAAAAGTCAGTCCTGACTATGGTCCTGACCAACTGGGAAGTCCGTATCCCTTCCCTCGGGCGTCAGTCGCGTTGTCGAGAATGCCCCGTTTGACCAGACCTGAAAGCGTAGCTTTCCCGTGGCTGTTGACCTTGCCTACGGCTTTGTTCAGTAGAGGATCGGTGGTCATTCGACGGCCCGACCTGCGAAGTGCCTCGACGATATGCGTCTCGGTCCCCCGTAAGTCCTGCCCAGCTGGGTAATCACAAAGCAGGCTGGCCATCAAGTGGCATGCGCGACGTTGCATCTTCCAGTGGTCCTGCCACCAGTAGAGTTCACTCGGTCCTCCCAAGTTGGTCGGCAGGTTCGTGATGGATTGCAGGCTGCCAAGTGGGAAGAATTCCGGAAAACTCTCCACGAGCCGCTTTACCGTCCCAAGCCAGATTAGGCCCACGAAATGCGTTGGCCGTAGCGTTAGGAAAGGGGTTTTCCCGCGAACTGCTTCTGCCTCGTCCAGGCGACGGAACGAGGACTCGATTTCCCTCGGTGTGTGCCCCTCTGACCAAAAATCGAATCGGGCGCCGGCATCGGAAGCCTGGCAAAGGAGCATGCTTGCGTCTCGCCAGAATGGCATCCCCGTCGAGATCCCGTCGGCTGACATTGCGTCACGAGCGTCATCTGCCAATCCGTCGAAGAGATGAGCGAGCCGCCTCAACGCGACGCGATCGGGCTGAGGTAGTTCCTGGGGCCTCTCTCCGGACACAATCGGTTTCGACATCGGCAGCCTTCCTTGGCCGGGCCAGCCCAGACTGGCGCAACGCGGAAGGCTTGAAGAGTGTTCCGCCGTCTGGACTGCTTGGTCGCGGCCTACGACCGTCCCGGGCTTGGCACGATCCTACCACATACTGCCCGGTTCCGCGCTCGATCGGCCATGGGTACGTTGATTCTGACCGACGCAACTAACTAAGCGCTACGCGTGTCGGTCTGTGGGTAAGTGAATCCCGCGAGCGTCTGCCGCAGATTTGCCATTCCCGCTGCTTCTTCCGCGCGCGAACGCGCGCGAGGCCAGGAAAACCGGCCTACGCGTCCCGACATGGTCACCCCGCCACGAATCAATATCGACGCGCCGGCAATCGGCCAAAGCCGGCTGGGGACTGGGCCTGGGTCTTCTTTGCCACCACAGTGATGGCGGCTGTTGTCGGAACCTTTCCGAAGCCAAGCGTGGCCGCGATCGTCTCTGCACTCGCATCCAGAGGCGAGAGGCAATCTCTCTACAGGTCAAGCTGTCACAGCTGCCGACAGGCGAGATTATGACCTCTCCGGTACAATCCCGCACGCAACCATGCCGCTCTGGGTGTACCTGAGGCCATCGGTCCGGCTGAGGCTAGGCCTCGTTTGGAGAGAGGAAGGCCGGTGCGTGACTGACGCCGAATCCCCACCACCTCGATCGTACTGCAACGGTTGCGGGCGCGACCAAGTCCATCGTGACCATGGTGCCATCAGGTGCGAGCGTCGCGAGGGCACAAGTCAGTATCCGATCATCATTCGAGAGGAGTGGCGAATACTACAGTGTGGTGGATGCGAGTCTGTCAAGGCAGTTGTTCAGATTGTCTCATCGCAATCGGACAAAGTGATTGAAACCTGCTATCCGCCTCATCGCAGTCGCTCCAGCCCTCCATGGACTCGCAAGCTCCCGGAGGACTGTCAAGCTCTCGTGCGCGAGATCTACGACGTCCTCAGCATCGATTGCATGAGTCTCGCGGCGATGGGGGCTCGCGCCCTGATCGATCTAATGCTGACCGATATGCTCGGCGATATTGGCGGATTCCAACGAAAGCTCGCGCAAGCCGTCAAGGACGGGATGATTACCCCATTGCAAAAGACAGTGATCACGACAGCCGTTGAGGTGGGGCACGCAGCGTCGCACCGAGGCTTCATACCAACCATAGAGCAGCTAGAAGACGTGCTCGAAATCGTGGAGCACGCGCTAAAGGACCGTTACGTGATACAGGCACCCTCAGACCGGCTCAAAGGCGCGGTGCCAAGAAGAGAGAAGGGAGGTTGATGGATGCCGCTTGAGCCGGGAGGCTATGCCGACAAGATCGGCAACCGCTACGAAGGCCGCTGGGTCGTTCGACAGATTCTCCGTCTTCTCTCGGAGGATCTGAGCAGCCTTCAACTGGAAGCTGTCGGTGACGACGAGTATGGCGTCGACTTATGGGTCCAGCGACCTGATGGTCTGCGGGTTGGGCAGCAATGCAAGATCCGCAATGGCAGCTATGACCGCTGGTCCGTGGCAGACTTGGACCGGCGGGGCATTCTTGATGCGATGAAGGCGCACCTTGATCGCGATGACCAAACTGAGTTCATGCTGGTCACTGCAGTGTCGTTTGCAGCGGTACACGACGTCTGCGAGAGCGCGCGCAGGTCCTCAGGAGACCCAGAGTCGTTCTTCCAGCATCAGATTCAGGACATTGGCGAGGAACGCCGTACGATCTTCCGCCGATTCTGCGAGAGTCTTGAGTTGGATTCGACTTCGGTTGCAGATCGTGCCCATGCATACTCCTATTTGCGGCGCCTATACATCGAGATATGGCCGGACTCCGTCGCTAACCGAGAGGATTTGCTTGATCAGGCCGGAATGCTTGTTGCCGGTGATCCGACGACTACCGTAGCGGTGCTTGCCGACTATGCCGTCGATCGCATGCGACACGTCATCGATGCCTCTAGCGTCTGGTCGCACTTGGAATCACGTGGTTTGCGTCCACGCCGCCTACCTCAGGACACTCGTGTTCTACCGGCGATTAGGGGTCTTCAAGAGCAGTTTGTCGCGTCTATACAACCCGATCTGATCGGCGGCTCTCTAATACCGCGCGAGGCAACTGGGCAGATTCTCCGCGCGCTGGAACACAACACGATCGTCGCTGTTCACGGGCACCCGGGCCAAGGAAAGAGCGCTGTGATGCTCGAATTGACCCAGCGGCTCGCAGCTGCCGATGTCGCCTACTTGCCAATCAGATTGGACCGCCAGACCCCCAAGAACAACAGCCAGGACTTCGGTGAGTCTCTGGGCCTACCCGAGTCACCTGTCGCATGTCTGCATGCAGCAGCGGGGGATCGCCCCTGTGTTCTCGTTCTCGACCAACTCGATGCCCTTCGTTGGACCTCTCATCACTCTCTCAACGCACTGGAGGTTTGCAAAGCTCTTGTGCGCGAAGTCCGTGGCCACCGAGCCCTGGGGGTTGACATTGCAGTGGTATTGGCCTGCCGAAACTACGACATCGAGAATGACCCGGAGATCAAGAAATGGATCGCTGCTGAGAAGGGCCGGGACGGCGGTCTTGCTGAGATAACCGTCGGCCCGCTCAAGCCCGAAGCCGTCGCCGAGGCAGCGAAGGCCGCTGGCCTCGAAGTCGAGTCGCTCTCTGCGAGACAGAAAGATATTCTCACATCGCCGCAGCATCTTGCCATGTGGTTAGGGATTGCGATCTCTTCCGGCGGTTTCGAGTTTCAAAGCCGCGTTCAGCTCATGCGTGAGTACTGGAACACACGCATGCGCGAGTTGCGCCAGCAGGGAGCGAACACTGCGGGTGTGCAATCAGTTCTTGATTCTGTAATTAGCTTCATGGAGCAGAATTCGATTCTAACCGCACCGACTGCCATCGTAGGCGACCTTGACAGCTTTGATGCGTTGTTGTCGGTCGGCATCCTCCGAACAACTGGCGAAGCGATATCCTTTGCCCACCAGAGCTACCTGGACTATCAAATCGCAAGCCGCGTTGTCCGAGAGGTGCACTCGAATGGTCGGAGCATTGTGAGCTGGCTGGGATCACGTGATAACCAGTCTCTATTCCGGCGAGAACAGCTTCGGCAGGCTCTCTGCCTCCTAGGTGAGGATGCAGGTGCGACCTTTGGCTCGGTGGTCAATGAGTTGCTGGACAGCGCAGAGGTTCGATTTCACCTCAAGCATCTTTGTCTCGAAGTTGTCGGCCAGGTCGAAACGCCGTCGGATCAACTTGTTACATCATTGATCGAGCGGGTGCAATTGGCGGACTGGCGAGAACACATACTGACAACGGTTTTCCGGGGGCATGCCGCCTATGTACGGCCGTTGATTGAGCGCGGCACGCTCTCACGGTGGCTACACAATCACGATGAGCGTAATGCTGCCCTATGGCTGCTTCGGACGGTGGCGGAGTCGATCCCGGATGACGTCGTCGCTATCGTGGAGCCATTTGCTGATGTCGATGACGAGTGGCGAGAACGGGTACTCAGCTGTCTCGCCTGGAATGCCCACGATGACTCAGAGGCGATGTTCTCGCTGCGTTTGCGACTCGCTAGCGAGGGGACCTACCGAGAGTTTGTCGATTGGCGCCGACTCCAGGCTCATCGAAGGCTGCCATTGCTAGAGGCAGTGCTCCAGTCAGTAACAGCAGAGTCGTTTAGAGAGCAGTTCGGCGGCCACCGGCGTCGTTCGCGATTCGAGCAATGGACGGACGCCGACATGAGCGCACTGCTAGAGGCGGCACGTCAGGACGCAGGCGCGGCATGGTCTATTCTGGTCGCGCAGATCTGGCGACTGGCACCACAGGTCGACGAGCCGCCCGGCACGCTAGAACAGTGGCTCGACAGCGACCGAGAGGGAATCAGGCAAGGCATGGAAGGAGTCCCCTTTGGCCTGACCGCGATAGCACGTGAGGCCGGACGTAGCCTGGCAGAGACTGATGGTGAGGACTTCTGGGCCCTGACTGGTGAGCTTCGTGAACTCGAATCTCCAGTCATCCAGAACCTGCTGATCGAGACCTATGCAGCACTCCCACCACCTCTGTCGAATCGAGTGATCGAGTGGTTGCTCTGCGACTCACGCCGCTTCAGCCTCGGTACTGGTCGACAGGAGCCGAAGTGGATGCCAGCTCGGCGGCTTGTCGCAGCGCTGTCACCTCACTGTGACGACGATGTTTTCAGACGCTTGGAAGATGCGATCTGCTCATACCACTCTCCCACCGAGAAACGCGACGCCGAGTACTGGCTGACTACTTGGAAACGAGGCTACTTTGGAGACTACTGGGGGCGCTGCCAGTACTTCTTGTTGCCGGCCTTACCCATGGAGCGGCGAAGCGAAACGACAGAACAACTTGTTGGTGTCCTCAATCGGAAGTATCAGCACTACCCCGAGGAGAACTTCATGACCGCCCTCCGGGTCAGAGGCGGCTCCGTCGGCTCCACACTTCCCGCCGATCTCTTGAAGCTCAGTGACGAGGCGTGGCTGGGTATTGTGACGAACAAGAAGCTGACCGAGGAAGGTTCTCATCGCTGGATTCAAGTCGACGATGATCACGTTGCCGAATCGTCGATCCGGCAGTTCTCGAGGAAGCTGGAGCAGATCGCCAAGAGATTCCCGGCGCGATTTGGGCGGCTTGCCCTCCGGTTACCGCACGATGTTCATCCGAGCTACAAGACGGCTATTTTGGACGGGTTGAAGCTGACGGACTCGGGGACGATCCCCGAGGATGAGCGACCACAGTGGCACCCCGCCCCAGTGGATCTTATCGAACAAGTCCTAGAACGATTCCACGATGAGGCCAGCCGCGACTTCGCATCCGCCTTCTGCTGGTTGTTACATAGCCGCGCCGAGGATGAGTGGTCGGAGGCGGCTTTATCCCGCCTGATTGAGTTTGCTACGACGCACCCGCACCCCGAGGTTAATGCGCTCTCAGTTGGCAACGCTCACGGCGACTTCGATGCGTCGCGCGCAACGCCGGAGGCACTGACGACGGACGCACTAAACTGCGTACGCGGCGTTGCAGGCCTGGCAATCGGCGCGATTATTCGCAATCATCCAGACTTGCTGGAGAGAATGAGGAGCGCACTACAACATCTGTGCGATGATCATCACCCCGCCGTCCGCGTCGCAGGAGTTCAGGCGTGCCTTCCGGTCTTGGCGATCGAGAAGGACTTCGCCATAGAGTGCTTCCGAAGAGCATGCGAATCCGATCCTCGCTTGACAGCGTCGCGAGCGGGAATCTACTTCTTCAACTGTGGCATGGACAGCCACGCGGAGATAGTTGCACCGCTGATCGTCCAGATGGTTCATTCTGAATCCCCGGTGGTAGCACAAGAAGGTGCAGAGGAAGTCGCGGCTCGGTGGCTATTCGGCCGCCACTTCGAAGCTGAACTGCAAGAGTGCCTAGCTGGCAGTATTCCTCAACGTCGAGGTGTCGCACAGATTGCCGCTCACTTCGTGACCAAGCCTGAGTACTTCGCTTCATGCGAGCCATTGGTATCTCAGTTGATGAACGATCCTGAAGCAGAAGTCCGCAACGAGCTGCGCCGCCTCGTGTGTTCACGCGACGTCCTCCTAACTTCCGACGGCGTTGGGCTGGTCCAGCGTTTCGTCAACTCGCAGGCATTTGTCGATGATCCGACGGGGCTGCTCTATGGACTGGATGAACATTCGGGCGATCTCATTCCGTTCTCGGAGGTTCTCTTCTCCGCGGTGAACCAGTTTGTAGGCCCCCTGCTTGAAACGTCTCGCGATATGTCATTTGCCGTGCATCTCGATGTTGACCATCTCAATCGACTCTTGCTTAGGCTCTATGAACAGGCTGTGTCCGCGGGCGAGATGGCCATCGCGAATAGCTGCCTGGACGCTTGGGATGTCATGTTCGAGCAACGTGTTGGCGGAGCACAGGATGTGGCTCGGGCGATTGCGTAGCATCGCCCACAATGGGCAACGTGGCCAACGGGTACGAACCAGAGGCCACAGAGGGATGGTTGGCGTTGAATCCGGTGATCGGAGAACGCTGTGGGTGGCAACGCCCACGGCGACAGACAATATGGCCCATGCTTTGAGCTTCGCCCGTCAAAGAAGCACCTCGGATCGCTAACACCGTGGCGATTGACAGGGGATTTGGTGGAGCGGATCATCGCCGAGGTCGAATGAGCAGGTAGAATCGATGACCGATCCAGCGGAGTCATTTGAGGCGTTTGAGGCGGAAGTTCTCAATATTCGTAGGGCGTGGGAGTTTGGGAGCTGGATAAGCGGAAACCACCCCGGCGCTCCGGACGCGATAGTTTTTATCAAAGCGGCCCCGACCTTCCATTGGTACGCATCACAAGGTCTTCTGACCTATGTCGTACTCGGCTTGAGTCGCCTCGCTGACCCAACGACGGATCATCAAGGACGGGAGAATCTGACCTTGGAGAGAATTCACCAGGAAACGGACTTCACGCACTGCTCGGATCGGGACAGTCGAGCCGGTCATGCGATGACGAAGGCATTGGAAATCATCCGGAGTGACGACTTCAAGAAGGCCCGTAACAAAGCACTTGCCCACAACGATCTCAAAGTCATTCTTGCAAAAGATGCTTTGGTTGAGATGGAAGTCATCAGGAAGGGGGTTCAGTGGGTCGCCTGCTTCCATGCCCGCATCAAGGCTGTGCGGGAAGGCACTGGGATCTCTCTCGCCACAGGTAAAGGTGTCTTCCCTCGCTACGCTGATGTTCAAGTCTGCGAGGACGAAATCGTTAACTTGCTTGTTCGGCTACAGCGCAGTCAGTGAGCCCGTTCAGAGGTTCGGCTATGCGGCTGAATCGGTATCATGCGCCCCATGATAGACATACCCGTAGTGTTGGTGCTGGGGGTGGCCAACACCTCTGAAACGAGTTGTCCCCGGCGAACCGAGGCCGCGCCTGTCCGACTTCGGAATCGGTGTCCTGACGGATCGATCGCAGCTGGAGCGGCGCAATTGAGCGATGGACGCAGGCAGCGCTATCGTAGGTCAGGATTGTGACTACGCTCGGCTTGACGCGAGCGACGAGCTCCGGCAAGTCGAGTAGGGATTTTCCCGTTGCGGTAGCCGGATCCGATTGGGCAAATGCTTGGGACGCCGGGAAGACGGTCGCTTCACACGCCAACGATGCCCAGATGATGGCGCTTGCCATGATACTTTTGGTACACATATTCACGGTCTTACTCCCCTACGTTCGCGACCGCCTAATTGTACACTGGGAGTGTGGATCAGGGTGGATGTTGTTGGCGTCACAGTGAGGAGAAAGCCGCTGAGCGACCGCCGTGGTTGGCGTCTCGCGCCCCCGGCGGAGTGGCGATGCGCTGATGACGTCTGTGCCTGGTCACTAAAGTGACCGAGCCTTGTGACGGGTGGTCTTGGGCATGGCGGCGATCGTGGTACGGTCAAGCGACAGGGCTGCGGTTCGGGCGCGGCAACGGCACCGTCGGCGCATCCGACCTTCTCGCCCTCCTCGCCAACTGGGGGCCGTGTCCGTAGGAATCCGGCGCGGCACGTTCCATAACGAGCGGCGGAATCGTCCGAACCTTCGTAATATATCAACCCCAATTGACCAGCAGGATCAGCAAGTCGCCGGCACCGACGGTGCAATTGCCGTCGAGGTCAGGTCATAACGTCAGCGGAACCGAACCTATGGGCGACCGTGCTCACTGACTTCCCGCAGACAGCGGGCAGGGTCTCTTCGGCAAGCCTTGCACCATCTGATGAATTCGACGGGGTCGATCCGCCGGTCGCCCGTCTCGGTCTTGTGGACGAACGTATGCGGCCGCCTGAGCCGCTGGCCAAGCTCCCGCTGCGTAAGGCCAGCGTCCAACCGCCATTTTCGCAGCAGTTTGCAGAGTTTTCGGTAGACAGGATTGTGTTGGGGTCTTGTTCCCACGCAGGGAACACGCTAAGCTGCGACCAGGTTGTTCCTAGTTTGGGAACAGATACACGCTCACACGGTGGGTACTTGCGGCCATGGACGGCGGGCGGGTACCCTGTGCGGCCTCTCGGACGGAAGGAAGGCCACTCATGTCGTCCAAGTCGAAATTCGCACTCCCGGCGGTCGCTGCGATTGGTTTCTGCCGCATTGGCGAGATCGGCGCGGTAATCCGGCCAACTCGCCAACAAACGAAGATAAGGAGAAAGCCAATGTCGTGTCGTCGAAACTGCGTGCAAGGGGCTGTGGTCATTGGTTTGATCGCGGCCCTGACGCCAGTCGTGGCGGCGCAATCGCTTCAACAGAAACACATAGTGAAGTCACCTGGCGGGACGGATGCGCCGCGCTGGCTGAGCGAGGTGCAGCAGACCGCAACTGCCCGCGGAGCCATGTTCGGTGACAAGGTTTCGCCCGGCAGACGGACCGATGCGCCGCCAGCTGCACCGGCCCAGGGTGGATTGATCTGGTTCACCAACCAGGCTGACTTCGAGGCGTTCAACGCCGGTGAGGGGAAGGTTCTCAAAGGGATCGAAAACTACGAGGAATCGATCCTGGACCCCTTCAACGGCGAGGTCTTCGACGATCCGTTGGAATCGTTTGTGCCCAACTTGCCGGATGGGTTCCCCTTCCCGCTTGGCATGTTGGGTCTCCCCAATCTGATTGTTCAAGCCAATACTGGTGGCGGCGATCCGTCGGATGAGAATCCTCGCGGCGTCGAAGGCCTGGTGGCGTGGTCGGACGGGGGCGGAGGGGCGGTCAGTGACGTCGTTTTCGCCCGCATCCCCCAGGACAGTCTCGACCTGATCTTCACCGACGAAAAGAGTGGCGTTGGCTTCAATACCATCACCTTCTTCGGGACCTCGGTTCAGGTCCGCGTCTATAGCACGACCAACGTGTTCCTGGGGGTGATGACGACGCCGGCCGACGCCAGCGGCGCCAACTTCATCGGGGTCTGGTCGCCTATTCCAATCGGGCGCATCAATATCTTCAACCCCAGCAACGAGCAGGAGGGCGGCGACAACATCCAGGCGTGGGAAGTCCCCTGCCCGTGGGACTTCGACAGCGACGGCAATGTGGGCGCGGCAGATCTACTCTCACTGCTCGTAAGTTGGGGCCCGTGCAAAGGCTGTCCTGCCGACTTCGACGGCGACGGCAACGTCGGGGCATCCGATCTCCTCGCCCTTCTGGCCAACTGGGGGCCGTGTCCGTGACACCGCCAACACCGCGCATCTGCTGATACCTGGGAGACGAACATGCCACATCTCATCATTCCACTTCTTGCCGCCGCAGCAGCATCAGTTCTCAGCGCCGCCGCGGCCTCCGCCGACCTCGGCGATCAACTCTTCAAGCTCCTGCCAAAGGACGGCGCGGCGGGCGACCTCTTCGGCACCTCCGTCGCGATCAGCGGCACCATCGGAAAGGAAGTCGCCATCGTCGGGGCCTGGCGGGACGACGACAACGGCCTCGACTCCGGCTCCGCCTACCTCTTCGACATCTCTGAGCCCGCGAACCCCACGCAGGTCTTCAAGCTCCTCGCCGACGACGGCGCGGCGGACGACCGGTTCGGCATCTCCGTCGCGATCTGCGGCCCCCCTGGAAACGAAGTCGCCATCGTTGGGGCCTCGGGTGACGACGACAACGGCAACAGCTCCGGCTCCGCCTACCTCTTCGACACCACCACAGGCCGGCAGATCGCCAAGCTCTTGCCCGACGACGGCGCGGCGGCCGACAACTTCGGCAACTCCGTCGCGATCAGCGGGACCACCGCCATCGTCGGGGCTCGTAACGACGACGACAACGGCAGCTTTTCCGGCTCCGCCTACCTGTTTGACACCACCACGGGCGCCCAGATCGCCAAGCTCCTGCCCGACGACAACGCGTTCAACGACTTCTTCGGCACCTCCGTCGCGATCAGCGGAACCACAGCCATCGTCGGGGCCCCGGGTGACGACGACAACGGCAACATCTCCGGCTCGGCCTACCTCTTCGACATCACCACGCACCAGCAACTCTGCAAGCTCGTGCCCAATGATGGTGCGACAGGCGATTGGTTCGGCATCTCCGTCGCGATAAGCGGGGATATCGCCATCGTCGGGTCCTACCAGGACGATGACAACGGCACTAATTCCGGCTCTGCCTACCTCTTTGATACCACCACGGGCCGGCAGATCGCCAAGCTCCTTCCCAACGACGGCGCGGCGGGCGACGATTTCGGCTTGTCCGTCGGGATCAGCGGCGCCACCGCCATCGTTGGGGCACGTTGGGACGACGACAACGGCAGCTTCTCCGGCTCCGCCTACCTCTTCGACACCGCCATGGCCCGACAGATCGCCAAGCTGCTGCCCAACGACGGCGCGGTGGGCGACGAGTTCGGCTACTCCGTCGCGATCAACGGCGTCCCCGGAAAGGAAACCGGCATCGTCGGGGCCTGGCTCGACGACGACAACGGCAGCCTCTCCGGCTCGGCCTACCTCTTTGATGCTTCTTTCTGCCCGTGGGATCTTGATGGCAACGGAGTTGTCGGCGCATCCGATCTGCTTGCGCTGCTCGTAAGTTGGGGCCCGTGCAAAGACTGCCCCGCCGACTTCGACGGTGACGGCTCCGTCGGCGCATCCGACCTCCTCGCCCTCCTCGCCAACTGGGGCCCGTGTCCGTAGGACCGATGCCAGCTCGTAGATGCTCAAGGATGCGAGAACGCCGGTATTTGCCAACCGACGCCGATTTCTTACAACTGCCGCTTGGATGCAGCCCGCCTGTGGTACACTGTTCCCGACCGGTCGCATGGGGCTCCTGCGGCCAAGGACCTGCGGCACGCGCTACCACTGTGCGGCCTCTACCCTGACGGAGGGTCAGCCATGTGGTTGAAGTCAAGCTTCACAACTCCGGCGGTCGCTGCGATTAGTTTCTGCCTCATTGGCGGGACAAGCCCCGCCGTTGCCGACATACTACACGTCCCCGGCGACTTTCCCACCATCCAGGCCGGCATCGACGCGGCGGTGAACGGTGATGAGGTCGTTGTCGCCGACGGCATCTACACGGGTGATGGCAACCGCGACATTGATTTCAACGGCAAGCTCATCACCGTCCGCAGCGCCAACGGCCCGGACACCTGCATCATCGACTGCCAGGGCACCTTCAACGACGCCAATCGCGGCTTCTACTTTCACAGCGGCGAGACGGCGGAAGCCCAGGTGCAGGGATTCACGATCACCAACGGCCGAGTTGCCTTTCCAGGGGGCGGCGGGATGTACATCCTCAACAGCAGCCCGACCGTGGCAGACTGCGTGTTCGCCGACAACCTTGTTGGTTCAGATGGGTCCGACGTCTACGGCGGTGCCATGTACAACCAAAACAGCAGCCCGTCGGTCACCAACTGCGCCTTCATCAAAAACACAGTCTATGGCGGCGGCTTCGAGGACGGGGACATCGGCTGGGGCGGAGGCATGGCCAACCTCAATAGCAACCCGATCGTCCGCGATTGCAGCTTTATCATGAACAAAGCGAACGCCGAGGGTGATACGGCGTATGCGAGCGGCGGCGGAATGTACAACAGCTCAAAGAGCAATCCGTTAGTGATCGGGTGTACCTTTATCGAGAACTCGGCCTGGGGCTGGGGCGGCGGCATGTACAACAGCTCCAGCAACCCGACCGTGACCAACTGTGCCTTCAGCCGAAACAACGCCGGTCACGGCACCGGCGGGATGACCAACATCTACAGTTCGCCGATGGTCACCAACTGCACGTTCATCGGCAACGAGGGCTGGGAGAGCGGGATGGGCAACGGTTTCAGTTCCCCAACGGTCACCAACTGTACGTTCATCAACAGATCCGGCGACGGCTGGGCGATGGCCAACGGTTCCGGCAGCGCGCTAGTCACCAACTGCATCTTCTGGGACGGATCTTTCCTCATCAATGATCCCTTTGGGACGACGACCGTGAGCTACAGCGATGTCCATGGAGGGTGGTTCGGTGCTGGCTCGAACAACATCGACGCCGATCCAATGTTCATCGACGGGGCATCGGGAAACTGGACGCACGATGCAGAATACGACGACCAAGCATTTCAAACCACGTTCACCGACACCAACGCGTCGTTTGCCCCCAACCAACTCGTTGGTAAGTTCGTAGATGCAGCCATCGGCCGCTGTTGCTTCGATTCCCTACCGATCGCAGCGAATACAAGTACGACGATCACAGTCTGGACAAACTTCGCGTGGGGGGTCGTCGCGGGACACGCTTACCAGATCCACGACTACCGCCTCGCGTCCGGCTCGCCGTGCATCGACGCTGGCGACAATACTGCCGTCCCCGAAGGGATCGATACCGACCTCGACGGCAACGACCGATTTGTCGATGACCTCTGCACGGATGACACCGGCAAGGGCAAGCCTCCTATCGTGGACATGGGCGCGTACGAGTTCCAGGTGCCGTGCCCGTGGGACCTGGACTGCAACGGCAGCGTCGGCGCATCCGATCTGCTCTCGTTGCTGGTAAGTTGGGGCCCGTGCAAAGGTTGTCCCGCCGACTTCGACGGCGACGGCACCGTCGGCGCATCAGATCTCCTCGCCCTCCTCGTCAACTGGGGGCCGTGTCCGTAGAAGAAGGCAGCCCTTTCAACGGCCAGGTCGTCGTTACGGAACGAAGCTCGATCATTCTCCAACTCGACTCTTCCACCCACCGGCCCCCCTTGGTATCTTCTTAGGTGTTCTATCTTCCAGCCAGAGCGGCGTGTAGCCCGCTCTGAACGACAGGCACCTCTTTGGGCGAACTGGAGAGGTGCTTTTCTCTGTCCACCTATGTCTCAGAGGCTCTCTGCCAGCCGCATTCGGGGCAGCCAGCAGAGAAGTCGCCGCGAAGGTCGTAGCCGCAGTTGATGCAGTGGCCGCGCTTGCGGCGGATGACGCGGCGCACAGCGAACAGACCGAATGTGAGCAACCACAGCAGCGCCGCGTAGAACACCGTGTTGATCGCGAAGCCGGGCCAGATAGGGCGGAGGGGGAGGAACCAGTTCTCGGTGTCACTTCCGCCGACTGGAACAGCGGAGAAGTGATACGTGTCCCCGATGAAGGTTATCCCTTGCACAGAATCGCCCAAATCCAGAGGATCGAACCGCACTCCGTCAATTGCGAGCATGGGCAAGCCACAGCGGATTCGGACGCAGTATAGGAACCAGTCACGCGGTGTGGTTGGGGACAGTACGCCGTAAGAATTCTCGACTACCCCGAAGGCGTCATCCTCATCGTGTGATGTTTGGGCATAGGTCGGAATACGGTCAATACTCAACCACGTTAGATCGATTCGAGGATCGTCGGACGACCACGGTGAACGTTCCGAATACCAGTACGATGTAAGGCACCCCCACGCCACGGCGACGTTGACGATCGCGCCGAGGACGAGGAATAGCACGAGTTTCGTAAGACGGCGCTTCACGGCATCATTCTACGGCACATCTTCTCGTTGCCAGCCGCATTCGGGACAGCCGTGAGAGAGGTTGCCGCGCAGGTCGTAGCCGCATTTGATGCACTGCCCGCGCTTGCGACGGATGGTTCCTGCTACGATCCCCGGTCCGGTCAAGCCAAAGAAGATCGCGAGGATGCAAACCGCATAGAACACACTGTCGAGGAATAGTCCGCTCCAAATGGGAATGAGAGGAAACACCAGGGTTGTATGGATCAGGTTCTTCTCCGCACTTTGAGGTGTAATGAGAATCCCGCCGGAAACGCCAGTGATGGTCTCGCTCGATTGCCCGTCCCGATACTGCCCGGCAAGGTTGAATCGCGACTTTAGCGCGCGCCAGGGCCAACCCCGAGCATCCACGACGCGTGCGACACGCTCGTTCTGCCCAGACCCCACGTCCGGTTCAAGTTCACCTGCCCAAGCTGGGAGAACAGCCTCGGCTGTTGTGATAGCTACATTTCCGAGGTACCCGCTGAGTTCGACGCTAAACGAAGAACTTACGCGCGACCACGTTGCAGCCTCCCACACCTGGACCGTCCAGAGCTCGTACTCAGGCTGATTCCAAGTCTGCCCCCATTCGCTCTCACGCGGGCCGCAATGGAGTCGGGTTGTCATAGGGCGTTTGACAGATGCCCAGGATACGGCCACTGTTCCTGACAACCCAAGAGCTGCGCTAACGGCCCCGACAACGAAGAACCCGCGCGGGCGCAGAATTACAATTCTCTGCCGGAGCCGCTGCCGAATCCAAGCGATAGAGGCAACAGCGGCTGAGTAGAGGATCGTATTCGAGGATTGTTCCTATCCAAAGGGGAGCCAGCGGAACAGCGGCATATTGATTGATGATCACTGACGGATCATCCAGATTCTTCTTCCATACGAAGCCGCTCGTTGCAAGGCGGAATCGATCCAGCGCAGGTGCTGGCCAATTCGCGGCCTCGTACTCACACGACAGACTTACCATCGGCCAACCATAGGCCACGGCGACTTGGGTGAGTCGCCTTGCGCTGCCGGTAGTCGGAGCGCGCTCAATGGCCTGAGGCCAGGGTCGCGGGATTCTCTCGACTCGTTCCACCCGAAGCTTGGTGAAGTTCAGGAAACGCTCTCGATCCTCGTCGAAGTAGGCCCAGGCAGAAACGTGACGAGCACCCGATCGATCCCACCAAGACACTCGCCAGCAGGGAGTAGCGGCCGCAGTCATAAACTCGACTTGATGGTGGTCCCATCCAACCGGCAGCCAGATTCCACAGCCCCATGCAACCGCGACATTGACGACCGCGCCGAGCAGGAGGAACACGACGAGCTTGAACAAGCGGTGCTTCACGGTTTCGTTACCGCATGGCGAGTGTGTTCTTTATCCGTGAAAGCCGAGCAACGTGCCAGCAATGAGGAAACACCACAAGGCGACGTAGTTCACTGGTAATAGCAGTATGCCGAGGATAGTGGTACTGGCAAGGCGACCGTACAGAGGCAAGCCACGCAGTGTCAGGCACACCATCACACTTGAGAGCAGAAAGGTGGAACCCACAACTAGCCCGACGGCAGCATTGGTGGGCCAGCGTTCCATCTCTCTGAGTGCGGTTGCAGAGGTCGGAATCAGCATACAGAGGAAGTAAGCGACGGACGGGGCGATCCAGGTTGGGACGAGCCACCAACGGATGTGGCTGGACCATTTGTCCCAACGGCTCTGTGCGGTCCGTATCGGATCGGACGCTCGGTGACCGCATTCTGGGCAGCGAACGGATCGAGCACCACGGAGGTTGTATCCGCAAGTCGGACAGTGCCCCGGGAGCACCTCCTCAAACACCGCTGGCATCTTGCTGCGTACTGCCACGGCGGTGAGGATCATGCTCAGACATCCAATGCCGTTGGCCACATTGGTCGGTGCCCCGATTATTGCCAGTGTGGTCGGTAGAGCGGCAATAGCGACTATGGTCGGTAAAGCCAAGGCAGCGATTCCGGCAGACGCAGCACCGGCGAAGTAAACAATTGGCAGTGCCTTAGTGAGTTGGCGACGCCAGAGCGTCGGCACTACGATGGCGCAGGTGAAATAACCAAGCAGAGCCCCAACTCCCACACTCAAAAGCATCGTTGGCGAGAGCCGGAGACGTGGGCCAAACATGACGACGTGGACGATCAAGCCGTTTGCGGCACCGGCGGCGATCGTGAGCAAGATCATCGAAATGATGCGAGCGGTCTCTCTGACCATGAAACACCCGCATGACATGAGCTAGGGGTCAGGTCGCCCAAGGGTAGTTAGGCGCTGCACAGGATTGTAGGGCCATGGGAAGACAGCCACCTTGGACTACACCTCCACCCCACACTCCGGGCACGCCTCATGCTCCGCCCCGCGCAGGTCGTAGCCGCAGTTGATGCATAGCCCGCGCTTGCGGCGGATGAGACGGCGGAGCGTGAATGGTGCGAACGGCACCGAGAGGATCATGGCGTAGAAGACGGTATTGATTGCAAAGCCGAGCCAGATGGGGCGAAGAGGAAGAATCCTGCCGAGAAGGTCAATAGGTTCGCTCAGTCCACGCTCAACCGGTAGTCCCCAGTCATAAGCAATCGCTGAATCCACATTGTCCGGTTCCAGGACCCTGACTCGGTAGCCTAAACATTTCAACGGCCAACCTGCCCCCACCTCCCCAAAGACACCAGCGTCTACGAGCCTGCGGGCCTCTTCCAGAGAGCCACTACGCAGTGTACTCCAGTCGAGTCGTGGTCGGACCTGAGGATCGATCTTGGGGTGCAGCCAACGCCCGAGCCAACCCTCAATCTCGAAGTGAAACCCTACGTAGACGCCTTCGATCCCACAGGCGCGTATGACGCCCCATGGCTCTAGATCCGCCGATCCGTCACGCCTTTCGATGTACTGCATATCAGGCTCTGCCCTGCCGATCAAGAGCACCGACAACCCCCACGCCACGGCAACATTCACGACCACGCCGAGGAGGAGGAACACAACGAGCTTGGCAAGCCAGCGCTTCACGGCAACATTCTATGACACATCTTCCCGTCGCCAGCCACATTCGGAACAACCGGCGGAGAACTCGCCGCGCAGGTCGTATCCGCACTTGATGCACAGGCCACGTTTGCGGCGGATCATTCGGCGCGCGGCGAACGGGGCGAATGGAAGCCACAGAATCGCAGCATAGAACACCGTGTTGATCGCGAAGCCCGGCCATTGTGGACGCAACGGAACTATGAAAAACTCGACTCGCTCCCAAAACCACTCCGGAAGATAGAGAAGGAACGGATAATGAACTCCCGTCTCGGTCATCTTACTGGTTCCGTCTAAACTCATCGTCGGCCAACCTGCATGCAACTCCACATAGAGCGGTACCGCCGAATCTATCCCACGACTGTCTACCTCAGTAGCAGCGAGCATGAGGATGGATCGCCCAGGCGGCTTGATGTCCAGACCATGGAAGAAAAAGAGATCCGAGCGGACAGTGACGTCGGGTGGAATACGCTGCCGAACTTCCTTCTCAAACAGAGTCACAATGTTGTCCTTCGGCAGCCACAACACACACCCCCACGCCACGGCGACGTTGACGACCGCGCCGAGGAGGAGGAAGACGACGAGCTTGAATAGGCGGCGTCTCACGACATCATTCTACGACGCTGCCTCTCGTCGCCAGCCGCATTCGGGACATCCGGCTGAGTAGTCTCCTCGCAGGTCGTAATGCTCCTCGGATAGTCAGACTTTGCTTTTGCGAATCACTCTCACCAAGGTGATCGCCCCGAGAAGCGCGGCCTGACCGGCCAAGCATCCGATCAAACCCCAAGACAGCAGCATCCAAGTCACCAAGTAGACAAGAATCGAGAGACCGGCCCACAAGAGTCCCGGAGCGTCCTCCAATTCACCCGCTTTGTAGTAGAAGGCTGCGCAGAGCAACAGGAGCACGAATTGGACCGAGTAGAGCCTGAGAAAGAGCTGGTCAATACTCATCGGATAGGACGCACGCTTCGTCGGGCGAGTCTGTCTCTGACGCGCCGAGATGGCCACCTCCTCCGGCTACAGGATACCACGGTGGGCCTCCGGGCTGATATCTCACAAATGCCGCTTGGATGCAGCCCGCCTGTGGTATGCTGGACACGCTCGGCCGTTGGGCACTCGCCGTGCGACCTCAACGAGCACTGGAGGTAACCCCGATGATGTCCACAATGCGTCTCTCAGTGTGTGTGGCGTTTGCCGCACTGACCGGCACCGCCGCAGCCGACATACTCCACGTCCCCGGCGACTTCCCGACCATTCAGGAGGCGATCGACGCCGCAGTTGATGGTGACGAGGTGGAGGTCCATCCGGGCACCTACGTCGAGACCATCAACTTCCTCGGCAAGGCGATCTGGGTGCGGAGTTCGGACGGCCCTGACGTGACGATCATCGACGCTCAACAAACGGGCTCGGTGGTTACCTGCAACAGTGGCGAGGGCCCGGATACAGTCCTTGACGGTTTCACAGTCACGGGCGGCACCGGGACAGACCCAGGTGATGGATTCGTTCGCGGCGGCGGGATGTACAACGACGGCAGCAACCCGACGGTGACCGACTGCTCGTTCGAGGGAAATACCGCCAGTTTCGGCGGCGGGATGAACAACGAGGGCAGCAGCCCGACGGTGACCAACTGCTCGTTCGAGGGAAATACCGCCAGTTTCGGCGGCGGGATGCGCAACAGCGGCGGCAGCAACCCGACGGTGACCAACTGCACGTTCAGCGGGAACATTCCCAGCTCTAACGGCGGCGGGATGTACAACAGCAGCAGCAGCCCGACGGTGACCAACTGCACGTTCAGCGGCAACGGCAACTCGTCCACGAACAACGGCGGCGGGATGTACAACTCCGGCGGCAGCCCGACGGTGACCAACTGCATGTTCAGCGGGAACTTCGCGGACGACTTCGGCGGCGGGATGTACAACTTCAGCAGCAGCCCGACGGTGACCAACTGCACGTTCAGCGGGAACACGGCCGACTTTAGCCTCGGCGGCCGCGGCGGCGGGATGTACAACGACGGCAGCAACCCGACGGTGACCAACTGCACGTTCATCGGGAACATCGTCAATACCGGTAACCCGAATTTTTTCTCGGCCGGCGGCGGGATGTGCAACCAAAGCAACAGCAATCCGACGGTGACAAACTGCACGTTCAGCGGGAACATGGCCACTCTACCCGGCATCGGCGGCGGGATGTACAACGAGGGCAGTAGCCCGACCGTCGCCAACTGCACCTTCAGCGAGAACTCGGCCTTCGGTGGCGGTGGGATGTACAACGAGGCCAGCAGCCCGACCGTCGCCAACTGCACGTTCAGCGAGAACTCGGCCTTCGTTGGCTTCGGCGGCGGCGGGATGTACAACGAGGCCAGCAGCCCGATGGTGACCAACTGCATCCTTTGGAACGACAGCCCGGACGAGTTCTCCGGCACCGGCACACCCGCCGTGGCCTACAGCAATGTCCAGGGTGGTTGGCGTGGCATCGGCAACATCGACGCCGATCCGCTGTTTGTCGATCCGGTGAACGCAGACTACCGCCTCCAGACTGGCTCCCCGTGTGCTGACGCGGGCAACAACTGGGGCGTGCCGATCGATGCGAACGACTATGACGAGGATGGCGTGTTGTGCGAGCTGTTCCCAGTCGATCTAGATGGCAACCCGCGCTTCAACGCTGACGAAGCCGACTTCGATCCCGGCTGCGGTGTTCCTGTCGTCGTGGACATGGGCGCGTACGAGTATCAGTTCGATCCGGTTGAACAAGTGGTCTTTGCCGACCTGAACGCTGATGGTTCCGTTGGCGCAGCCGATCTACTCGGGCTCCTGGTTAGTTGGGGACCGTGCGGGAAAGGATGCTGTCTGGCCGATCTCAACATCGACGGTAGTGTGGGCGCATCCGACCTCCTCGCCCTCCTCGTCAACTGGGGGCCGTGCCCTTAGCTGCACTGTAGACGGGCCGCGCGGGACGGTCAGTAGTCCTGCTCGTTCGAGTTCACTTCATCGGGCAGCTTCGCGCGCCATTCGGCGGCCTTGGCGTCGTGGCCCTTGTCAGGTTCGGCTTCGTGCCAGGCGGTGTAGAGATCGGCGATAAATTCGACTACGCCGATCGTGTACTCATGATCGGGTCCCAAACCGGCGAAGATCAGCTCATACGCTTCCAGCAGCGCCGTCTCGGCCTCTTCGTAGCGTTGAAGTGCAGTCAATGTCTCGCCGTACCCACCAAGGATCACACCCGTGGCCCAGTGCCTCGCCGGCCAAGCCTCGCGTGCACCCGCCACGGCCTGAGCAAACAGCGTGGCCGCCCTCTCGTACCGGGCCTGCGTGTGATACAAGTCTGCGAGGTTATTGATTGAGAGCAGCGTGTCCGGATCTATTTGGTGAGTTGACAATGATCGCCCAGGTCGAGCCGTCCTCGGAGTCAAGGGCGTTGGCGTGCCGCCATGATAGCCTCGGCCACCGCCAGTGGCGGATCGTCCGGCGTCTCGATACTCTGGAGTCGTGACTACCGAGCCGGTAGATTGGAATCGGGTAGCGGTTGGAGTCGCCAACACCGCTCGCAAGCACCTACGCAAAGAACCGATCGGCGTGTACCAACCGATGGACGACTTGACGACCGCCGCGCTGTTCGGCAAGGGCTCCATTCGGAGCGTACTCTGTACCGACCTATCCTCGTGTTGCTGTGCTTTACGGCAAAGGACCAACTCCATTCAAGGATGACGCAGTCGCACGCGAAGCCGTCAAACTGCGTCGGGAAAGATTCAATGGCTTAGGAGTGCAGGAATTGGCCGACGCCGTTGACTCCGAGGACGGTTCGACTTGGACGATCATTGTCCAATCACCGGCTAGGCTAATCGAGGCGAACATAGAATCAGTTGAGTGACGAAGTCGAGAGAGCTTACCGCATCGCCCGCGAGCAGGAGTGAGGCAGGCCGACCGGGCCAGCGTTCCCTCAGTGTTGTGATCTCGAGGGTGAGCCGCTGGTTGCCGATGATCAGGAATCCGAGCAACTCGGATAGACGAATCGCTTGACATCTGCTACTTTCTGCCGCTTTGGAACGAGTAAGGAGCGAAATGACTACGATCGCCACCGTACTCAAGAAAGAAATAACCCGGCTCGCTCGCAAGGAGGTGAAGGCTCTGACGGCAGCGACGAAGAAGGCGAGTGCACAACACCGCCGGGACATCGCGCAGCTGAAGCGTCAAGTGAAAGCACTCTCGACGCAGGTGGCGTACCTCGAGCGCCAGGAACGCAAACGAGCCACGAAGCCAGTTCCTGAGACGACCGCGAGCGGCAGGCGATTCTCGCCAAACGGATTGAAGACACACCGATCGAAAGTGGATCTCTCAGCCGCTGACTACGCCGAGCTTGTCGGCGTTTCTGCCCAGACGATATACAATTGGGAACATGGGAAGTCCAAACCACATCCGCAACAGCTTGCTGCCCTGATAGCCGTCAGAAGCATGGGAAAACGCGAAGCTTGGAAGCGGCTCGAGATGCTGGACGGATGAGCACCCATCAGAGCACGGCATCGGCAGGCCACACCTTCGGTCGCCACGTCACGCCACGTGCGCCTCAACAGCGTCTTCGATAGTCCGCGACACCGGCTTGCCCCCCTGGTCAGGGCGGGCTCCGTGGCGCGGTAAGATTGCGATTGTGCCATAAGGGGCTTTGATCCCGGTCTATGGCGAAGTCCAGACTATTGGCAGCCCGTGTCCTATGGCACAATGAACATCATTTAGTGTCTACGCACCGCCCTCGAACCATCGAGAACAGACTGGGGTTGACCAACAGATAGCGCCCGTTCGGTTTGAGCGATCTTACGCATCGCGAATACGCGCTATTGTGGACCAGATCGAAAATGACATCGTAGCTCTCACCGCTCTTGGTGAAATCTTCTTTCGTGTAGTCGATGACGTGGTCGGCGCCGATCGCGCGTAGCATGTCCAGTTTCTCCGTGCTGTCCACGGCAGTGACGTCAGCTCCGAAATGCTTGGCCAGCTGTACTGCCATGACGCCGATGTTTCCGCCAGCTCCGTTGACGAGGACGCTTTCTCCGCCTTGAATGTCAGCCTTTCGAAGGAAGTGGAGTGCGTTGTCCCCTCCAACTGGAATGCCGGCGGCTTCTTCATAACTCATGTTGGCGGGTTTGATCGCAATCGGACCGTTGCTCGACAGACATTTGTATTCAGCATGAGCGCCAAAACCCAGGCCGAGCGACGCAAAGACCTGGTCGCCTCTTTTGAATCGCTTTACGTTCTTGCCGACGGCTTCGATTTCCCCGGCTAGCTCTTGTCCGAGTACCGGCCATCTTGGTTTTCGGAGGCCCATCGCGATCATCGGCGGTGGCAACAGCGCCGCGGAGGAAAGTCTCTTCCTGACGCGCTTTGCTGACAAGATCACGATCCTCGTGCGCGAGGATTCCATGAGCGCCAGC
>JAZFYE010000048.1:0-30400 GCA_036475395.1 Phycisphaerales bacterium
CATCGCCGGGGGTGACCCTTATCTGGGTACCACTGTCCTCTATGACGGCATACATCGGGGGCGATCCTCATTTGGCGCGAGCCGTGGATTCTATCGCACGAAATGCGTTTGCCAAGTCAGGGAGAGAGTTGGAAGTTGCGTCGTCGTTTCCACCGCGGCAGGGGTTAGCCGGCCGCCATCGCTTCGGCTGCCCACGGCCAGGGTTGGCCCCGACCGTCAAAGCCGGCGGACCACCGCCGGCATTCCGCGCAGGTGCCGCAGGGCATGTCCTGCGTTCCCGTCTCGCAGGGCCAGAACGCCACCCCCAACACGCCCTGGTCTATCGCGAGGTCCACGATCTGAGTTTCGCCCAGATCGATCAGCGGCACACCGATCATCAGCGAATTCTTCTGGGCTCCGATTTCGGCCAGAGCGACCACCAGGTTGGCCCGCTGAACGGTCTGGCAGATTCGAGACGAGTTTGAGCCGATCTGCACCGGCCACACCATCCTGGGGCAGTTGAATCGTATGGCAGCGGCGGCGGCGGACAGCAATCGCACGCTCTGGGCCATCGCTGCCGCTGAGGACGACGACTCGCCGGCGACCGCCCCTGCCCCCTGGGCTACCACGACCCGTTGCACGCTAAACGCTTTGCCGTGTTCCTGTACCGCCGCCAGCCGGCGCTGGGCTGCGTCGTCCGATCCGTGAGGATGCCATAGCACCACCTGCTGGGGGTCTCGTTCCAAGGCCAACCCCACCAGCGATGGCAGGTCACCCTCGTCGATCAACAGCACGCCGGTCGATGACATCGCGCAATCAAGATCGGCACAGCTTGCCGAATGACGTTACAACTGCACCCCACCGAGCCACCGACCCCGCCCGCAGAGATACGCCGTGATCCTCGCGTCCGCTGCCTCATTTCATCCGCTGGATTGGACGGTGCTGGCGGTGTACATGCTGCTGGTCATCGCGATGGGCGTGTTCCTGGGCCGCAAACATCGCGGTGCCGACGAGTTCTTTCTCGCAGGCCGCAGCATGCCCATGTGGGCGGTGGCGATCTCGGTGCTGGCGACGAGCCAATCAGCCGCAACATTCGTCGGCGGGCCGCAGCAAGCGTTCGCGGGGAACCTCACGTATTTCTCAGCCAATCTCGGGGCGCTACTGGCCGTGGTGTTTGTAGCGATCTTCTTCATCCCCGCCTATTACCGCCAGAATGTCACCAGCGTGTACGAGCTCGTCGGCCATCATTACGGCGCAACCTCCCAGCGCCTGGCCAGCGGTATGTTCATCGTGGGGCGCGTCTTTGCAAGCGGCGCGAGACTCTTCATTGTGGCCATCCCGTTCGCGCTCATTGCCTTCGGCGATATCTCCACTCGTTCGATGATTGGGGCCATCGTGATCATCGCAGCCGCCGCAGCCGCCTATACCCTCGCCGGCGGAATTCGTGCCGTGATCTGGACCGACGTGGTCCAAGCGATCGTTTACATCGCGTGCATTGTGTTTGCATTGGCGCTTGTGTGGCAGAAGATCCCCCTCTCGTTCGGCGAGATCATCGACACGCTTCGTCAAGGGGCCGATGGCGACAAGCTCACCATAGTCGACTTTCGCCTCACTTCCGCCAAGGACCTCGCCAAGCCCTACGGTTTCTGGGCCATCATAATCGGGCTCACGTTATTCAATCTCGCCGCGTTCGGCACCGATCAAGATCTCACACAGCGCATGCTCACGTGCCGAAGCGCGCGACACGGTAGCTGGTCAGTGATCATCGCCAATCTCATCGGTTGGCCGGTCGTTTTCCTGTTCCTTTGCATGGGGCTGCTGCTGTATGTCTACTACCAGCGGCCGGACGTCATGGGCGCTGCCGCGGTCGATTACCAAATCGACGACACCCGCAAGGTGTTTCTCGAGTTCATTCTTCACGAAATGCCGTTGGGTTTGCGTGGCTTGATGTTGGCGGGCCTGTTTGCGGCCGCGATGAGCAGCACGGATTCTGCGCTGAACGCCATGGCGTCGACCACGGTGGCTGATTTTTACCGTCCCCTGGCACAAAATCGCAGCGGTGATCCAGCGGCTGAACTCAAGGTCGCGAGGTTGGCTGTGCTATCTTGGGCCCTGATACTTGGCGCTTTCGCCTGCTTCTGCGTGTTTTGGCAAAAGGCCAGCGGACGCACGCTCATTGATTTTGCGCTCGGCGTGATGGTCTTCGCCTACAGCGGGTTGCTCGCAGTGTTCTGTACCGCTTTGTTCACAAAACGTGGCAATGCCGTCAGCGTCGCCGCGGCACTGGCAACTGGATTTCTCTGTGTTCTGCTTCTTCAAGACTTCGCATGGAAGCAGTGGGCGCCTTGGTTCAACATCAACTTCACCCTTGCCTTCCCGTGGAAGATGCTGCTTTCGACGTTGCTTAGCTTTGTGGTGTGTTGCCTGGGAGAGCGAACGACCCAGCCAGTGACGGTTGACTCACCGTCGTAACGCCTCCAACCGACCGATCGCGTCGCGCAGCGTCTGCTCGTCCTTGCAGAACGCAAATCGCACGAGCTTTTTGCCGTCAGCCGGATCGTGGTAGAACGCGCTGGGCGGTATCGCCGCCACCCCCACTTCCTTGATCAAGTGCTGACAAAACGATACATCGTCCTTGAATCCAAATGCCGTATGGTCAGCAAGCACAAAGTACGTTCCGTTCGGCACATACACCTCGAACCCGATTCGCGCGAGCCCCTCCACCAGCACATCCCGTCTTCGGCGATACGCCTCGACAAACTCCTGGTAATAGGTATCCGGCGCGCCAAGGGCCGCCACAGCGCCGTGCTGAAGCGGCGTGGCGGTGGCAAACGTAATGAATTGATGCGCCGCCCGCACCCCAGCGGTCAATTCCGGCGGCGCGATCGCCCAGCCCACTTTCCAGCCCGTCAGCGAGAACGTCTTGCCCAGCGACGACAGCGTCACCGTCCGCTCGTACATGCCATTCAGCGTCGCCAGACGAACATGCTTGGCATCGAACACGAGGCGCTCATACACCTCATCACAGATCGCGATCGCATCATGCTGCTTGCACAGCGTGGCGATCAACTCTAACTCGCTTCTGGTGAATACTTTCCCGGTCGGGTTGTGCGGCGTATTGACAAGGATCGCCCGCGTCTTGGGCGAAAACGCATCGCGAAGTTCAGACTCATGCACGGCAAAGTCCGGCGGACGCAATGTCACGAACTTTGGAACCGCTCCCGCCATCGCCACACACGCTCGATACGAGTCGTAGTATGGCTCAAACAGAATCACTTCCTCCCCCGGATTCACCAAGCCAAGGAAACTCGCGATCAGCGCCTCGGTGCAGCCGGACGTGACCGTGACTTCTGCATCCGGATCGACGGTCAATCCGGCGTCAGCGTTGAAACGATCAGCAATCGCACGATTCAACTCCGGGACGCCGAACATCCGTGCATACTGACTGTGGCCGTTCTGGATCGCTTCCACTGCCGCCTGCTTGACGAAATCCGGCCCGTCGAAGTTCGGGAATCCCTGGCCGAGATTGATGGCATCATGCTCGATCGCCAGTCGGCTTATTTCGGTGAATATGGTCGAGCCGAACGCTGAAAGACGATCGGCGACGGATCGTACGACGGCGGTTGATGACTGGGACATGCGGACAGCGTACCGCATCCGGAACCGAATGGGCAGACATGAAGGTCTCGCAGAAACAGCCCCGCGACAGATTCGCACGGGGCTGAGTTGAAACTACGGCTGATGCGCGACGGAACTATTTGTCCTCGTCACGTACGCCCATACCACTTCGATCGGGGGCGGTCGGCCGAGTTGGCGGTGTATAGGGGTTGGTTTGGATCTCGGCCAGCATCAATTCAATCGCGGCATCCAACTGCGGATCACCACCATCGACCATCAGTGCAGGATCGTCGATCACCTCGATGTCCGGGTCAACGCCGTGGCCTTCAACGCCCCACGTGCCGTCTTTCTCATAGAAGCCGAAGGTGGGCACGGTGACCGCGCCGCCGTCGATGAGGCGGGGATTGCCGGAGATCCCGACCAGACCGCCCCAGGTGCGCGTGCCAATGATCTTGCCAAGGCCGGCCTGGCGGAAATACCAGGGGAACAAGTCGCCGCCGGAGCCGGCCAGCCCGTTGATCAACATGCACTTGGGGCCGTGATGCGCATCGGGCGGCCAGGTCCAGTCTTTGGAATCGCGCCTGGCCCAGTAGTTGGTGACCGGGCGATTGAGAATCTCGATGAAGCGCGTGGGAATCTGCCCGCCGCCGTTCCAGCGTTCATCGATGATCAACGCCTTTTTATCGATCTGACCGAAGTATTGGCGAACAAGATCGTTCTGGCCGTTGATGCCGGTGTTCGGCACATAGATGTAACCAACCTCGCCGCCACTTTTCTCATCGACATACGCGCGGTTGTGCTCGATCCAGGCCCGATATCGCAGATTGGATTCGTTGGAGATCGTCTTGACCACAACGTCACGAGCATCGTCATCAAGCTCGGGTTTCTCACTGACGGTGATTGTGATCGTGCGACCGGCCAGCCCGACGAAGGCCGCCCACGGGTCCTTATTCGTATCAACCGGCACGCCGTTGACGGCAAGCAAGTAGTCGCCTTCGTTGACGTCGATGCCCTGTGCGCTGAGCGGACCGCGGGCGTCGACGTCCCACGGCGCGCCGCCGCAGATGCTGCCAACACGGTAGGTGCCGTTGTCAAGCTCCCAATCCACGCCGAGCATCCCGACGGAAACACTTGGTTGACTCTCAACATCTCCGCCGAAGTAGTAGGCGTGCCCGACGTTGAGCTCGGCGATCATCTCCCGGATGACGTAGCTGACGTCCTCACGAGTGACACAGTCATCAAGCATCTTTGCGTAGTGTTCGCGCACGGCCGGCCAATCGACGCCGTGGAGGTTCGCAACGTAGAAGAAGTCGCGGTAGAGCCGCCAGGCTTCGGTGAACAACTGTCGCCATTCTTCGCGCGGATCGATCGGAGCGTTCATGCCCGCGGTGACCACGTTCTTGCCGGACGATCCCGCCGAGGCCTTGTGGATCGTCGCACTATTGCCGCGAATTACGAGCAGTTTCTTGCCGTCGCTGGAGATCTCAAATGTAGTAGCACCGGCGACGACGCTCTTTTCCTCTTTCTTTTCATCCTTGAGATCAAAGAGCTTGATCCCGGCGTCGCCGTCACCCAGCCGGGCGTAGATGAGCTGATTCTTGTTGTTTACCGCCAGCACCCCGAAGCTCCCATTGGACACGGGCAGACTGAAGGCACGGCTCTCGAAGCCTTCGATTACAATCTCGACCGTCTCGCGCGCCTCCTCGTCTTCATCGGCATCTTCGTCGTCACCGCCGCCGCCGGAACTCCGCGTCGCGGTGACTTGAAACACAACCCCCTCTACCTCCGCCGTCCCGGTCATGGTTGAGCCTTCGATCTTCAGCTCGAGCACCGCAACACTGCCGTCGGGTCGATTGACGATAAGCGAGAGCGTCTTGGCCTCTGGATCATAAGTTCCGTTGACGGGTCCGGTTCCGCCCTCTGCAGTGGCGGAACCGGTCACGGTGTTGTCGGCGTGGAGGGTCAGCGACATCGTGAAGTCGATCGCGCCTTCGGGCGTCTGGACGACGCAATCCCACGTGCCGGAGACGCCATCGTCCGCGGCTGCCGCTTCCGGTTCGTCGTCATCGCCCTCGTCCGCCTCCGCTTCCTCGGCGTCTGCGTCCTCGTCGTCGGCCGCCTCGTCTTCAGCCTCTTCTTCTTCGTCCGCGTCCTTCCAGTCCTCCTCGTCGCTCTCGGCCAGCCACGGTGAATCCACGTCTTCACGCAACGGGACAGCGATCAGGACCTGCGACTCGCGATAGACGAACGTCGTATCCACATCGGAGTACGTTGGGTGGAACGTTCGGCTACTGGCGAAGTACAGGTAGTCGCCCTTGCGATCAAACACGGGCGACGAATCTCCAAACATACCGCTGGTCACCTGATGATGTTCATCAGTCTGCACGTTATAAAGCCACACAGCCGGCACCGGCTTCCTGTCGTCCGTCTTGGCGTAGGTGATCCACTGACTATCGTGCGACCAATTCGGGCGAGGGCGCCCCCCCCACGGATCCTTGTCAACGATCTTCGTCTCGCCGGATTCGATCGTGTGCATGTAGAGTTGCGCTGCCTTATCAGTAAACAAGATGTATTTGGAATCCGGCGACCATATCGGATCGTAGTAATACGTCTCGCTGTTCGAGGTAAGCTGCTTCGTCTCGCCCTTGCCGTCGGATTGGCAGATGTACAGCTCGTACTCGCCCGTGGCGTCTGAGAAATACGCGATCCACTGCCCGTCGGGACTCCAGCTCGGTTCGCGTTCGGCCGCGCCGTTGGTACGGGTGAGATTGCGCGGCGAACCGTTCTCAGCCGGAAGCGTCCAAACATCACCCCGCGCCTCGACCACGGCTCGTTTGCCCGTGGACGAAATCTGCCACCATCGCGCGAACTTCGCCGCATCGACGCGCTTGTTTCGGATGGTCGGCCTCGCCCCCGGTATGGTCACGCTGACTTCGCGCGACTGGCGGGTGCGCAAATCCAAAAGGTACAGGTTCACCCCGTTCTGGAAGACGATCTCGCCTTGTCCGCGATCGCCCGGACCGATGGAGGGCCACTTGACATCGTAGTCTGTGTATCGCGTGACCTGCTCGTGCTCATCGTCGTCGAGGTCGTATGACCAGAGGTTGAGTCGGCTGCCTTCGCCGCGGTCCGAGAGGTAGTACAGCTTGTCGCCGCGCCACATCGGAAGCGTGTCGGTTCCTTCCCAATCGGTGATCTTCCTTGACGTGTGATCGGAGAGACGAAACAGCCAGATGTCGGTTGCCATACCGCCGCGGTAGCGCTTCCATGTGCGGGCATCGCGGGTATGCGGGGTATAGGCGAGCCACTCGCCGTCCGCGCTGATCGCTCCTGCCGCGCCGTAGGGAACCGGAACCTGTTGGGGCAGGCCGCCTGCACTGGCGACCGTATACAGCTTCGGCATGCGGCCAAGCCCTGATTGGCCGTTGCTGTAGAACAGCAAGCCGCCGTCCGGCGTCCAGTCACACAGCGTTTCACTGGCCGGATGATGCGTCACCCGAACCGGAACGCCCCCGCCGGTGGGAATCGTGTAGAGGTCGCGGTTCCCGTCGTAGTTGCCGACGAACGCAATCGTCTCGCCGTCGGCACTGAACTTGGCGAACAGCTCCTGACCGGGCGGGCTGGCGAGTGGGCTGGCGGCGCCTCCCTCGCGCGGCACAAGCCACAGATCGTTGGCATAGCCGAAGACGATGTGACGCTTGCCCACGTCCGGGTAACGCAGCATCCCCGGGTGCGGCTGAACGTCCGCAGCAACCGCCGACAAAACGGGAACGAAGACCGCAGCGACGGCCATGCAGAACGTCGCAGCAAGACGATGCAGGGAGAATGTAACTGTGCTCATCTGGCTTCTCCTAATATTTTGGGTAGACCCTAGCGGATGCTTATACCGGCAGCAAACACGCGGATTTCGCGCATTGTCAACTTCGTTTGTATATGGATGCGGCTGTTCGCGAATTGTTACGGACAAGGGCCCCAGTTGGCCCGGAGAATGAGAAGGTCGGCCGCGCCGACGGCGCCGTCGGTGCATCCGCCCTCCTCGCTCTGCTCGCCAACTGGAGGCCATGTCCGTGATCGCAGCTCCTTGAGGCCGCACCAGCCGTTATGACACGCGGCGGGACCTGGCGTCCTTCGTCACCGAAACCGCTGATCGAAATCCTCCGACGCGCGATGCGTGTTGCGCGAGGCAACGCATCGCCAACCGGCGACGCGCGCAAACCCTTGCCGCTTGAGGACAAAAGCGAACGCATCCGACCAGATGCGAGCACATTCATCAAAGCGGGCGAACGGACTCGAACCGTCAACATTCAGCTTGGAAGGCTGACGCTCTACCAATTGAGCTACGCCCGCAGAGCTCGGGATGATAGCTCCCCAGAGTCGTTGGTTCAGCTGTGGGATCGTCGCCTCATCCTGGCCGTGCATTCATATCGAATTCAAGGCTCTTCCCTCCACGGTTGTCTTGCACCGTGCCTACAGTCACGCCGATGACCGAGAGCAATGTCGCGATCGTTGGAGCCGGGCCGATCGGTGTGGAACTTGCAGCAGCCCTGAAACGAGCGAGCGTGGATTACGTCCAGTTCGAAGCAGGTCAGATCGCTCAGACCATCTATGAATTCGCGCCGCAGATGCGGTTCTTCAGCTCCTCACAGCGTATACAACTTGCGGCTATTCCAATCCAGACGACGGACCAGTCCAAATGCACACGCGAGGAATACCTGGCCTATTTGCGCAGCCTCGTGCAGCAGCTTGGCCTGGAAGTGCGCACGTACGAACGCGTCACTAAGATCGAGCGAATCGGCGCACAGTATCTGCTTCGAACGCAGACACAAAGCGGTCAAGCGCACACACACCAGACGTCGAAGCTGGTGCTAGCCACCGGCGGCACCTCGACGCCGCGAACGCTCGGTATTCTGGGAGAAGAGCTCTCCCACGTCGGCCATGACCTCAATGATCCACACAAGTACTTTCGGCGTCGTGTATTGGTCGTGGGCGGGCGCAACTCTGCCGTCGAGGCAGCGCTTCGCTGCTATCACGCTGGGGCGGACGTCGCGATCAGCTACCGCAACGCGAAGTTTCACGACCGTGTGAAATACTGGCTCAAGCCGGAAGTAGAGATGCTCATCGAGACCGGCCAGATCGATGGATTCATGGGAACCATCCCCGTGGCAATCTCCTCGGAGGCGGTAACGCTGCAGCGCGTCGACAGCGACGAGACGATCGAGGTTCCAGCCGATTTTGTTCTGCTTATGATCGGCTACCTCGCCGACATGTCGCTGTTTCGACAGGTCGGCGTAGAACTGGTCGAACCGGCCAATGCGCCGGTCTACAACGAGCAGACAATGGAAACCAACGTTCCCGGCGTGTACGTCGCTGGTACGGCCGTCGCCGGAACACAGACCACCTTTCAGGTTTTCCTGGAGAACTGCCACGTACATGTTGATCGCATCGTGGCAGCGCTAACCGGCGCCGCTCCCCCGCCGACGCCCGCCCCGATCGCGGTACCCGAGACGTAGCATCCTCCTGGGAATCGGCGCGAGGTGGTGGGCGCAATCGCTGTTGCCAGCCGCCGGCGAGTTTTCAGGTCGCGACTTGAGTCGCCCCCGCCGCTTCGACCGCGGTCTTGATCTCATCAAACGGAACTTGGACGCGCGGATCGTCGGTCACCCATTTGTAGGCAATCTTGCCGTCTGCTGAGATGACGAACGCCGACCGCTTGGCTACACCCTTGAGCCCGATGAGCTCCTCGTGCACGACGCCGTACTGAGTACAGACCTCTTTGTTGAAGTCCGAGAGGATCGGGAAGGGAACCTGATTCTCCTGGCGGAACCGATCCGTCACAAACGGGCTGTCGACGCTGATGCCAAAGACCTTCGCCTCCAAACCCTCCCATTGGCTCCAATTGTCTCGAAAATGGCACATCTCGTCCGTACACACCGGGCTGAAGGCCAGCGGGAAAAACAACAGGACGATCCGGTCCTTCCCTATGAACGCTCCGACATCCACCTCGTCGCCCACCTTGGCGAGCAGCTTGAATCTGACCGCGGCGTCACCCTGGTTCAACGTCATCACCGATCTCCTATTTATTCACCTTATTAGCTAGATCCAGAGCACACATCGTAACCGCCCAGCGGCTGGACCGCCAGCATGGCCGCGTCCACCAAACGGGCGGGCTCGGTGCTGACGAAACAAGGGTGATTTCACTCAACCGGCGGGTCGCCACCGCCGAACACTGCCTAGCATCCAAGGCCGGGCCCGGCACGCCCGCCCGTCCGAGAAATCAGCGAAGGACCGCCGCGCTATGCACGCAACTTGCAGACCAACGACGCTCAAAGAGCTCCGCGCAAGTGGATGGCAGTCCAAGCCGGTCAAGCAGGAACTGCGTGACAACTTCATCACCGCCCTGAGCGCGGGTGACGAACTGTTTCCCGGAATTATCGGGTTTGACGACACGGTCATCCCTGAGATCAACAACGGCCTCATCGCCGAACACGACATGCTCTTTCTTGGCGAAAAGGGGCAGGCCAAGAGTCGCCTGATGCGCTCGCTGATCCGATTCCTCGATGAGTATTTGCCATACCTCGACATTCCGGGATGTCCGGTTCATGAGGATCCATATCACCCGATCACCAGGCCCGGCCGGCAATGTGTCACGACCCGATCCGAGGACGAGACCCCCATCGCGTGGTGGCCGCGCGAGCAGCGTTACGCGGAACGACTCTCGCCCGGCACAAAGTTCGCTGACATCATTGGTGAGATCGACCCGGCCAAGCTCGCCTCAGGGGCCAGCCTGTCCGCAGAGGAGGCGTTACATTTCGGATTGATCCCGCGCATGCACCGTGGAATTTTCGCCATGAACGAGCTGCCCGATCTTGACGAGCTTGTTCAAGTCGGCTTGTTCAACATCCTCGAGGAGCGCGATGTACAGATCCGCGGCTATCCCGTCAGATTCGACATCGACGTGCTGATCCTGTTTTCCGCCAACCCGATGACGTACAACCGCTCCGGCAAAGTGATCCCGCAACTCAAGGACCGCATCGGGTCGACGATCCAGACGCACTACCCGCGGCAGCGCGATATCGGCATCGCCATCATGAAACAGGAAGCGTCGGTGAGCCTCGATGGCGAGTACCCCGTCCTCGTGCCCCCCTTCATGGAAGAAATCGTCGAACAGATCAGCATCTGCGCCCGCAAGAGCAAGTACGTCGATCAGCAATCAGGCGTCAGTGCTCGCTTCAGTATCGCCAACTATCGCACCATGATTGCCAACGCTCGGCAGCGAGCGATCCGCCTCGGCGAGCGGCCGACCGTTCCCCGTATCAGTGATCTTGGTCATCTCTATGCATCGAGTATCGGCAAGCTTGAACTGGACATGATGGGCAGTCACCAGATGACCGAACGCCAGGTCATCGACGCGATCACGGCTGAGGCCATCCAGACGATCTTCGAGGAGTACGTCGATGAACACGGGCTGGGTGAGATCAGCGATATCTTTGCCCAAGGCGTGAAGATCGAGGTCGGCGACATGCTGCCGTCGTCGGCCTACGCCGAACGGCTCGAACGGGTGCCGCCGGTCTGGGAGAAAGCGTTCGAGGTCAACCCGGCCGAGAGTCCCGCCGTGCGAGCGTCATGCGTCGAGTTCGTTCTCGCTGGACTATACGTGACCGATCGCATCTCCCGCTCGCAGCGCCACGGAAGGATCACGTATGAGACGTAGGGGTAATAAGCAACCAGAACGATCGTTCGGTTCGCTATTATTGCCGTATCGTCTTGTTAGGTGCGTTCCAATGCCAGTCGAGGCATCGCTTGAACGAGTCGGTCCAATCGTCGTCTGGTTCGAGAGCGACTGGCTGGAACTTGAGAATAATCTCTGGTCGATCTGGTTTCGGGATTAGCCAGCGACCGAGTGTAAGTCGAAACTCAGACCAGCTTCCGGTTGAGGGCTCCATTGACACGGCCAGGATATCAAACTCCCCAAACCGATAGGGGCGGGTATCCTCTCCTGTTCGCGGATCCGTTCCGCCCCGTGTACGTTGGGTTTCCACTACATAGTCTTCTGGCGGAAGGGTGCGATAGGCTTGGTTGGCTTTCATTGGTCGGCCGCCCTTCTTACGTTGCATCTTCACCTGAATCGATACCGTGCGGCGGTCTATCTCGACCAAGAAGTCATACGGCTGGTTACCACCCGGCGTGATATCGGATGCGTCCTTAAGCTCGTCCAGGACTGCAATCTTAAAGTAGGCTTCCGCAATCAAGCCACGAATGCCGCGCTTCGACAGATCGCTCGAACGCGAGATTGCCTCCAGTATGACCTCGGCCGGGACCCCCAACTCCTCCTCAAGCGGATGTACTGCGAGTTGCGATCGCAAACGACGCAACACTTCGCGCTGGATTCGCACGGGCGCCTTACGAACGATCGCTATTAGCTCGGTAACGCTGGCGTTATCTTCGTCGAGTGTTGGTCTGCCCGCTGGATCGGAGCGGTGGGCTACGGCATCAGCGCGCGACACCAACAATCGCCCGCCAATGCTGTAGGTTCTTAGTTTGCCTTTACGTACGAGCTTCTGGATTGCCTGGCGAGAAACGCCTCGAAGCCGCGCTGCTTCTGCCTGCGAAACCCACTCTTTCTCTTCAGCCTCTTGTGGCCTCTTTTTGGTTGACAATGTCAACTTCCTCTGCTACCCTCTTCGCGGTAACCGGTTGAAGGCTATATGATCCCTCATCATCCGAACAAACCCCTACTCCCGTCCTTGACATGACCAATCTCGCGCAGCCACAGTTCCGCTATCCATCGTTCCGCCCCCCTGAACTTCCCGCCGGAATCCAGCCATACTACAGCAGCAGCTTCGGACATGCGATCTGCGGAGACAGTGTCGATGTTCTCAGATCCATTCCCGACGATTCGGTGAATCTCGTGATAACGTCGCCCCCCTATGCGCTCCATTTTAAGAAGGAGTATGGGAACGCTGACAAGATGGATTACATCGACTGGTTCGCACCCTTTGCGCGCGAGATATTCCGCGTGCTCCGGGAAGATGGGAGCTTCGTTCTCAACATAGGAGGTAGTTACAACGCCGGCAAACCAACACGTTCACTCTATCACTTCAAGCTTCTCATCTACCTAGTCGAAGAGATCGGATTCCATCTAGCGCAGGAGTTGTTTTGGTACAACCCGGCGAAAATGCCTATGCCGGCCGAGTGGGTCACTGTCCGGCGCATTCGCGTTAAGGACTCGGTGGAGCATGTATGGTGGCTCGCCAAGACGCCTTGGCCGAAGGCAGACAACCGGAATGTGCTCCGGCCCTACAGTGCCGACATGATCCGGCTCAATCAGCGAAAAATCCGACGAACTACTAGACCCTCTGGGCACGCGATCAAGGAATCGTTCAAGAGCGTCTCTCCGGGCGGTTCGATCACGTCGAATGTTGTTGATGACGGTACGCCGTCCGATTTCTTAGTATTCGGGAACAACGCCGCAAACGACCGCTACACGAAGCGTTGCAAGGATGCCGGCATGAAACGCCATCCGGCACGATTCCCCGCGACGTTGCCGGAGTTCTTCATCAGACTCCTAACAGACGAGGATGATCTTGTCGTCGATCCTTTTGCGGGCTCCAACACTACAGGGATGGTGGCGGAGAAGTTGGGCCGGAAATGGCTGGCGATTGAGAAAGTTGAGGAGTACTTGCGGGCGAGTCAGTACCGGTTTGATGATCCTCGTCTCAACAGCGATTCTTGACTGCCGTCGCCATTTGCTCATGTCTGATCAATCACCAAAGCCACGCAATCGCCTCGGCGGGATTATTCATACGTACCAAGCGTACGACCCCAAGAACTTTCCGTCGCCGACGACTGAGCCGCCGGACATGGTTTCCTCGGCCTTTGAGCACATGCTCATGTTCGGGAGCATGAGGAGATTGACCGAGGAGGAGCTGGCGCGGGCGATTCACCTCGACCCCAGTCAGATCAGGGGGTTCGGGCCGAGCATCGACGCGCTGATCGCGATGCTCCTGGAGCGCAAGCGCAAGATCCTCTCAACCTACGAAACCGAGCGGGTGCAGGAACGCGCCCGCCGAGCGTATGTCGATCTGGGTCGCCAACTGCAGCCGCCACCGCCGCTGCATAAGTCGTTTCATCGCGAATTTGAAGTCGAGCAGCTTCGTGACCTCGAAGCGCTGTGGTACCGCGTCGATGATGAGCAATCGCCGTTCGCCCGTCAGTTGCTGCACTTGGTCGAGCGATTGGGCGAGAAGTACCAAATCGATGAGTTGGCGGCGAAATACGATTTCACCGGCCACACGCCGATGACTGTGCCCGAAGCGCTGGCGATCAAGGAAGAGCTCGAGATGATCGACCGGCTGCTCGAGCAGCTCCGTGAGGCGAGAGAAACGGCGCAGATTGGCATAATAGACATGGAAGCGCTCGCCGAGTTCGCCGAGCCCGGCGACATCGAGCAGCTCCAGTCGCTTCAACAGCAAATTCAGGATTACTTGCGCGAAATGGCCGAACGCCAGGGACTCGAATTCACGCGCGAGGGGTATCAACTGACACCCAAGGCCTTCCGCCTGTTTCAATCGAGAATCCTCGAACAGATCTTTGAGGACCTCCAATCAGCGCGCAGCGGCCGACACGCCGGCCCGATCGTTGGCGAGGGCGCCGTCGAACTGCCTCGAACCAAGGCGTACGAGTTCGGCGACTCCCCCGCTCACATGGATATTCCGCAGTCGATGATGAACGCGATGGTCCGTAGCGGTACTGGCTTGCCGATCCAACTCAAGCCCGAGGATATGGAGATTCATCACACGCGCAACACGCCGAAGTGCGCGACCGTGGTCGTGATGGATATGAGCGGCTCGATGCGGTACGACGGGCAGTTCATAAACGCCAAGCGAATGGCGCTTGCTCTGGACGGCCTGATCCGAAGCGAATACCCCGGCGACTTTCTTCAATTCGTCGAGATGTATACCTTCGCCAAGCCGCGACACATCTCCGAGCTTCCGGCGCTGATGCCCAAGCCGGTCACGGTTTACGACTCCATCGTACGGCTGCGCGCGGACATGAGCGACGATCGCATCAGTGAGTTCGACATTCCTCCGCACTTTACGAACATCCAGCACGGCCTTCAGATCGCACGCCAGTTCCTCGTCGCCCAAGACACACTGAACCGGCAGATCATTCTCATCACTGACGGATTGCCGACCGCTCACTTTGAAGGCGAGCAGCTCTTTTTGCTCTACCCGCCTGATCCGCGCACCGAGACGGCCACCATGCGCGAAGCGCAGCGCTGTGCCCGGGAAGGCGTCACCATCAACGTCTTTCTCCTTCCGAACTGGGGCCAGACCCACGATGACATCCAGTTCGCCCATCGCATGGTTGAGGCGACCGACGGCCGCGTCTTCTTCACCGGCGGCAACGACCTGGACCGCTACGTCGTCTGGGACTATGTGACACGCCGCCGCAAGATCATCGGATAACGTGGATGATGCACGCTGAGCGATGCGCCATGCGATCCTTCTCTCGGGCTCCCATCTCAGCCTCAAATCGCTGATCCCTAATCAAGTACGCCTCCAAAGTACAGGCGGAAATGCTGTATACTGGCGCCGACGCGAGAGGACGGCAAAATGCCGGAGAACGACCGCACGGCCCCTGAGAAGGCGAGTACTGACATCGAGCCTACGGTCCTACGAGACCCAAGACCGTCCGGACAGCTCACTTCAGGGCAACGAATAGGGCGATACATCATTCGGGATATTCTGGGTGAGGGCGGCTTCGCCGTCGTGTATCTGGCCGAGCAAACCGAGCCCGTCCGCCGGCGGGTGGCGCTGAAGGTCATCAAGCCGGGGATGGACACCAGACAGGTCATCGCCCGCTTCGAGGCCGAACGCCAAGCCCTGGCCATGATGGAGCACCCCAACGTGGCCAAGGTATTCGACGCGGGCGTAAGCAACGACGGCCGACCGTATTTCGTCATGGAGCACGTTCCGGGCGTCCCCATCACCGAGCATTGCGATCGACACCGCCTCAACATCCACGACCGGCTGAACCTGTTCATGAAGGTCTGCGATGCCGTGCAGCACGCCCACCAGACGGGCATCATCCACCGCGACATCAAGCCGAGCAACATTCTCGTGTCGGTGAAGGAAGGTAGCGCGGTGCCGAAGGTGATCGACTTCGGCGTGGCCAAGGCCCTGCACCAGAAGCTCACTGAAAAGACGCTCTTCACCGTGCAGGGACAGCTCATCGGAACGCCGGAGTACATGAGCCCCGAGCAGGCGGAGATGACCGCGCAGGACATCGACACCCGCTCCGACATCTACTCGCTCGGCGTGTTGCTGTATGAGCTGCTCACCGGGGCCTTGCCATTCGATCCGTCGAAGCTGCGCAAAGCGGCGTTCGCCGAGTTCCAGCAGATCATCCGCCAGCAGGAGCCACCCAGGCCGAGCAACCGGCTGAGCAGCTTTCCCCTCTCTCCCCCGGGCGGGGCCGGGGGTGAGGGCCGTTCCCCCTCCCTTGACGGAGGAGGCGAGGGGGTGGGTGAGTCACCGCAACTCGAAACGTCTTCCGTCCAGCAGCTCGCCCAGCACCGTCGAGTCGATCCGCGAAGGCTCATCCGACTGCTCCGCGGCGACCTGGATTGGATCACGATGAAGTGTCTCGAGAAAGACCGCACGCGGCGGTATGCGGGCGCGGGGGAACTGGCGGCCGACATTCGTCGGCATCTTGACCACGAGCCGATCCTCGCCCGGCCGCCGAGCGTAGCCTACCGGTTCAGCAAGTTTGTACGCAAACGGAAGGTGCCACTGGCCTTCATCGCGGTGCTACTGATTGCGGGCGGTGCGCTTGGTCTCGCCGCGTACTACCGAAACCAGGCGAGCCGGGCGGCCCTGGCGGCGGCAACGGAAACCGCGCTCCGGCTATTCGCCGAGGCACAATTCTTAACCGAGAAAAACCTCGCGGAACGATTTCAAGATCGTAGCGACCCCGACTGGCGCCTCAGAACGAACAAGGCCATAGCCGACTGTACCCAGGCGATCGAGCTGAATCCCCGCTTCGCGGCTGCGTTCGCTCTGCGTGCGAAGCTGCTTACGCTTCAGTTCAAGAATGCCCCGGCGCGGCGTGACTGCGATCGGGCCCTCGAGCTGGACCCGGAAAACCTGCTGGCGCTGCGGACGCTCGGGTACCTGCACCTCAAAAGCGGCGAGTTTGAGGCCGCACTGGACGCATACGACAGGGGAATGCGCGGTGCCAAGGAACTGCCGCAGGACTTCCACAATCGCGCCAGACTTCGCCGCATTGCCGGTGAGTATCAACTTGCGTTGGCTGACCACGATCGGGCTGTTGCTCTAGCAGCAAAGGAGCCCATCGTCTACCTGGGCCGGGGCCTCACGCGGCGCTTCGCGGGCGACGTGGAGGGGGCGATCGAGGATTTCTCGGGCCTAGCATCCCTTGATCCGGAGGAATGGGCGGTGCAGGGCCACCTGTGGATCTGGGAGATGCGCGCGCTGCGCAACGGCCCGGGTGATCGCGAAGCGGCAGCGGAGGCGCTTGCAGCGGCGCAAGAAGCGGCGACGATCCCCCTCGAACACAAGATGCTCGAGATGTTCCGCGGAGACCTGAGCGCCGAAGACTTGCTTCCCTATGCAAAGAACTTCGTGATGCTAAGTGTGACGTATTACTACCTGGGAGTCAGAGCGCTGGTCGAGGGCCGCCGGGACGAAGCCAAGACCTGGTTCGGACAGTGTCGCGATACCGTTCTGCAAACCGGAAAGGGGTTCGACCTGCCGGAGTTCGACCTGGCCCGATGGCATCTCAAGCAGCTTGCGGTGGACTAACACCGGTCCGCCCTTGATAGGCGCTTTGTCGCTCAGGGGCCGGCGGTCGGTGTCCTAACTGACGTTCTTGACCGTCAAGCCTTTAACCACCGGCTGGGCAGAACCGTTCTCCGGAAGCGGTTTCCTCCCCGATGTACCGGTGACGGCCATGGCGGTGGGCGGTTGGCCGTTCTTGTCGAACCTGACGGTAGAGGGATCGTTGCGGTCAATCGTAGCCTGATTGGGGTAGCTTGCATTCCAGGCATTCATCAGGTTCACGGCCACGATGTCTTCGCTCTGCCCCTGCGTGATCGGGAAGCTGACCGATGCCGGGGGGCCGTCAAAGGTAGTCTCCCACATCACTGTCTCAGTCCCAGCCGCATTTGATGATCCGTTCCAGTCCCCGCCGCTTCCGAAAGCCATGTTGAGCTCCTTTCGTAAACGATTGTTCTCTTGACTGCTCGAAGTTGCAAAGGTGTCTCGGATTATTGGAACCGCCGGCCGGGGCCAAGTCAAGCTCTACGACGATTGGGGTAAGCCGCCGCGTGCTGGGCGATGACCACCCGGACACGCTGGTCTCGATCCACAATATAGGCCGCCTGCTGCGTGAACTCGGACGGCTCGAGGAAGCCGAAGCGCTCGGCACCGAAGCGGTGGATCGAGCGCGTCGCACGTTGCCGGAAGGGCATTGGTACACGGGTGGATTCCTAAAGGGCTCCGGCCAGACGCTCACGAAACTCGCCCGCTATGAGGAGGCCGAGCAGGCGCTTCTTGAAGCGCACGGGACTCTCTTGGCCGCCCTCGGCGCCGACCACGAGCGGACGATCAAGGCCGTCAACGCCCTTGTCAACCCCTACGACGCCTGGCACGAAGCCGAACCGGGCAAGGGCTACGGCGCCAAGGCTGTCGAGTAGCGCGCGAAGTTGCCCAAATCCGACGAGGAAGAAATACCGACACCGTCGGAAGCGGGGGCAGGTTCATAGCGGCACCTTGAGCGCCGGATGTCGCGCGCGAGTTTCTACGCTAGCGTCGAGCCGGACGTGTTGCTGATCTCGGGTACCATGGCGATCTCACGGGTCGATTCTCAGCGGCGGGCATGATGGTCGACAACGGACTCGAATCGCGCTTGAAGGTATTTCTCGAATCGCGCTTGATGGTGTTGATGTTCACCGATCTCGTTGGATCGGTTGACCTCAAGATGCGCGTTGGGGCAAGCGTATACGCGAATCTGATCTCGCGGCACGATGCCCTTTTTCGGAAGATCACCTCCAGCACACCGGGTGGAGAGATCCTCAAGGACACTGGTGATGGGTTCCTCGTGCGGTTTGCGACTGCGGCCGATGCCGTGGGCGCCGCCCTTCGCTTCCAATACGCGATTCACGTCGAGCCATGGGAACCCGAACCGATTCGCATCTGTATTGGTGTGCACATTGGCCAAGTGGTGGAGCTGGAGAAGGAAGCGGCCACAGGTCTGCCGAAGCTGGTGGGCCTCGCCGTCGACGTCGCCGCTCGGATCATGAGCGTAGCCCTTCCCAGCCAGACATTGATGACCCGTACCGCGTTCGACGATGCACGCCAGTATGTGCTGGAGCATCCTGCGGCCCAAAGAAGCGACGAGGTACCCAAGCTGCGCTGGGTGGCGCACGGACCGTACCTGTTCAAGGGAAGCGACGAGCCGATCGAAGTTTTCGAGGTCGGGGCGAAAGGGATCGCGCCCTTGCGACCACCGCCGGATGGCGAGAAACTCCGACGGGCAATACCCGCTGGTGAGGAGGAACTCTATGGCTGGCGACCGGGGGTGGGCCTACCGATTCCTCAGCGTGGCGACTGGCTGCTGCAGCGCAAGATCGGCGAAGGCGGATTTGGCGAGATCTGGCTGGCAAAGCAAGACAAGACCGGTATCCGCCGGGTCTTCAAGTTCTGCTTCGACGCGCAACGGTTACGCAGCCTCAAACGAGAACTGATTTTGTTCCGATTGATGCGCGAAGCGCTGGGTGATCGACCGGACATCGCCCAGATCCGCGACATCCAGCTCAAACGTCCGCCGTTCTATTTGGAGAGCGAGTTCACTGATCGAGGCAATCTCGTACAGTGGGCCGAATCGCAAGGTGGAATCGACCGTGTGCCGCTCGCCACGCGCCTGGATCTTGTGATCAGGATGTGCGACGCCGTGGCCGCAGCGCATTCGATCGGGATTCTGCATAAGGATATCAGGCCTTCGATCATCCTTATCTATTACACCGAGACCGACGAACCGAGGCCGCGCCTGTCCGACTTCGGAATCGGTGTCCTGACGGATCGATCGCAGCTGGAGCGGCGCAATATCACCATGACGGGTATGACCCAAACTTCCACCAGCGGCGACGAGTCCGACCAGATGGGCGAAGGAATGTACGCCCCGCCGGAGAGTTGGGCCCATCGGCCGTTCACGATCCAAGGCGACGTTTACGCGCTGGGTGTTCTGCTCTACCAAATGATCGTCGGCGATTTGACTCGGCCGCTGGCCCAAGGTTGGGAAGCGGATGTTCCAGATCCGCTGCACCGTGACGATATTGCTTGCTGTGTAGCCGGACGGCCCGAACAACGCTTGGCGAGTGCCCAGGAGCTTGGGCGGCGCCTTTCAACACTGCACTCGCGCCGCAAGGCAAGCCGGCAGCGCACCTTACTCCGTACGCTGGCGGCGGCGTGTGTGATCCTCCTGATCGTGCTGATTCCAGCCGCGATCGTCGGTGGTTTTCTTGCCTCCGGTCGTGACCTTGGTCAGCCCAGCGCCGACGAGCGTCTGGATGAAATGCAGCGCGCGCAGGTCGTCAACGAGTTTCTGACCGACAGTCTGCTCGCAACGATCGCGCGCTCGACACAAATGGGCAACGCCCAGGATGACTCGATGCGCGACATGCTGGATGTTGCCTCCGAACGAATCGAACAGGATTCAAAGCTCGGCGGAATGTTCCACGAGCAGCCGCTGGTGGAAGCGTCGATCCGCGCGACGTCGGGGATCGCCTATTGGAAGCTCGGTGAGGATCTGTTGGCGAGGCGCCATCTTGACCGGGCCCGCTCGCTTTGGCGTCGCGAGCTAGGCGCCGACGATCGCCCAACCCTCAGCCCCGCCATGCAACAGGCTCTGGCCGAGTACGAAGCGGTACAGAAGCGCGACGCACCCTAATCGTAAAAGTGCCCTGAGCAGTGTCGGTTCGAAGCAGCGGGGTTGAGGCGACGACCGGCTGGCGTCGCTCGGCTCCCACCGCCACAACATAGGCCCATCTGGGCTGGAAGCCGGTACAATGGGGGCCCAGAACATTGCAGAAGGAAGGATGGAGCCATGGAGGAATCCGACAAGCCCGCTGATCCGGAAGCCGTGACCGAGGATGAGCCGTCGCGCCGGCCGCAAGCGGCGCGGGACGTCGCCAGCACGGTGTCGCTGGATCTCGGCAAGCGCTTCGGGCAACTCATCGGCCGATACAAGGTCGTTCGTGTCCTCGGCGAAGGCGGCATGGGAACCGTCTTTCTCGCCGAGCAGGACAAGCCCACCCGACTTGTCGCCTTGAAGGTCATTCGCCCCGGCGTGGCCTCAGCCAACCTGCTGCGACGCTTCGAGCATGAAGCGCAGGTGCTGGGACGACTGCAACATCCCGGCATCGCACAGATCTACGAAGCGGGAACCGCCGACACCGGCGAAGGCGCTCAGCCGTACTTTGTCATGGAGTATGTGCGCGGTCGATCGCTGCTGGAGTACGCCCAAGGGTCACAGTTGGGCACCCGCCAGCGCATGGAGCTACTCGCCAAGATCTGCGACGCCGTCCAACACGCCCACCAAAAGGGGATCATCCATCGCGATCTGAAGCCGGACAACATCCTCGTCACCGAAGAGGGTCAACCCAAGATTCTCGACTTCGGCGTGGCTCGGGCCACCGACGCCGACATTCAAGCCACCACCATACAGACGGATGTGGGCCAGCTCCTGGGCACCATCCCCTACATGAGCCCCGAGCAAGCTGGCGGCGACGTGACCGAACTCGATACCCGAAGCGATGTGTATGCGCTCGGCGTGCTGGGATATGAGCTGTTGGCCGGACGTCTTCCCTATGAGCTGAAGAACAAGATGATTCACGAAGCGGTGCGTGTGATCCGCGAGGACGATCCCACCCCGCTGAGTTCGATCAACCGAGTGTTTCGCGGCGATGTGGAGACGATCATCGCCAAGGCGCTTCAGAAGGAGCGGACGCGGCGCTATCAAAGCGCCAGTGATTTGGCCGGCGACATTCGCCGGTACCTGAGCGATCAGCCGATCGTGGCCCGCCCCCCGAGTGTTGGCTATCAACTGCGCAAGTTTGCGAAGCGTAACAAGGCGTTGGTCGTCGGGGTGGCGGCCGTGTTCGTTGTGCTCGTCGGCGGAATAGTGACTACAAGCGTGGCTCTGGCCCGCGAAGCCCAGCAGCGCAGCTTGGCCGAACAGCGCGAGCAGCAGGCCGAGGTCGCCCGCGAGGAGGCGCAGCGCCAAGCCGAAATAGCCCAAACGGTCAACGACTTTCTCACTGATGATCTGCTCGCCGCCGTCGCCCCTTCGGCCGAGCAAGGCAAAGGCAAGGACGTCCTGATGCGCGATGTGCTGGACGAGGCGGGCAAAAGCATCGAGGAGGCCTCGGGTGTGGGCGGGCGGTTCGAGGACAAGCCGCTCGTCGAGGCCTCGATCCGCTCAACGCTGGGCAGGACCTACCGAAAGCTGGGCGAGTTTCCCGCGGCCGAGCCGCACCTGGAGCGGGCACGAGAGCTTCGGCGTCGCGTCCTGGGCGAGGAGCATCCGCAGACGCTCGGGTCCATGGGCAGCCTCGCGAACCTGTACTCGAATCAGGGGCGCTACGACGAGGCGGAGCCGCTGTACCTGCAAACGCTGGAGATCAGAAAGCGCGTGCTGGGCCAGGAGCATCCGAGCACGCTGGCGTCCATGAACAACCTCGCGATCCTGTACTGGAACCACGGCCGCTACGACGAGGCGGAGCCGCTGTATCTCACGACACTGGAGATCCGGAAGGGCGTGCTGGGCGAGGAGCACCCGCACACGCTCGCCTCGCTGAACAACCTCGCGATTCTCTACAAGAGCCAGGGGCGCTACGACGAGGCGCAGCCGCTCTACCTGCAGGCGCTGGAGATCCAGATGCGCGTCCTGGGCCAGGAGCATCCGGACACGCTGAGCTTCATGAACAACCTCGCGATCCTGTACTTCGATCAGGGGCGCTACGACGAGGCGGAGCCGCTGTACCTGGAGACGCTGGAGATCCGCAAGCGCGTCCTGGGCGAGGAGCACCCGGAGACGCTTTGGTCCATGAACAACCTCGCGATCCTGTACGCCGAACAGGGCCGGTACGACGAGGCGGAGCCGCTGTATGTGCAGACGCTGGAGATCCGCAAACGCGTCCTGGGCGAGGAGCATCCGTACACGCTCACGTCCATGAACAACCTCGCGCTCCTGTACGCGAATCAGGGCCGCTACGACGAGGCGGAGCCGCTGTATCTCACGACACTGGAGATCCAGAAGCGCGTGCTGGGCGAGCAGCATCCGGAAACGCTGCGCACCATGAACAACCTCGCCAATCTATACGGCAGCCAGGGGAGAATGAACGACGCACGGCCACTGGTTCGTGCGCTCCAGGAGATCGAGCGCCGTCGGGCCGACCGACCCGGCGCGTCGGCAAATGACAAGAACACCTGCGCGTGGAACCGACTGACGTGCGAGCCGGCCGATCTGCGCGATCCCGAGACGGCCCTGATGCTGGCGCTCGAAGCCAACGAGATGACCCAGCACAACAACCCAGCGTATCTCGACACCCTCTCCCTCGCCTACCACCTCACCGGCGACACAGCCAAGGCCATCGAAAATCAGAAGAAAGCCATCGCGCTGTTAGCACCGGGAGAGTCACCGCTTCGCAGCAGTCTGGAGAAGGCCCTCGCCGAGTTCGAGTCGGCATTGCAGGATGAATCCGAATAAATATGGTCACCAACCGTTACCACGCCTGGGGCAAGCCGACCAAGGCCGCCGAGTGGCGGGCGAAGTTGCCCGAACCCGACGAGGAACAAATACCGACAGCGTCGGGAGACGGGGCAGGTTCATGACGCCAGGTTGAACGCCGGATGTTGCGCGAGACTCGGCATCGCGATTCCTAGGACCTGACTTGTAGCAGCTTGTGAGTTAGCTGGGCAAAGTTCCGCGCTGCGGCTTTCAGTGAATGGCGGGTCTGGGCACGAGCTTCGGCGGCATCGCCCAACCGCTGGGCCAATCCAGGTTCCGACCACAATCGATCGATCGCAGCCTTGAGCGATTCATCATCGCTGTGCGGTGTGACGAAACCGGTCTTGCCGTCAATGATGTGCTCGGGAACGCCCAGGCATTTCGTCGAGACGATCGGCGTGCGCAGGAACATCGCATGGACGATCGTCGTGTAAGCCCATACATCGGACCGAAACGAGCCGCACTTGTCCCATCACGATCAGACTGACGACGAGGCGGGCTTCGAGCCACCGCCTGGGCCGAGTCATCATTCTGGCAGGCTGCACCGGATAGGCCGGTCCTGTAAGACTCGCCTTGGCGGCGGGGCGAAGGCTCGGTTCAGGCCTCAGGGGGCATGGCCGAGAAAATCCAGGCTGAGCCTTGCGTTTTCTCAAGCGGCGGATCATGCATGCGGATTATGCTCACAGGGCCGACCGGTCAGATCGGAAGCGAACTGCGCCGAGCGTTACCAGCGCTCGGGGAGGTGATCGCCGTCGATCGCGCGCAGATGGATCTGACCGACCCAGAGGGTATACGCAAGATGGTGCGATCGGTCGGGCCCGGCTTGGTGGTCAATGCCGCGGGCTATACGGATGTCAATCGTGCGGAACATGAGGAGGAGCTGGCGCACCGCGTCAATGCAACCGCCCCGGGTATCCTCGCACAAGAGGCAAGTCGACTCGGCGCCGCGATCATTCATTATTCCACCGACTACGTATTTAACGGGCGCGCGACGAGCCCGTACACGCCAAAGGACGAGCCCGATCCGATCAACGCGTATGGTCGAACGAAACTGGCCGGCGAGAAGGCGGTGCTGAGCGTTGACTGCGCTGCGTTGATCCTTCGTACAAGTTGGGTCTATGGCCTGCGCGGATCGAACTTTCTTGTGTCGATTCTCGAGCAGGCGGCGATCAAGCGCGAGCTGCGCGTCGTTGACGATCAGTTCGGTTGTCCGACGTGGAGTCGAACCGTTGCCCAAGCGACCGCACGAATCATCGCACGAGCGCTGGTCCACCAGGGGCAGGCGTGGTCGTTCGCGGACGCAGGTGGAATTCATCATCTCGCCTGTCAGGGTGTAACGAGCAGGTTCGGGTTGGCTCGGCGGATAATCGAGCTCGCCGAAATATCGTCTGAACCGACAGTTGTTCCCGTGCCCACCAAGGCACGCTCCGCCGCAGCCGATCGTCCTCGGTTCTCAGCGCTTTGTTGTGATAGCACGGTCAGGCAATTCGAGGTCGAGTTACCGCACTGGGAGGCGGCGCTCGAAGCGGCGCTGTGTTGTGAAGACCGTAGTAAGCCGCGCACCGCCTGCACGAATCGGGAGGCAGGATCATGACGCTGCTGAGTCGATTGCGCAAACGGCAGCAACAAGGAGAGACGACTCAGGTTGCGATCGTCGGAGCGGGTCTGATCGGGCGCGGCATTGTTCGGCAGATCGACCTCGCCCCGAGCCGGTTGCGGAAGTGATTGCCGTTGCCAAGCGCGATCTTCGCGCAGGAGAGCGTCTCGACGGCATTGGCGGCTACACCTGCTTCGGGCGCATCGACGAGGTTGATAATGCGGGTGGCCTGCTTCCGATCGGGCTGACCGACAATGCCCTATTGACCCGGCCCGTTCAGAAGGACGCTACGGTCCCGTTGGATGCCGTGGAGCTCGACGACAACTCTCTCTTGATGCGGCTTCGTCGCGAACAATTGCACTCGCCGTCAGTCAGCACGCGCCGGGGTTGAGCTGATTCGCCAAGGCAACGCGATCCGCTCCCGATCACGCCTGTGTAATCCGACATTTCCCATTTGACCTTCGCCTGGCTCCACCGCCGAGCTTTCCGAGCAGGAGCATAACGCCCTCCCCCCGGAAACCCAAGTTCCTTATCGCTGGCTTCTGACCGGAATCGACGGTAACAGGCCGGTCCCGAAAAAGACTCCCGTCCCCTTTTCTTGCTTGCCCCCCTTTCTTGCCCTTCTGGCTGGGCCGGTTTGGGATAGCGGTTGGCATCGGATTGGTCTATGACGCTACCGCTTCGAGGCGCACTGCGCGCGGTGAACAGAGCTATAGAGACAGGTTTGGTCGTTAGCGTCAACATCTCTATCGATTCGCCTTCGTCCAGCGCAGAAGTAGCTCAAGCAAATCATGCAAAGGTCGGCCTCTCCTGACAAGATGCATTGCAACTACAATGAGTACAGTGAGGATGAGATGAAGAACCATAGCATCGAGACCGTGGTATTTGCCGATGACAAAAAATATGAACCCGAGAGCAAGAATGTGAGACCAATAAAACCACTTCCAATTATCGAATAGGCTTGACCCGGCCTCCGGACGCGTACAGGGTCGGATGTTCGGTTTGAGATCGACCGGTGCAACTCGTAGAAAAGCGATCGCCGTGGCGGCCCAGCCGAGTTTCAAGAGCGCCAATGCACCGAACACAAGGTCTTCAAAGCGAAGCTGCACGTACAACCGAATGAGCGACACTGTTTCGACATACGGCTTGAGTTCATCGATGATCTTTCTTGTCTCGCGGCCTGTGAGAACATGACCATCGCTCTTTCGTTGAATCTGATAGACGACGCCGTCCGAATCCTCGGACACTGAAACGAACGGCTTGACCGGTTGTGAGAACGAGATTGGCTGGTGGACGGCAACTCGGACCGCGCGATCCTCGGTCAAAGCAAACGCGGTACCATAGGCGAGCGGTTGGGCTAGTGCGTAGACACAGCCAAGCACCCAAACGCTGTTGGTGCTATAGCGCAGCTTGAAAGCTCGCCCAACAACGAAGGGGGCGAACATCGCTGCAGCAACGGACCAAGGCTGCAGGAATATGTCTGGATCTTCTGTATCGGTGACGAGCCATCCAGCGAGAAGAAGAAGTCCATCAAAGACTAAGACAAAGATCGCCAAAACGTAGCCAGCGCGTCTATAGGTGCGCCGATCGAGAGAATCGCCTCGTGTTAGGCCGTAGAAAACCAAGACGAGGCAGACAGAGTTCATGTCGCTTAGAATCAGGACCACCTGATCCACATATGGATCTTCCGCCCATCGAAACCAAGCGGCTCCTAGTCTGAAGCTGTATAATGCGAGCCAAAAGACCCAGGAAAGTAACCAACAATCGAAGACCCACGGGATGAACTCCCACGCCGGATTCGCCTCTTGGCGACCCTTGTCGCGGCAGATGGTTGCGAGCCTAGCTCCAAAGACTATGCCGACGGCTAGTGCGAACACACAGGCGATGACGTTTAGGACCTCGCCCAAGTGAGACATCATGAATCCAGCGAGATTGGGTGGCATTAGAGTGAGACCATAGAGACTGAATTACTATTGAGCGCCGTAGTCTGCCATACGGCCAAGCAGCTGGCAAGGCCAAAAGCCCTGGCGTCCGGCTGGACTAGTCCCAGAATAACCGGCCCCGAAAAAGACCCCCGTCCGCTTTTCTTTCCGGCTGCAATTGGTCTCAGTCTTCTGCTATTCACGTAAGCCTTCAGCCGACATTTCCCATTTGACCTTCGCCCGGCTCCACCGCCGAGCTTTCCGAGCACGAGTGTAACGCCCTCCCCCCGGAAACCTCAAGTTCCAGTCCTTTGCTTCTAGGATACCTGTCTTTGGCGTCGATGGTAGTCACCTATCTAGGTGTCACCTGACTAGGTGACACCTAACCAGCTGTCACCTAGCTAGGGGACACCCTGGTTACCGAGCCACTGTCCCTGTCTGGGAATCGGCAGAATCCAGCCCTGGTGGCCCTGTCAGGCCGCTTGGGTGGGGGTAGGGACAGGTTGACATCGCAGACCCCTCGTCGTTAGGCTGAACGCCATGATAGGTTGTTCAAGAACGCCGAGGGCAACTGGGGAATGCGGGGTAGACCTGCGTATCTCAGAACGGCGCCTCGAACGCAGCCACGAAGTGTCTGATCTGCGGTTTGCCGTGATCGGGCCACACCACGCCAATCGCATCGAATCGAAGCGGACGATCCCGAAACGAGGGTCTCTTGGCCAGTCTCGCCGCCAGTCGGGCAAGCCGAAACTGTTTTGTGCGGTCAATGCCGGTTTCCGGCGCGGGCTCGTTGGTCGATCGCGTCTTGACCTCGACAATCACGATCGTGCGGCCATCGGGATCGAGTGCGATCAGGTCGGCTTCATCGTCGCCGACCCGGTATTTGCGGTGCAGGATGCGGTACCCGTGCCGGCGCAGCCAGCGGGCGGCGAATCGCTCGCCCTTGTCGCCCAGGGATCGTCGGCGAGCACGGAAGAGCGCCGGGAGCTTGGTCATCTCGCGTAGCGCTGAAGCGCGATCTCCAGCAGGCGGTCCGCCATGTCCTCCAGCTCGTCGTAGATTCCTTCGGCGAACAACGAGCGGACGTAGCGATCCCATTCCTCGTTGCTGCGTCTCATCTGGATATTGTCGGCCAGCTGCCGCTGCACGTCGAAGAGGCTGCGGGCCGGTTGACGCTCGACTTTCTGAACGTGCAGCCAGATTGTGGAACCACCCTGCACGAACGGTTTAGTCGTCTGGCCTTGGCCCAATCCCTCCAGCCGTGATTTGACTGCGTCGGTCACCTCGATATCGGTGATGCCGCCCGACCCCATATCGAACGTGTCCCAGACCCCGCCGTTGGGTACACCAAGATCCTCGGCAATCGCGGAGAACGCTTCGCCACTGGTGAGTCGTTGCGACACCTGGTCGATGAGGTCAGCTTGCGATTCTGTCAGGAGATTGATTTTGGCGAGCGTAACTCTTGGCGGTGGGTTGAACTCTTGATACCGGCGTTGATACTCGTGCTCGATATCCCGCTGGGAGACGACGACGCGCGGTGCGATCTTCTGGCGCCGTAGTTGGTCGAAGAGGATGTAGTCACGTTGCCGCCCCAGGTATTCCTCGATGTCGCCGGCACCGACTTCGCCTCGAAGCTTCTGTTCCGCTTCATAGCGGGTGCCGCGCCCCTTTTCTCGGATGACCCGTTCCTTCAGATTCCGCATGAAGGCAAACAGTCCTCGCTGTTCCTGCTCGGTCAGCGCGAACTCGGCATCTGCGAGGATAAGCTCGTTTTCCACCACCGACCTGAGGGTTCCTCGGATAATGTTGTTGAACGCCTGACGACGCTGCACGCCGGTTGTCTGCTTCGCTACTTGAACTAGATGTTGCTCCATAGGTGCGAGGAACTCGTCGGCGAAGATGGGGCGACCGTTCACTTCACCCACCAAGCTGTCCACAATGACACGATCACCGGGCTGCGTGAGGGCCAACACTGTTCGCTGCTCGAGCTGAGAAAACGTATCGGGATCAGTCGGCGATTCGTCGGAGGTACCCGACCCGTTCTCAAGATCGGCCGCGCCTTGATCAGCCAGCGATGTTGAGGGGACGTTGCTGGGCGTTTGGGCGGAGGCCTGATCCGTCTCGCCGGGGTCATTCGTTTGTGGCGACGACGACTCGCTCACCGGCGGGCCCGCAAATTCGGCGAGACTCACCCGACGGGCCGAAGGCACCGGGCTGATTATCTGACTGCACCCGACGGCACCGGCAACCGCCAGCGCTCCGGCAAGCGTCATCCTTGTGATTGGCTGCGCTCGGCTCATGATTGTTGCCCTCGGTGGTATGGCCGCAGACCGTTGCCTCGATTGTATCAACTCCCGGCGGTATACTGGCTCGTCTGTCAGATCGTACAAGTCATAGGATTCCCATGAGCCAGGACGACACAGCCCCCAAACTGCAGATCGACTCGGATTGGAAGGCCGAAGCTCAAGCCGAGAAGCAGCGCCTCGTCGAGCAGGAAAAGGCTAAGGAGGACAGCGGTCAGCGGCCGCAGCCCGGGCAGTTGCCCAAGGCTGACTTCAAGGGCCTCATGGGGGTTTTGGCCTCTCAGGCGATCATGGGTCTGGGGGCGATGGGCGACCCCAAGAGCGGCCGAGTCGTCATCGACCTCGACGGCGCTCGCTTCAGTATCGATCTTCTTGGCGTGCTGGAGGACACGACCAAGGGGAACGTCTCCGACGAGGAGGCGGCCGAACTGAGGCAGATCATCACGGAGTTGCGAGCGCGCTTCGTCCAGATCGCGCAGCTCGTGGCCCAGCAAGGGGCGGCCGGACCCTCACCCGTCGCCGGCGCCGGTCAGACATCCCCGGACTCGCCCTCGCCTGGCTGACCCGCCCTCACCAGCTTTTCTTATACTCTCTCCAGACAGCCGAGGACGTGATCGTCGGCTGGTAGCGACTACTCCCACGCAACCGCCCCTTGCGCGTTCAGAACACGACTGTGTCCAACCGCCACGCCGGCTTCTTCGATCGACACTACTTCTTGCTGCGGCGACTCCACTCGCTGACCGGCATCTTTCCCATCGGCGCGTTCCTGCTGGTGCACCTGACCACGAATGCGTCGATCGTCTGGGGAGGTTGGCTCAACCCGGCCCACCACGGTCACGCTGGGGTCGAGACCTTCCAGCACGAAGTCGATTTCATCTACAACCTTCCCGCCCTAGTTCTTATGGAGTGGGGACTGCTGTTCTTCCCCATCATCTTTCATGCCGTGCTCGGCATGTACTTCGCGTTCAGCGGGCGGACCAATGTCGATCGCTATCCGTATCAGAACAACTGGCGGTACACGCTCCAGCGGCTCAGCGGCTACCTCGGCGTGGTGTTCATCATCATGCACATCACGTCCCTACGGTTCGACGTGACCTATTGGAACCTGATGCCGGCGTTCGATGGCGACGCCGCGTCGTCATCCACGGCTGCGCATTTCCAAAATGGGG
>JAZFYE010000049.1:0-19614 GCA_036475395.1 Phycisphaerales bacterium
TACCTCGAGCCGGACAAGCTCCCGTTTTCCGCCGCGCCGACCGATGATCGTGGCTTGCCGGACATGCACTTCGGTCTGTACCGGCAGGTGGTGGTCTTTGATCACGTGGACAAGATCCTTTACGCGATCTGCCATGTCCTGCTCGATGAACACGATTCGGTGGACGATGCCTACCGCACAGGCTGCGACGAGCTCGATGAATTCACCCATCGACTGATGACGCCGTGTGACCCGCTGCCGGCCGGGTCGATTGAGTTGGACCTCCACGCCGCGCCGGCTGCGCCGATACCCGGCAACTTTACACGCGAGCAGTTCGAAGCGGCCGTGTGCAGGTGCAAGGAGTACATCGCGGCCGGCGACGCCTTTCAGATCGTGCTCAGTCAGCGTTTTCAACGACAGACGTCAGCCGATCCGTTTGAGATCTACCGGGCCCTGCGCATCGTCAACCCCAGCCCGTACATGATCTATCTCCAGGCGTCCGGGTCGATCCTGGTCGGGGCGAGTCCTGAAATCCTGTGCCGGGTCGAAAGCGGTGTGGTTACGAATCGCCCCTTGGCGGGAACACGGGCGCGTGGTCAGACGCAGGATGAAGACCTGGCCCTGGAGCGTGAATTGCTGGCTGACGAAAAGGAGCGGGCGGAGCACGTCATGCTCGTCGATCTGGGCCGCAACGACCTGGGACGCGTGTGTGAGACGGGGGCAGTTACGCTCGAACGCGTGATGGACGTGGAGCGCTACAGCCACGTGATGCACCTGAGTTCCACGGTGACCGGTCCCCTGCGCCGTGACCTCGACGCGTGGGATGCCTTGCGGGCGACCCTGCCCGTCGGTACCGTCAGCGGCGCGCCCAAGGTCCGGGCCATGCAAATCATTGACGAACTTGAGCCGACGCGCCGCGGGCCCTACGCCGGCGGCATCGGCGCGGTCGGGTTCAACGGCGATATGGATATCGCGCTGACTCTACGGACGATGGTGATTCCGACCGGCGAGGCTTCGATGCCCACAGGCACGAAGGGGCGAAAGGAATGGACCGTGCACCTTCAAGCTGGCGCCGGCATCGTCGCCGATTCCGTGCCCCAACGCGAGTTCGACGAGACCGTACACAAGGCCGCCGCCTTGGGTCGAGCCATCGATCTCGCCGAATCCGCCTTCAACCGCTGAGTCCAAGACGTGGTGTGCTCTTGGCAGGTCGATTCGTGTTTCGTATCAGGGTTCCTTGCTCGGCGTGGCGGACGGCACGGGACCCGCTTTGCCGGCGACCTCGGTATCGGTCTTGAGTAGCCGCTCCAGGTAGCGCACGTGGTATTGGGCGTCGACGAACTCGCGCTCGTCCATCAGGCGCCGATGCAGGGGGATGGTCGTCTTGATTGGGGCAACGCGGAACTCGTCCAGTGCGCCGCGCATCTTCGCGATCGCCGCGTCGCGGGTCGGCGCATGAACGATGAGCTTTCCGATCATCGAGTCATAGTGTGGGGGGATGCGATAGCCGGCGCGCACGTGGCTATCCACCCGTACGCCCGGACCGCCCGGGACGGCGAACTCAGTTACCAATCCCGGCTGGGGAATGAACCCGCGATCCGGATCCTCAGCGTTGATACGACATTCGATGGCATGGCCCTGGACGGTGATGTCGCGCTGCTTGTACGCCAGCGGCTCACCCGCGGCGATCCGAATCATTTCCTTGACCAGATCGATGCCGGTGATCATCTCCGTGACGGGATGCTCGACCTGTATTCGCGTATTAACTTCCAGCATGTAGAAGTTCTGCTCGCGGTCCATGAGGAACTCGACGGTGGCGGCGCCGGCATACTGTGCGCGGCGGATCAGCTCTGCCGCTGAGCGCGCCACCGCGTCTCGCTTCTTCGGGTCAATGTCCGGGGCCGGGGCTTCCTCGATCAGCTTTTGATGACGCCGCTGGGTGGTGCAGTCTCGATCGAAGAAGTGAATGGCATTGCCGTGCTTGTCGCCGAGGACCTGGATCTCGACGTGCCGGGCGTCCTCTAGGTACTTCTCGATATACACAGCCCCGTTGCCGAAGGTGGCCTCCGCTTCATGCGCCGCGGCCGCGACCGCTCCTGTCAGCGCCACCTCGTTGTGGGCGATGCGCATCCCGCGTCCACCGCCCCCTGCCGACGCCTTGACGATCACGGGATACCCAATCTTCTGGGCGAGCTTGATCGCTTCGTCATCCGATTCAATCGGTTTCGTGCCGCCGGGAGAGATCGGCGTCCTCGACTCCTTGGCCATCTTTCGGCACGACAGCTTGTCCCCCAAGAGCCCCATCGCTTCCGGGCTGGGGCCGATGAATTCGATGTGACAGTCACGGCAGACTTCGGCGAAGTGGGCGTTCTCGGCCAGGAACCCGTAGCCGGGGTGAATGGCGTCGACGTTGGCGATCTCCGCGGCGGAGATGATTCGGTCGATCCGCAGGTACGAGTCCGTGGCCGGCGCCGGACCGATGCAGATCGCCTCGTCGGCGAACGCCAGCCACGGTCCGTCCGCATCCGCCTGCGAATACACGCAAACCGTCTCGATGCCCAGCTCGCGGGCCGCGCGAATGATGCGCAGCGCGATCTCTGCTCGGTTGGCGATTAGGATTCGAGAGAACATGGGTTAGGAAGCCATCAGGGGATAAGGATGGACGCAATGCGAGCCGCGGCGTCCTCGCCAGCGGGTTCGTACATTGTGCAAACTCAACTCGGTCTCACCAGGAACAGCGCCTGGCCGAACTCGACCGATTCCGCGGATTCGACGAGAACCTTCTCGATCGTGCCCGTGCATTCGGCCTTGATCTCGTTGAAGATCTTCATGGCCTCGATGAGACAGACGACCGTGTCGGGTTCAACCTGGGCGCCGACGCGAACAAAGGGTGGTGCCTCAGGGTTCGCAGCGGTATAGAACGTCCCGACCATCGGGCTTTCGATCTTCAGAAGGTTCTCATCAGTGACGGCGGCAACTTCAGCTCCAGCCGCAGTGGTGGGGGTGGCGGCAGGTTGCGCGGGACCCGACCCGGCCCGGGCGGTGCGCCCGCCCGGTGCGGCGACGACCTGCGGGGGCTGATGCACTCCGTGACGCCGAAGTGTCACCTGCTCTTCGGAATCGCGAAGATCCAGCTCGGTCAGGTCGTTGCCGACCATCAGCCTCACTAGCTCCTTGAGCTTGCGGATGTCGATCATTTCGTTGATCCCCTGGTCGCCATCGCCACTTCGATAACCATCTCGTCGGGGTGTTTGGGGAAGTTTGTCAGTACACGGCAGCCGTCGGACGTGATCACCACATCGTCCTCAATACGCACCCCGCCGATGCCCGGCAGATAGATGCCCGGCTCGACCGTCATGACCATGCCCGGCTGGAGCACGATGTCCGTGGCCAACTCGTTGAAATACGGCTCTTCGTGGATGTCCAGCCCGAGCCCGTGTCCCAGTCCGTGGCCGAAGAACTCGCCGTACCCCGCCTTGTGGATGATTGATCGGGCCGCGGCGTCAACCTCGGCACACGTCTTTCCGGGTCCGCAGGCGTCGATCCCGGTCTGCTGCGCCTCAGCCACGATGTCGTAGATCTCACGCACCTTTTCTGGAAACGCCCCAACAGCGAACGTCCTGGTCATGTCCGAGCAATAGCCGTTGAACACGGCGCCCCAATCGATCAACAGCGTGCCCTGGTCGATCCGGGTCTCACCGGTGAGGGCGTGGATGATTGCGCTGTTGGGCCCGGCCAAGACCATCGTGTCGAAGCTCGGCCCGCTCGCGCCGCGGGTCTTCATCTCGAACTCGAGGACGGCGCACAGCTCGCGCTCCGTCATCCCGTACTCGAATCGTGACCGTGCGGCGTTCAGGGCGTCACGCTGAATCGACCCGGCCCGCTCGATGGCCGCAAGCTCCAGCTCGTCCTTGACCATGCGAAACCGGCCGACCAAGCCGACCGTGTCCACCACCTGCCCCTGCGTCAGGGCGCCGGTGACCTTCGTGCGCGCCGAGACCGTCAGCCACTCAGCCTCAATGCCCAGCTTCCAAACGCCTCGTGACTTGCATTGTGCGGCGACGGCGTCTTCCAAGCGATGGCGCGTCCCCATGACGACTTCAGCCACGCGTGTCCCCCGCCACGGATCGAGGAACTCGTCGTACCGCGAATCGGTAATGATGACGGCCGCCGAGTCGGTCACCATCAATACGCTGTCATGACCAACGAAGCCGGTCAGGTAATGGATGTCTTTGGGGCTGGAGACGAGCAGCGCGTCGATCGGGTGCTCGCTCATCGCTTGACGCAAGCGGTGTTGCCGGCGTTCGCACGCTTGGATCAGCTGCCCGGGCAACGCCATATTCGTCTTATCGGTCATAGCGGCCAGTATACCGCTGCGGCGAACGTGTCGCCATCTGCTGCGAAATCGTGGCGTTCTTAGCAGGGTTTGTCCCAAATGTCGCGATCTCGGAGGGCGATCGGTGGGTCGAGGATCTCTTTGAGCACCACCAGGCGGCGCAAGAGCTGCGGGGTGATGGTCTGAGCACCGAGGGACAAGAAGGGCCTGGGAGCCGCCTTGGGACGGGCGGACGCGGCAGGAACCAGCCCCGAGGGCAGCGGCGCAAGTGGCTGCCTCTCACGTGGTTGCGCAATGGGTTCCGGAATGGTGGGCCTTGGTCGTTGGGCCCGCTGCGGCGGTGCCGGCCTGGCTGGGGCCGGGCGTATCACGCGCCGCGAAGGCTGGGGCGGCGGAGCGCGGAACACGGTCGGGCTTGGTCTTGGTGTGGGCGTCGAGGCGGGGCCGATGCCGACCTGCGGGCTCTGTCCGGCCCGGCGCTGTTCGCGCCGCCCCCGAAGCTCCTCCATCTGGGCCTGGCGACGGGCGATGAGCTGCTCCATCCGCGTGGAGCCGGGGCCGGTCGTGTCCGGTCGGGCCGCAGTGCGTCGTGGACTCGATTCGGCCGTTGGTTCCGCCCCCTGCTCACGCTGCTTTCGTAACTGCGCATTTCGCTTCTGCAGGATCGGACCGATCACGTTCGCCCCGACGATGATAAGAAAGATAATCCAACCGATTTTCATTCGATACCAATCCAGTCAGTTCGAGGCGGTCGGGTTCAGACAGCCGCTTTTTGCGAGCCGGCACGAATCGAAGCGTTCACGAATGGCACATTGCGCAGTTGCAGCTGCCTGATCACGGCGTAGGTCCCGAAAATTGCGCCGGACCACAAGAGATCACCCAGCAACTTCTTCGCAAGGAATGGCAGGGCCGCTCCGTAACACGCCAGTAGACCGCCCAGCGTTTGGGGGTAAAACGCCGTACCCAGCCATACAGCAAAATTTGTCACGACATAGAAGAATAGAGCTGCGATCAAAGCGCTGCCCCCGATCCGAACCGGGCTGAGTCGCTTCCTCAAAAGAGGTGCAAACACCAAGGGAAACAGGAACGCAACATACACCGTGATCTTCAAACTGAGCGGCGTTGCATCAAGGAACGCATCGGAAACGAACATGATGGCCAGGGGGATTGCTAGAGCGACAAGTCTTCGCCGAAAGAAGAAGCCTGCAAATAGGGCAATGGCTGCAACTGGTGTGAAGCTAGCAACATGCGGCAGTAATCGACCTGCAACTCCAAGCCCCAAAAGAACCCCACAAACAACCAGGGTTCGCAGCATCAAGTTCCAACGGTTTGTCGGCTGGTCTTGCATCAAATGTGCCCTCATCAATCGCTGAGACTATCGTAGCGCCAGGAATCCAGATCAGGCGGCCAACGACGCCAAGCTTCGCCCAACCCCTTGCTGGAAGGCCCTATTGGACTGTGCCGCCTGCCCCGGCGTCAAGTACCGCCACCGGTCGTTCCCACGCCGCTAGACCGGCTGGGATGGGCAACGGCGTCCATCTACGCCACGCCGCTTGACCAACACGGGTGGCTGATCGTACATTGGCCTGCGGGCAGCGATACAGTGGCGATCAAATAAGGGCCCACCTCATGTCACTGCTGATCGATCTGAAGAACCTATTTCTACGAAGGAAGCAGCCCGTGGTTGTTGACCTTACCCAAACGGAGGCTGGGGGGCTTGCCACCGGCGCCGAGGCGGTCGAAGCGCCTGATGCGGCTCAGTCCGCGAGGGCGGCGCAGACGGCTGAGCCGAAATCCCCCAAGGCCAAGCCATCGCCTGCGCCGCGCCGATCCAACGACGACGTCGTCTCCCAACTGCGCGAAATCGGCGAGCGCGTGGAGACGCAGTCTGAGCAGGTGCGGCAACTTGCCCAGCTTCAGGAGCAGGTCCCCCGCGGGCTCGAGACGTTGGGGAACCTCAACCGCCACAGCGCCCAGCTCGTCGAGCTGGCTACGGATCAATCGGAGAGCGCCAAGTCGCAATACGCCAGCCTCAATACCGCGCTTGGTCAGCTCCGCGGGTCGTCAGAACATCAGATCGAAGTGCTCGGTCTCATTCAGCAGCAGACCGACGCTACCACGCGATCGGTGCGCGAGATTGCCGAGGCTATGGAGAACATCAACCGGGGTCTCGTCGAGATCGCGGACAATGTTCGCGGGGCGATCGACATGCTCTCCGTGCTGGATCGATCCGGCGACGACGCCCAGACGAGGCTTGGTGATTTTGTCGCGCGGACCCAGCGCTGGACCGTACTGGCCATGGCCGGGTGCGCCGCGGCGTCGATCCTCGCCGTCATCGTCGCCGCGATCGCCCTCATCCAACGCACCGGCGGATGAGAAGAACGCACCACAGAGTCACAGAGGACACTGAGAAAGAACAAGGGGCGCGAGGAGGCGATTGCGGTTTGATTTGCCGAACCTTCGCTTTCCGTTTTGCCGCCGCTGTGTTCTCTGTGCCTCTGTGGTGAATCTTCTTCACAGCATACTTACGCCGAGCCGATGAGCTGTGTCTGCGTGAGGCGTTGATACAGATCACACGTCGTCAGCAATTCATCGTGCGTGCCCTCAGCCACGATACGTCCCGCGTCCATCACGACGATCCGCTCAGCGTTGAGCACCGTTGAAAGTCGATGCGCAATGAGCAGCGACGTCCGGCCCTGACAGAATTCCGCCAGCGCCTTGTTGATCAGCGACTCAGACTCCGCGTCAATTTGACTGGTTGCTTCATCAAGTATGAGAATCGTTGGATTGCGCAGGATTGCCCGGGCAATGGCCAACCGCTGACGTTGCCCGCCGGAAAGCGACGCACCTTGCTCGGCGATGTGGGCTTCATAGCCGCCGGGGATCTCGAGTATGAATTCCTCAGCATGAGCGCGTCGAGCAGCATCAACGATCTGCTCCCTAGGCACCAAGCCGGCGCCGAATGCGATGTTCTCAGCGATCGTCCCGCGAAACAGAACCGTCTCCTGCGTCACGACACCAATCTGTCGCCGAAGGCTTCTGAGATTTACCGAATTGATATCGACTCCGTCAATGAGCACTCGACCGGCCTTGGGTTGCAGCAGGCGCGGAATCAAACTCACCAGCGTCGTCTTGCCCGAGCCGTTTGGGCCGACGATCGCCACGCGCTGGCCGTGCTCGATTGTGAGTGACACGTTCTCAAGGGCGGGACGATCCGCGCCGGGATAGGTCATCGTCACGGCATCAAGTTCGATGGATCGACAATGAGCGGGCAGCTTCGGCATCTTCATCGCGCGCGGCGCTTCACGCTGCTCGGCCAAGATATCGGCCAAGCGCTCGGCCGGCGCTGATGCCGCCTGCATTTCGTTCACTAATCCCGCAACGGGTCGAAATGACGCCCCCGCAACCGCAAGCGCGCCCAGCGCGAGAATGAACTTCTCAATGGGCAGATTGCCGGTAATGATCAGCTTGGCGGCCACGATCGCCAACCCTCCAATGACAAACACCGCTAACGTCTCAGCCAGCGGTGCGGTCAACGCCCGCGCGGTGCGCACACGCAATTCCGCGGATACGACCTTCTTATTGATTCGATGGAACCAATTGCCCGCCTGGCGTTCGCCGGTGTTCGCTTTGACCGCGCGCAAGCCGTGCAGCGTTTCGGTCGCCACGCGCAATAACCCTTCTTGCGCCTCAAGTGCCCCGCGCGTTCCACGACGAATGCGCTTGCCGAGTTTGCGCAGCACGATCACCATCAGTGGCGCCGCAATTGTCGCCGCCAGCGTCAAGGGCCAATGGATGATCAACGCCGCAATAAACGCAGCGATCCCCTTGAGCACGTGCGTCACGGACTTGCTCACCAGCGCGATCAAGCCGCGCTGTAATTCAGCTGCATCGCGGATCATGCGCGCGATGAACTCCGACGGCCCGCGCTGAATGACCCGGGTCAGCGGCATGTGAACCACATGGCGGAATACGTCTCGGCGGATGCGCGCGATCGTCGTCGTTGCCAGTGTTTGGCTGATGAACTGGTGCATGAAGTTGGCGATCCCGCCGAAGACCGTCAGGAAGGCGATGAGGCCAATGATCAGCAGGACCCCTTGGAAGGGATCGGTCGGGAGCTGAGCGATCAAGCCGGCCGGAATCGTCAGCCAATGGTCCTGTTGGTTATGCGCGACAGCCTGGTCGACCAGCGAATCGCCCCGAAAGATCGATTTGAGCATCGGCCCGAGGCTGAGCAGTCCCACGCCGAGCCCGCCTGCGGAGATGATGGCGAAAACAAACGCCCACGCGACGGTTGCGCGGCGGCGGAGCATCTGTCGGGCGAAGAACCAGAAGGCGCTCATGGGGCAATAGTATGGTCGGTTCGACACGGCTGGTACAGCGAGCGGAGGCGTTAACGGCCCGCTCTGCGCCACGCGGTCCGGAGGCCCGCCGCTAAACGCTGCTTATTGATAGAGTTTTGCGAAATCGCGCCAGAATGTCGGGTAGCTCTTACTGACACAGGCGGGGTTGGAGATGGAGATGCCGGGTCGGGCGAGGCCGAGGACGCCGAACGCCATCGCTATGCGGTGATCGTTGTACGTCTCGATAACGACCGGATCGCTGTGCCGGGTCGAGGGATCGATCGTGATCGAGTCGTCCGTGGTTTCGATCGTGCAGCCGATCTTTCGCAGTTCGTTAGCCAGCGCCGCAATGCGATCGGTTTCCTTGTGGCGGAGTGTGTGGAGACCGGTGATCGTGCTGCGCCTCTTGCTACACGCAGCCAATACTGCGACGGCAAGCGAAGCGTCAGGCGACTTAGCTGCGTCACAATTGGGGCATTTCAATACGTCCCAGTTTGCCGTATCAACCCCCCACGGCCAAGGCTCCATATAAACCCCGGCCCCGGCGTCTTGAACGATCAGGCAGAACTCGCTATCCGGCTGTGCGCTCGACCATGGGTCTCGTAGACCGTGTATCTCGATATGTGTATGTAGATTGATAGCGACTGCGGTTAGCCAATAGGCGGCACTGCTGGCGTCTGCCTCGACTGTGTACTCTTGACTCTTAGGTGGCGTGGAATCGATACGATCCGCTATGACTCGACCGTATCGCCAAAAGCGACGTCGCGCCAGGTGTTTGACTCCCCAGTCGCCTAACACACACCGCGATAATGCGATATAGGAAGCACTTGTGGGATCCTGTGTATAGGTAAGCATCACGCCACGCTCGGTGAAAGGCGCGATCAACATCACCGCAGATACGAACTGGCTGCTTGTCGTTGTGCCTATCTCTAACTCCCCTCCGATGGAATCCTCACTCGGCACCACACGCACCGGCAATCTTCCCTCTTCCTCCACATACTCGATCTTCGCGCCGAGCTTGCGCAGCATGTCCACGCCCTCAGCGATCGGCCGTTCGCGCATGCGTTTCGACCCGTCTACAACGACCGGCTCGGACGCCAGACACGCTACGGCGATCATGAAACGTGTCGGTGCACCGCCATCGCCGAGATTGACCTCGCCGCCGCGCGGAAATCGCCCGTTTACCCCCTTGATATAGACATCCTCGCCGTCCCAGCGGGCCTCAGCTCCGAGCGTACACAGTGCATCGAGCAACTTGTCGGTGTCGTCAGCCCGCAGCGGCCGAATTATCTTCGATTCCCCATCCGCCAGCGCCGCCAGCACGTACGCCCGGCAGGTGATGCTCTTACTTCCAGGGGGCGTGATCGTGACGTCAAACGGCTTACGCAGCGGCTCAATCGGCAGCGGATCAGGCAATTGATCCAATGGCAGTGTGTAATCGATCACGCTTCGATCATATCCAAGCGGGCCTGTCTCCGTTTCCGCTCTCGCGTAGCGACGCTCATCACTCGCTATTGCGGTCATACGGGACAACGCGGCGCCATTCATCGGCGGCGGCCCGCGCTATGACCGCCACCACCGGTTCGGTATCCGAGAGATTGAACACCTCGTGCGGCACGTCCGGCTTGATGAAGATGAAGTCGCCGGCTCCGTTCTCAATTGATTTCTTCAGCCCGGGGCCGTACTCGTGGCGCACGCGCCCTTTTATGATGTACAGCATCAGTTCGAACCCGACATGGAGGTGGGCATAGGCCACCCCGCCCGGCGGTATCGTAGCCACGTTCATCGACAGGTGCTCAGATCCTACATTCCTCGCCGACATCCCGGTCTTGTACCTAATGCCATTCCAGCCGCGGCAATTCTCGTGACTTCGAATGACCAGAATCCCGTCGCCGCCTTCAACGGTGGCAAGGTATTCAGTGACTTCAGTTGAGGTGATCGGTTCGTGGGGCATCTTCTCATCCTTGTTCGGCCGTGGTCGGTCGTTAAGTATTGTATCTTCGCCGACATTGTTGCGGTCAGCTGACTTCCTCAACTCGCACGATGCGCTGATAGGCGCCGCGGTCGAGTCGGCGAGTGCGGGTGGCCGGTTCATCCACCTGAAGCTGGATCACATACTTGCCGGGCTTGGGCGGATGCCAGGTGTGCGTCCACAAGGTCCAGGTCTTGGTCGTCTCGTGCTCGTAGGATTCGACCGGCACGTACGTCTCGTTGGCGTTGAAGCGGATGACCAGGGCATCGGTCGTCTGCCTGCCGCCCCAAAGAATCCCCACGACTCGATAGACGATCTTCCCTTGGATGCGCCACTTCTCGACGTGCACCGGCATGGCGGCAAGGTCGATCTCGGCGGGCTGGAAATCCTTAGCCAGCCTGGGTACGCCCACTTGGTGAGTTCGCCGGGCGAAGTGGCGCATGTGTCTCGTGACGGAAGCAGTGTCGTCGACAAACTCAATCTCATCGAGCCATTTGATGCACGTGCAACCGTACCACCCCGGTACGACGAGACGAATTGGGTATCCGTGGTCGCGAGGAAGCGCGACGCCGTTCATCTGCGTGGCGAGGAATGCCCCAGCTTCCGTCAATTGATCGAGCGTGAATATCCAGTCGGCGCCGCGCTCGTCGTAGCCGGAATCGAACTTAGAATGGTCATCGAATCCCGAGATGCGAATGCGCGTCGCTTGGGCAAGAGCGTTCGCCCTGCTCAGAACTGTGCTTACCGGGACTCCACTCCACGTTGCCGCACTAATCAGCCCGCCGAGACCACTGCCGGCGCACTCCAGAAGATGAACGCCCATTGGCTGGGCGCGTGAGGCAATTTCATGGACGGGAATGTCGATCGGCTTCCGTAGGAGTCCGTGAATACGGATGGTCCACGGTTTGGTGTAGTCGATGCGGTCCGGACAACGCGTACGGATGAAGAAGCGTTCGTTCGGAGTGATGAGCGAATCCGGGGTGAGGGCGCTGAGGTCCCTACGGAGTCGACCATTCAATCCGCGGCCGTAGACTTTTCCGCGCGGGCGCGAGCTGCGTTTTCGATCGTCGAAGCGAAGCGTGCCGATGCGTTCGCCTCGCGCGAACGGATCGCCGGAAGGGGCATCGATCAAGGCTGCCAGCGTATGATCAATGAGGAACTGCTCAGCGGACCATCCGATGAGCGAGGCCGCGCCGAGCTTCACGGAGTCGGCGAGAAACAGTCGGCGTGAGCCCTGGGTCATGTCGTCGTCTTGACTCATAGCGAATCTTCGATCGGTATCACTGCCCGGCCAACCGCTGCGGCTATTGAATGCGTCATCCCTCCAGGGCTTGGCGCAGGTCGCCGAAGAGATCATTCGTGTCCTCGATGCCGACCGACAGGCGGATGAGGCCGTCGCGGATGCCGAGCCGGAGTCGTTCCTCCGGCTCAACGTTGGCGTACGCCGTCGCGGCTGGCCGGATAATCAGCGATTCCACCCCACCCAGGCTCACTGCAACGATCGGGATCGTGACGCGCTGCAGCAAGCGCTCGGCGGCGTCAAGCCCGCCGGTCAGCTCGAAACTCAGCATCCCGCCGAACCCGTCAAACAGATCGCAGGCGCGTCGATGGGCGGGGTGCGACTCGAGCCCGGGGTAGTTGACCCGATCGACGCTGGGGTGTTGCTCCAGGAAACGGGCGATGAGCAAAGCGCTTTCGTTTTGTTGGCGGACACGTAGCGCGACCGTCTTGATGCCGCGCTGCAACAGGTAGCACGCGTGCGGATCGAGCATCCCGCCGAGATGATTCAGCCGGAGTCTGATTCGCTCGATCTGATCGGCTCGACCGATGGCGGCCCCGGCGGCGAGATCGTTGTGCCCGTTCAAGTACTTCGTGCAACTATGCAGCGAAAGATCGAATCCGATCTGGGCCGGTCGAAAATTCACGGGGCTTGTGAATGTGTTGTCGACCATCGAGACAAGATGGTGCGCGCGGGCAAACTGCACGATACCCACAAGGTCCGGCACCTGCATGAGCGGGTTCGCGATGGACTCGACGTAAATGGCGCGTGTGTTCGGCTGGAGCTTGCTTCGCCAGTCTTCGGGATCGCTTCCATCGACAAAACTGTACGAGATGCCGAAGCGAGGCAGTTCGTTCGTGATGAACCCGTGCGTGCCGCCGTACGGGCATTCCATCGCCAACAGATGGTCACCAGACTGAAGCACCGTGAGCAGCGCCGTGGAGATCGCGGCCATGCCGCTGGAAGTAACGAGCGCCGCCTCTGCCTTCTCCAATGCCGCGAGCTTTTGGTGCAGGACCTCGTGATTGGGCGTGTTGCTGAGCCGAACGTAGCGCGTCGCGTGATAGTCCGTCTCGCCCTCGTAGATAAACGTGGAGGACTGGAAAATGGGCATAGTGACCGCGCCGCCGATGCGTGGATGCGGCTCACCGGCATGAACGGCGGCCGTCGCAATACTCTCAAATGACGTGCTCTCCATAGGACCACCCTGTCAAAAAAGCGGGTTTTTGTGAAGGATCGAGGGATATTGTAGTCTGAGGCGGATACTGGACGCGCACAATTGTCCCGGTCGGTACAGTATCAGGAGAAGTTGTATTGCAGGCACCAAAGACGGAGGAATCCGGATGCGACTGAGGTTGATGCTGCTGGGGGCATTCGCTGCCCTTACCACCGCAGTGGCTGGAGCGGGCGTAGCGCTGAGTGACGATGCTGACGCCGAACTGGAGGCTCGAGCGCGGCGGCTGTTACGCCAGACGCCGTTGATCGACGGCCACAATGATGTGCCATGGCAATATCGAAAGCGTGTGAACCTTCATCTGGATCAACTCGATTTCGCCAGTGATCTGACGGCGCTTGATCCACCGATGCATACCGATTTGGCTCGACTGCGCGACGGTGGTGTCGGCGGGCAGTTTTGGTCGGTGTTTATTCCGATTCAACAGTCAGGCGGAGAGGCTGGAGATGCGCGCACTGTGATCGAGCAGATCGACTTTGTCAAGCGACTTATTGCCCGTTATCCCGAGGAACTGGAATTGGCGCTCACGGCTGACGACGTGGTGCGCATCCATCAGGCTGGCAAGATCGCATCGTTGATCGGAATGGAAGGGGGGCATTCGATCGAGAATTCCTTGTCTGTTCTTCGCGCGACCTATATCCTCGGTGCGCGCTATATGACGATCACACATTCCAAGAATACCGACTGGGCGGATTCAGCAACGGATGACGCTGCTCACGACGGACTGACTGAGTTCGGCCGCGAGGTCATTCGTGAAATGAACCGCATGGGGATGATTGTTGATCTGTCGCACGTGTCACCGGCGACGATGCACGATGCACTGGACATTATTCAGGCACCCGTTATGTTCTCCCACTCGTCGGCGTTCGCCATCTGCGCTCACCCGCGGAATGTGCCGGACGATGTTCTGGGTCGTGTGAAAGACAACGGCGGCGTCGTAATGATCACGTTCGTAGGCGCGTTCGTCTCTGAGGAGGCTCGCCTTGCTCGTGAGCGTAGCGAAGAGCAAATCAATCGACTCAAGAGCGAACTTGGCGATGATGAGGACGCGATCCAGCACGCAATGGAAGCATGGCATGAGGCGAACCCGGCGCCGCGAGCGACGCTTGAGCAAGTGGCGAACCACATCGACCATGTGCGAAAAGTCGCGGGGATCGACTCGGTGGGGCTGGGAGGCGACTACGACGGGACATCATCGATCCCGGTGGGGCTCGAGGACGTTTCCAAATATCCCGACCTGATCGTCGAGTTATTGCGGCGTGGGTACACTGACGACGAGATAAGGAAGATTCTTGGCCTGAATGTGCTGCGCGTCATGCGCGGGGTCGAGCGCGCTGCGGGGTTGATCAGCCAAAGTACCCCTGCATCAGACGCCCGGATTGAAGAGCGGGATAAACCCGCGGGCGACGCTATGTGATAGAATGAGATTGTCCCTCCCCGATGATCCTGTCGGCCAACTGAAAGAGCAAATCATGCGACGTGCCATCTCACTTCTGACAATCACACTGGTCTTTTCCATGACGACGACTGTTCTCGCCCGAGATGCAGTTCAGTTGGAGCCCAAAGCCGAGGCGACTCAGAAACAGGACGCCAAACCCAAGCCGATCTATGACGAACAGGCAGACGCCCGGGAGCAGATCGCTGAAGCGCTCAAGCACGCCAAGAAGGAGAACCGGCGTGTCTTGATCCAATGGGGCGCGAACTGGTGCGGCTGGTGCCATCTGCTGCACGATACATTCAAGAAGGACAGAGACGTCCGTCGCGAGTTACTGTACGAATACGATCTCGTCCTCATCGACGTTGGCCGGTTTGATAAGAACGTAGAACTGGCCGCGGAATACGAAGCGGACTTCAAGAAACACGGCCTGCCGTATCTCACGGTGTTGGATGCCGATGGTAATGCAATCGCCAACCAGGAGACGGGCTCGTTGGAGGCGAAGGGCGACGGCGCGAAGGGGCATGATCCCAAAGCGGTGCTGGATTTCCTGACCGAGCATCAAGCACCGAATCTGGACGCCGAATCGATTCTCGCCAGCGGGTTGAGAGCGGCCAAAGACCAGAACAAGCGCGTGTTCCTGCACTTTGGGGCGCCGTGGTGCGGCTGGTGTCATCGCTTGGAGGACTGGATGGCTGATGAGAACGTCGCCGCGATCCTGAGCAAGCATTTTGTCGACGTGAAAATCGACATTGATCGAACGCTGCGCGGCAATGAAATGAAGGATCGCATGACCAAAGGTGAATCGGCTGGCATTCCGTGGTACGCGTTTCTCGATGCTGAAGGTAAGATTGTTGCCGATAGCACGCTTCCGGAGAAAGGAAACATCGGCTATCCATACACAAATGTGGAAATTGCGACGTTCATGAAGGTCATTCAGAAAGCGGCCCGAACGCTCAGCGACGACGACATCAAGCGACTGGTCAAGAGTCTACGAAATAGCGGCGAAGAGGCGAACAAGGCGAAGTAGGGCCACGCCGCCTATCTCAACGCGGTCGGCATGTCCGAAATCGGCAAGGGACGGACATGTGACTGGCGAAATTCGGGGCGTAGACTTGCGATGGATAGTGGGGGAGGGACAACGGCGCGCCGAAGGTCGGCACGCGATTGCCTGGGTCTTTCATGGGGGAAGGAGTCAGCTATGACAATCGGATTCTTGCTTGTAGGAGTGGTGCTGGCGATCCTGATCGTGACCGGCACCATGAAACTGCCCGGCGCGGCCGTGAAGGCAGCCGGCGGCGTCGTCGCACTGCTCGTGCTCTTGGCGTCGTTCGCGCTCAGCTCTTTCCGGCTCGTTGGGGAAAACCAGATCGGCGTCGTCATCAGGAACATCGGCGGCGGCGGGCTTGCCCCGGGCAAGATCATTGCCACCGAGGGTGAGATGGGCCCGCAGGCCAAGATCCTTCCCCCGGGTTGGCACCCCTGGCTCTGGCCTGTCATCTACGACATCGAGACGCCGTATCTCATTGAGGTCAAAATAGGCGAGGTCGCGCTGCTGACGGCGGTCGACGGGCTCGCGCTCCCGGCCGGGGCTATTTACGCTCCCGAGTGGGAGGCGGCGGACCTGAAAAAAATGGCCGAGGACGCCGAGTTCTTCCTCACCGCCGGCAAGGGGCACAAGGGACCGCAGGCGTCCGTGCTCACACCGGGCAAGTACCGCATCAACCCCAAGCTCTTCACCACCGAGATCGTAAAAGTGACGAACGTGAAGAAGGCGACGGTCGGCGTGGTCAAGTCCAATGTCGGCGAGGTTCTTTCGGGTGAAGCCGAAACACCCGATGTGGTGGTCGAAAAGGGTCATCGCGGCATTTGGCGCCAGCCGCTGCTGCCTCAGGAGTACTACCTGAACACCAAGGCCTACGAAGTAACGATGATCTCGACGGCCAAATGGGTGATCAGTTACACGGGACGCGGCACAGGAGCCGAGCAGCGGGAGATTCCCGTCCGCACCTCGGATGGGTTTGACTTCCCCGTGGACGTGCGGGTGGAGTACGAGATCAAACCGGTCGACGCGCCGCTCGTGGTCGCCCTCTTCGAGGACGACAAGGAGAAGCTACTTGAGCGTCTGAACTCCGCTGTCCGCGCGATCTTCCGCAACAACGCCGAAACCGTGAAGGCCCTGGACTACGTGCAGCAGCGCTCGCAGCAGGAATCGCAGTCGCTGGTGATGTTGGCCGAGGAGATGGCCAAGGTGGGCGTAACCGTCACCGCCGTGCGCATCGCGGGCGTGGCCGAAGATGGTTCGCTGGATACTCTGCTCAAGACCCAGACGGATCGGCAGATCGCTGACGAAGAGGTCAGGACGTTCCAACAACAACAGCTCGCCGCCGAGCAGGAGAAGGAATTGACGCGCACGAAGCAGGAGGCTGAAGAAGAAAAGCGATTGGCGACGGCGAGGTATGAAGTCCAAATCGCCGAACAGGATAAGGAGAAGCGCATCATCGCAGCCGGCGCGGAAGCGGAGGCGATCCGCATCAAGGCCGAAGCCCAAGCGGAGGCCTACCGGGTGATCGCCCTGCAGATCGGCTCCGGGAACGCCGCCCTGCTCGAGCTGCTCAAGATCGTCGGCGAAAGCGGCATCAACATCACCCCCCGCGTCATGGTCGTCGGCGGAACCAACGGCGCAGGGGGGAACACCTCACAGTCCGCCGAAACGACCGCCTTGATCGGGACGATGCTGGACAGTATGCTTTCGCGCGAAGGCGCCGCAGGCGACGGGGATTAGCCTGCCGATTCCGTAACTTCGAGCCGCCCGCGCGGACACGAAAAAGCCCCGGATTTCCATCCGGGGCTTCGTTTAACCGTTTATAAGGCAACGATGTGTTGCGCTTGTCTTATGGGCAGGGGCCCCAGTTGGTCAGCAGCGCGAGGAGATCGAACGAGTCGACAATCCCGTCGTCGTCAAAATCGGCCGGGTGTCCGGGGTTCGGTCCCCAGGCAACCAACAACCCGAGCAGGTCGGCCGCGCCGACCGTGCCGCTGTCGTCGAGGTCCCACGGGCAAGGCTTGGCCATGTCTAGGGCCAAAAGAACGGCTTCCAAGGCATCAACCCGGCCGGCGCCGAAGCTATTGTCCATGCCGTCGGGGCCTAGATCGACCGAAGTCTGCTGGAGAATCTCCTTGACCTCGAAGTGATCGAGGTTGGGGTTGGCCTCGAGCATAAGCGCGACGGCCCCCGCGACATGCGGGGTGGCCATCGAGGTGCCGCTAAGTGATAAATAGGTTGAGCAGTTGTTCGAGGTGGAGATCGTGTTCACGCCCGGGGCGGCAACGCTCGGCTTGATGCAGCCCGGCGGGTATGGGCAATCGTTGAAGGGCGGAATGTTCTGCCAGGTGATCGGACCGCAGCTGCTGAAGCCGGCCTTGATGTCGTTGCAGTCGGTTGCGCCCAGCGTGATGACGTCCGGCACATCACCCGGTGTGCGAACATTGTCCGGCGGATTGCCGCAGCCCTCATTGCCTGCCGCGTAGATCACCACCACGCCGGCGGCGATGGCGTTCTCACACTCCATGCGCCACGTCGCCCGATCCGGACCCACCCCGTGCGGCCAGCCTATGCTCGCGGTGATCACGTCCGCATCGTTTGCGACCGCGTATTGCATCGCCTCCCACACGATGTCTTCGCCGGCAAAGCTGTTCCAGAACTTGAGGATCATCATGGACACGTCCGGCGCCATGCCGGTCGTGGTGCCGTTGGTGCCGTCGCCGGCCACGGTGCCCGTTGTGTGGGTACCGTGGCCGTTTCCATCGCTGACGTTGCCGGTGTCATTGCGAAAGTCATACCCGTTGATGTCATCGATGTAATCGTTCTTGTCATCGTCGATGCCGTTGCCGGCGATCTCGTCCTCGTTGATCCAGATCTGATTGGCGAGATCGGGATGGGTAATGCAGCAACCAGTGTCGATGATGCCGACGATGACGCCCTCGCCGGTAATCCCCAGGTCGTTCCATACGGTCGGCGCGCCCATAAGCTGGACGCCGCACTCGATGTTGCCGCCGCCGACTGGTGATCCGGCCTCTCTCAAATCGGGCTCGATCGGCTCGACTGGAAAGACCTCCGGGCCGATCGGCTTGTTATAGTTGACATAGGCCACGTCGTCGCGCTGCGCGATGCGAACAATGGCGTCGGCGGTCGCTTGCGTCGCCACGACGTTATAAAGCCACAACGCACGGACCCGCGGCCCCACCTGGCCCGCTTTCTGCTCAGCTGCGAGCTGGCCCAACAGAGCCGGCTGCGAAGCTTGAGCCTGGTCTTTCAGCAGTGAGATCACCGCCGCGCGGCGCATCTGCTTGTTCTTGATAGCGCTGGCCTGGGCAATATCACCACGAGCGACTTGGCTGCTCATGACGATGCTGATCGGAATCAGCTCGCCCTTCTCGGCATCACGCACAACCTCGGCGAGCTCACCGCGAAGCTTCGAATTCGGACCCGCCCCGAGCAAGGCGGAACACATACTCCCGGCCACAATCAGTGCGGCCAGTCCAACTACGATACGCATTACCAGGATCTCCTTGAGGGGCGTTGTTTGGGTTCGGTTCGGCCGGTATCCAACCGGTTACTCATCAATATACAGCATTGGTCCGGCGGAGCCGCCAAAAACCCGGCCGATCTAGGTACGAATTCTCGGACCCTAGACAGGGGCCGGGGTGTTTGAAACCGCGCCCGATTCACGAAAAAGGCCCGTGGGATGCACGGGCTCGGCCAACATCCGCGGAGGGATTCGAACCCACGACCTTCTGCTCCGGAGTCCAAATCAGACCCTCACTCCCAAACCGGGATCGGGGGTCCTTATACCCTCAGCACGTTTCCGCTGCAATCAGATACGCGTCCACCCGAGTCGGATACGCCCTGTCGAGACCTAAAACCAGACCTAAAAGCTACGCGGCTAGACGTCGCTCAGCGGCTGATAGAGCGGGGAGTCGCGCGGGAAGTCGCCGAGTTCTTGACCAAGTGCGCACGAGCCAAGCGCGTGGCG
>JAZFYE010000050.1:0-15345 GCA_036475395.1 Phycisphaerales bacterium
AGATCATCGCGCAGGCGTTCATCACGCCGGGATTCGTCGCGCTCGGCGTCATCGGCCTGATTACCGCTTTGTTTACAGCGTATTACGCCTTCCGTGTGTGGTTCCGTGTCTGCGCCGGACCGGTTCACTATGATCCTGGCGATGAACATCACGACGGCGAGCATGGCGGGGAGGAGTTTCACCCTCACGCGCCGCGTCTGGTCATCAACCTGGTCCTTGTTGTCATCACGATCGGTGCGATCGGGTCGATCTTCCTGGGCGATTGGGCCCTGCACGGAGTTGAGGATTCCACGGCGCTCTATCAAAGTCCGCATGCTGAAGGCGCCGGCTTCTGGGCGAACCCGCACCATTGGATGCCCTGGGTGGCAAGTGCAGCCGGCATCGCCGGCATCCTCCTCGCGTGGTACTTCCATCTGGCCAATCGCAGCGCAGCGGAACGTATGAAGAACGCGCTGCTCGCCAACGGTCTGACACGCTGGCTTCCGACGGCGATGGAGAATAAGTGGTACGTCGATGAGCTGTACCACGCGACCGTCCGAGCGCCCCTGTGGGTCTTGGGCCACTTCCTCAACCTTTTTGATCGCTACGTTGTGGACATGTTCCTCGTGGACGGCATCGCGAAGTTGCCACGCGCCTTGGCCAGGACATTCCAGCCTTTACAGAACGGCATCCTGCAGTCCTACGCGGTATCGATGGTCGGGGGCGTCGCTCTGGTGGCGGTGCTCGTGGTGCTGATGCCGCAACTCGTCGAGTGGGTGCGCGGTGTGATGGGAGGTGCCGGCTGATGTCGCTCGTGCCGCTGCTGATCTTGCCGCTGCTCGGCGCGATCGGGGTCGCCGTGTTCCCGGGCCGCCGGGCGAAATGGATCGCACTGGGCGTCTCGGCGGCGACGTTCCTCTACAGCGTCGTGCTGGCGATGGCCTTCGACCACCACTGGCACGACGGCGGGTTTGCCTTCGCCTCCGACCCGCCGGTGGGATGGCTGGACGAGTTCGGCATCACGCTGGGCATGGGTGCGGATTCCGTGTCGATGTTTCTGGTCCTGCTCACCACGCTGCTCATGCCTCTTTGCATCTGGGGATCGTTTACTGCGGTTACGGAGCGGATCAAAGAATACTTCGCCTGGATGCTGGGCATCGAGGCGGCGATGATCGGCGTGTTCATCGCCCGCGATCTCATCTTCTTCTATGTCTGCTTTGAGTTCACGCTCATCCCGATGTACTTCCTCATCGCCATCTGGGGGAGCACCAATCGGGCCAAAGCGTGCATCAAGTTCTTCCTGTTCACGTTCACCGGCTCGCTGGTCGCGCTGGCCGGGTTCTTGTATATCGCTTGGCAACACGCGGCGTTACCGGGCGGCGAATGGACGTTCGACATCGCCCGGTTGACGACGTTCGCCGCCACGGGACTGAGCGCAAGCGAGCAAGCCTGGGTGCTGTTGGCGCTGATGGCCGGATTCGCGGTGAAGGTGCCGCTGTTCCCCGTGCATACGTGGCTTCCGTTGGCGCACACCGAAGCCCCGACCGCCGGTTCGGTCATCCTCGCCGCCGTGCTGCTAAAGCTGGGCACCTACGGCCTGTTCCGATTCGTCCTGCCGATGGTCCCGGTGGCGGTCGTGGAATACGCGCCCGTCATCGCCGTGATCTCGATCATCGGAATCCTGTACGCGGGGCTGATCTGCTGGGTGCAGGAAGACATCAAGCGGCTCATTGCCTACTCGTCGGTCTCCCACCTGGGCTTTTGCGTGCTGGGATTGTTTGCCCTGAACCCGCTCGGCCTGCAGGGCTCGGTCCTGTACATGATCAATCACGGCCTGTCCACCGGGGCGCTGTTCTTCCTCGTCGGAATGATCTACGAGCGCTACCACACGCGCGAGATGGACAAGCTCGGTGGACTCGCCAAGCGCATGCCGGTGTGGGCATTCTTTATGGTGTTCTTCGTGCTGGCATCAGTTGGTTTACCCGGCTTGAACGGATTTATCAGCGAGTTCTTGTGCCTGATCGGCGCCTTTACAGCAAGCGCGGATAATGCGGCCTATCCGGGAGTGCTCGGGCCGTGGTATGCCGCGGTGGCTGCCCTGGGGATGATCTTCGCCGCTATGTACCTGCTCATCATGACGGGCAAGGTCGTGTTTGGTCCCCTCAAGGAGCCGGCAGCGACCAATAACAGCCACGGCGCGAAACTTCCGGCCGATCTCACTTTCCGGGAGATTGGCGTGCTGGCCCCACTAGCGGCGCTGTGTCTGTACATCGGGTTCCAACCCAAGCCGCTGACCGATGCCTTGGGGGGACCGATCACACAGGTCCTTGCGGTGTATCCTCAAACCGTCAGGCAACACCTGGCCGCGAACGCGCCTGCGATCGACGACCTTGCTCGCGTGATACTGACTATGACCGAGACTGATTCCGACCGGAACAAGGGAGAGGACGATGGCTGACAAGCTGTGGTTCCTGATTCCCGAGATATGGCTGTTCGTCGGCGTTGTCGTCGTCTCCGTTATGGGTCTGTCGCGGCGCAAGATGTTTCGCGACCTGCTGCCGTTGGTGGTCTGCGTCTTTCTCGTGGGGGCGTTCATCATCACGCCGTTGCTGTACAGCGAGCAGCGCGTCAGCGCCGCCGGGTTACTGATGCCGATGCTGGGCAAGTATGTGAAGATGGTGGTCTGCGCGATCGGCGTGATCCTGACGATGCTTAGCGTCGGTCTGATTGACCGGGGCCTGGAGGCGTCGATGTCGGCCGGGCGAACCCGCTTCGACCCCATTCGCGTGAACCGGGGCGAGTACTTCGCATTCTTCATGCTGAGCATCATCGGCGTGATGTTGGTGTGCAACGCCAACGACCTGATATGGCTGTTTCTGGCCCTGGAGCTGACGTCGCTGCCCACGTATATCATGGTGGCGATCAGCCGGCCCTCGCGCAAGGCCCAGGAGGCGGCGGTGAAGTATTTCTTCCTGGGCGCGATGGCGGCGGCGATGTTTCTATATGGGTTCGCGCTTCTGTATGGCGCGACGGGCGAGATCGAGCTGACGAAGTTGCGCGACGTTTTCGCGGCGCAGGCGGCGACCGACGGTCTGAATCGAATCGCCATCGTCGGGCTGATCCTTACCGTGATGGGCATCTCGTTCAAGATGGCGGCGGTGCCGATGCACTTTTACGCAGCGGACGTCTACGAAGGCGCGGCCTCGCCGGTGACGGCGTTCCTCGCGTTCGTTCCCAAGACGGCCGGCGCCGTGGCCCTGATCCTCATCCTGAGCACGGTCGGATGGACCGGGCACTACTTAAACGGCGCCCACGGCCTGCCGAAGGAGATCCTCACCACGCTGTGGATCATGGCGGTGCTTACGATGACGCTGGGTAATATCGGCGCGCTGCTGCAACGATCCGCCAAGCGCATGCTCGCCTATAGCTCGATCGCTCACAGCGGCTACATCCTGATCGGGTTGATTGCCGGGCCGCCGCATGGACTGAACGCGGTACTGTTTTATCTGCTTGCGTACGGTGTGATGAACACGGGTGCCTTTGCGGTGCTTGCTTCGTTTGAGCGCAAGGGTCAGGAGATCGAATCGCTTCAAGACCTGGCCGGTCTGCGCCACCGGCATCCGGTGATGGCGGTGGCGATGGCGCTCGCCGCCGGCTCGCTGATTGGCTTTCCACCGTTGCTGGGATTTGCCGGCAAGCTGTACTTGTTCATCGCGGGCGTCGATGCCGGGCAGATTGCGTTGATCGTGATTGCGGCCGTCAACAGCGCCATCAGTGCGTTTTATTACCTTTGGCTCGTGGGACTGCCGATTCTCGCCAAGTCCACACCCCAAAGCGAAACCGTGGTGGCCAGGCCGGTCGTGTGGCCGCGCGTCGCCGCCGTCTTGACCGCGCTCGGCGTGGTAATCCTTCCGCTGTTCGCCCAGTCATTGCTCAAGGCGTCACAAGCGGTGACGGTCGAGCGCGAAACGACGGTCCTTGACGTTACCGTTGCCCCGGATCAGCCCGAGCACCCAACGTCGCCGTAACGAATGCTCGCGCCCCCGCTTGCGCGTCCCGTCCCGATTTAGTCGGGGGCTTCGCGACAGAACCGTTCAAAGACAGTTGCCCCGGGCTGTACTTTGGTGCGCCCCTAGGTTGCCGCGGCTTCGCTCTCGTCTCTGGTGGAATCCTCGCGCATTCGACTGTGCTGAAAGACGAAGCCGGTGACGGCGGCGACGGTGACGATCAGCGGCAAGAGCAGTTGGTTTGCGGTGAGGCTCGTTTGCACCGAAGCGCTCCAGGCGGGAACGTGCAGCAGTAGAGTGATTCCCCCAAAGACGGCCATCGCCGCGCCGCCGATCGAGGTGAACATCACCACGACGAGCCGGAACATGATGAACGAGGCCAAGCCCAGCGCGATCGATCCCATGGCGGCGCCGGCGAGGTGGGCGTCCGGGGATTCACTGAACGCCGTCCACACATTGGCGCCGATGAACGCGCCGGTCAGCGCGCCGAATATTGCCACCGCAAATCGCAGCAGCGGCGCCGCCACGATCGCACAGAGCAGCCCCAGCGTGCCCATGACGATGCGAGAGTTGCCCATCTGTTTGCTGAGCAGATGACCGAGCCCCAGCCCGCCGAGAAAAGCGCAGACGATGACGACTTTCTTGTGCCATCTGTAGCCATTGAGTATGCACAGCGCGCCCACAACGACGAAGATGGACGCCCACACCACGTGCAGGTTCGACAGCGCCGTCAGCAGCTCCTGCGGGTGGTTGAGAATGTCCAGTCGGCTGACGGTCTCATTGGCCACTTGGAGCGGGCTGGCGTCTGCTTGGGCAAGTAACATCGCTTCGCTGATCATGGCAAGGCCTCGTCTTCGGATCGAGCGCGATCGACAATCGATGGCCCGAACGCGGTGCACGACCGCGGGCGGCCGAGGAACAACGCCTCGTTCGCGCTTGGTTCGATCGTCGATTTGAACTCGAAGGAACTAGTCGGCGGACTTATCGGCACGGCGGCGTCGCAGCGTCCACTGAATGGCAAGCCCGATAACTGCGGTGACCATCCACCACACCAGCCAGCTCCCTGACGACTCAGGCATCCACGAGGCCTCAGACAGTCCGGCGCGGCTGACCAGCGTCCATGCGCAGCTCAGCCAAAGCAGCGATCCACTGAACGCGGTGACCACGACAGCGCTGAAGCCCCGGGCCAGAGCACCAAGGAGCATCCCCACAAGCAATCCGCTCAATGCCGAGGCGATGACCGTTGGTCGGGATGAGGCTGGTGTGGTAGCCCATTTGGCCTTCAATGCGCCCGTGAGCTGCCCGGCGATGTGCCGGATGTGATCGACGTATCGCTGAGCTTGCTCGGGGATCTCAAGCGTTTCGCCGAGGGATTCTGCGGCTACGTCCCGGGCCGAGTCCAGCGACGGGTCCAACGGCGGACCCGCGGGCCGGGCTTCGGAAGGGGTTTGGGCAATGCGGTCGGGATGCTGCTTGTTGAGCCACTGGGTGATCTCGTCGGGGCGGGCGAGACCCGAGGGGACCTGTGCGATGAGGTCCCCGGAATCGGCGATTTGCGCTTGGGCCGGCTGGTTGTCGCTTGAGCCGCCGATCTGGGCGAGGGTCATCGTGGCCAGGGGCGCCGCGATCCCAAGGGTCAGGGCGAAGGCCACCGCCACCACCAGCCGGGATGCAAGGGCGGCCACGCAGGCGAAGACGATGCCGCCTACGACCGCGGGGATCCAGATCTGCATACCCAGGCCCATCAGCTCCCCGATCATCCAACCCGCCGCACCGCCCAGGACGAATCCGATGGCGGCGAAGGCAGCCAGAAGGATCCTCCGCCCGGCCGCCCAGAGCAGCAGACCGGCGATCAGGGCAAGTCCCACCGGTATCATGCCGGCGACGGGCAGATCCGTGATGGCCTGGGCGATGTCGTTGGCTTGATCCATCCAGTGCTTCTCGGGTGCTCCTGTCTGACTTTTTCGGAATTCCCGGCGGCGATATTCGACTGCGAACCGTCCCGGGCCGATCTCAGATGCTACACGACACGCAGGCGAATGAGGATGTCACGAGACCAGCCGGGACAGGATGAACAGGCCGAGGCGGGCCGATCGCCGGCGGATCAGGGCGATTTGACGGCCCTGCGCCGCCAGATCGACGAGATCGATCGCAAATTGATACAAATCGTCAGTGATCGAGCACGGATCGTGGTCCAGATCGGCAAGGCGAAGCGCGGCGACGGAACGCCGATCTACGCCCCGCATCGCGAAAAGGACGTCCTGGCCCGCGCGATCGCCAACAATCCTGGTCCCCTGTCGGATCGCACGATCGAGGCGATCTATCGCGAACTGATGTCGGGGAGCTTCAGCCTGGAGTTGCCCTTGCGGGTGGGGTATCTCGGTCCGCAAGGTTCGTTCAGTCACGTGGCGGCGATCCGTCACTTCGGCTCGTCGGTCGAGTGCGACGACCTGCACGAGATCGATCACGTGTTCGAGGAAGTGCAGGCCAAGCGCTGCCACTACGGACTCGTGCCGTACGAGAACTCGATCGGCGGGGGTATTACCGACACGCTGGATGCGTTCCAGCTCTTTGACGTCACGATCTATGCCGAGGCGTTGATCGACGTATCGCAGACGCTGCTGACCAACTGCCAGCCGAACGAGATCGAGCGCATCTATTCCAAGCCGCAGATTTTCAGCCAGTGTCGCCAGTGGTTGAGCAAGCACTATCCGGAGGCTGAATTGATCTCGATGGCGAGCTCCTCGGCTGCGGTTCGTCACACAGCTAACGAAGCCAACGCCGCCGCTATCGGGTCCGAGTTGGCGGGGGAGATTTACGGCGTCAAGCCGCTATTCGAGCACATCGAAGATAAACCCAACAATGTCACTCGCTTCCTGATCATCGCCACGGAAGCGGCGCTTCCGACCGGCGAGGACAAGACGTCGATCATGTTCGTCACCGCCCACAAGCCGGGAGCGCTGGTGGATGTGCTGAGCGTATTCCGTGACGCGAGTATCAATCTCAGCCACATCGACAAGCGACCCAGTGGCCGGAGCAACTGGGAGTACACCTTCTTCATCGACTGCGACGCCCATCGCCGCGATCAGAACATGGCCGCCGCTATCGAGGCCGCACGCAGCCATTGTGTCTCCCTGAAGGTGCTCGGCTCGTATCCTCGAGCACAGCGAATCCTTTGACCGTGAATCCGCCCCGGAAGCGGCCCTTTGGCGTATCCGGATGTGGTTTGCTTTGTGAAACGGCCACCCAGGGCCTAACATATGCTTATGCCTCTGGCCCCCACTTTGCTTCGTCGTGTCGTTTTTGGATTGCTGTTGGCCGGTCATTTCACGCTGATCGGCTGCGAGAACGAAGGTTCGCGGCAAGCGGATGTGCAACCCGCCTCGATTGCTGACGCCTCGACCGCTGCGCCCTCGGCGCCCCCGGCGGGCGCGCAACCAGCCGTGACGACCGGATCAAAGCCGACTCCGCCGCCCTCTCCATCAGCTATTGGAGAAACAATGTCCGCTTCACCGCACACTACCGAGCAGGACGTGGCTGAACACCAACACACCAATCGGCTTATCAATGAGACGAGCCCCTACCTGCTGCAACATGCGCACAACCCTGTGAATTGGTATGCCTGGGGACCGGACGCATTCGAAGCGGCCCGCACCCAGAACAAGCCGATCTTCCTCAGCATCGGCTACTCGACCTGCTACTGGTGTCACGTGATGGAGCGCGAGAGCTTCGAGATTGAGGAAGTCGCGGCGCTCATGAACGCGCACTTCATTTCGATCAAGGTGGATCGAGAAGAGCGCCCGGACGTCGACGACATCTACATGGCCGCGGTTCAGGCGCAGACGGGACGAGGCGGTTGGCCGATGTCCGTGTTTCTTGAACCCGCCAACCTCCAGCCGTTCCTTGGAGGAACCTACTACCGAAAACAGCAGTTCATGGACTTGCTCACGCAAATGAATGAGGCATGGCAGACGCGCAAAGACGACGTTCTCGCCCAAGCGGGTCGGTTGGCCAGCGCCGTGACCCAACGTCTCGAATCCGCCGCGCGACCCATGCCGCTTGGTCAGGCGCAGACGCAACAGGCGCATTCGAACCTGCTGCAGATGTACGACCGCGAAAACGCCGGCTTCGGAGGCGGGCGGGGCAACAAATTCCCCATGCCTGTGTATCTGGAGTTACTCATCGCCGTCGGCTGGGATGACCCTGCCGCTCAAAGCGCGATCCTCCACACGCTCGATCGCATGGCGACGGGCGGGATGTACGATCAGATCGGCGGGGGCTTTCACCGCTATAGCACCGATCCGAAGTGGCTCGTGCCGCACTTCGAGAAAATGATCTATGACAACGGGCAGTTGGCGTCCGTGTACGCCGAGGCCTATGAACGCACCGGTGATCCGTTCTACGCCGAGGTTGTGCGCGAAGTGCTCGATTTCGTCATGCGCGAGATGACCGATCCCGCAGGCGGTTTTTACAGCGCCAAAGATGCCGAGGTCAACACTCGCGAGGGCGAGAACTACATCTGGACGGCCCAGGAGATTCGCCAAGCGCTCGGCGACGCGGGACTTGGGGCCGACATCGAGTTCACGCTCGAAGCCTACGGCTTTAGCCGCGGAACAAACTTTCGGGACCCGCACCATCCGCAAGACGGCTACAAGAACGTCGTGTACCTGATCGATCGCCCCGACGTGATCGCCCAACAAATGGGCATTGATGTCGACGAGTTTGATGCCCGGCTCGCGACCGTGAACGCTGCGCTACTGGAGGTTCGTGATCGGCGCGACCAGCCGGGGACGGACGACAAGATCTTGGCGGCCTGGAACGGCTTGATGATCGCAGGCATGGCCGACGGCGGACGAGTGCTCGACGCGCCCGGCTACGTTGACGCTGCCCGCGCCGCGGCGCAGTTCGTTCTAAGCACCATGCGAAGCGATGACGGCGGTCTGCTTCGCACGTATCGAGCGGGTCAGGCCAAGATCGAAGCATTCTCAGTGGACTACGCCTTTATGATTCGCGGTTTGATCGCGCTTCATCGAGCCACGGGCGAGTCGCAGTTCGTGGACGAAGCGGTGACGCTGGCGGCGGCGGCGAGGGATCGCTTCTGGGACTATCGGCTGGGCGCGTACTTCGACACGCTGCCCGATCAGGCGGACCTTTTCGTCCGTACGAAATCCACGTATGACGGGGCGGTGCCCTGCGCCAATTCAGTGATGGCGCAGAACCTGCTCGCCCTGTTCGAACTGACGGAGGATGAAGCGTACCTCGACGATGTCTTGGCCTTACTGCGGGGGATCAGCAGTCAATTGTCACGGAATCCGGTCTCCACGGCCCTGGCGACGGTCGCTCTGCAACGGTTCGTCGACGAGCATCCGTTGCGCTCCGCTGCGCTGTCTTCCCTGACGCGCGTGGATCAGGAGGTCGTACAGCTTACGACGAGCGCTGCGGAAGTTCGCGTGTCGCAGGACGAGCCGGCCGAGTTCGCGGTAACGCTGACGATCGCCCAGGGGTATCACATCAACGCCCATGACCCCGGCCAGGCGTACCTGATCGGGCTGAACGTCCGGTTGCTCGGGGCCGGCGGCTTGGAGATCGAGCTGGAGTATCCCGAAGGCGAGCTATACCGCAACGAGATTCGCGTTCACCGTGGGACGGTCACCCTGCCGGTGCGGATCACGCGCGTCGGCGAGATGACGGGTGAGCCGAAGCTGATGGTGACGTATCAAGTCTGCACGGATCAACTCTGTCTCGCACCAACGACGAAGGCGGTTCCCGTAACGATCGTTGCAGAATCGTCAGGCGAATAGCCGGCGACGCAGGTGACTCGCTACTTGATCCCGTGCATCATCCGTTTGAGGATGGGGGTAAGTAGCAGGATGAGGACGCCTGCAGCGATCGGGAACACGACGAGCATCAGGAAGAAGCCCGGCAGGCCCTCGTACCCAAGGAAGGCTAGATCCGCCGGGGCGCCCGTTTCGGGATCAGGCTTGAACTTCGTCGATACCTTCGCGACCAGACCCGCAAGCAAGTTGGACAGCGCGAAGGTGAAGAACCACACGCCCATCATGAACGACTGAAGGCGCGCCGGCGCGAGCTTCGTAACCATAGAGAGTCCCACAGGCGAGAGGCAAAGCTCGCCCCAGGTGACGACGATGTAGGTGATGAGCAGCCAATGTGGACCCGCCAGTCCATCGCGCGCATCCATCGCCCCGAACACCATCGAAATGAAGGCGAGGCCCAGCAGCCAGAGCCCGATTGAGAATTTCAATGGGGTTGACGGGTTGAGCCGTCGTCGGTCGAGCCGGATCCACAGCCATGCGAACACAGGGGCGAACAAGAGGATACACAGCGGGTTAATGGACTGGTACCACGTTGCAGGAAAGCCGTCGCCACCCAACAACCCCCAGAGCGTTCGGTCAGTAGCCTGCTTGGCGAAGACGTTCATCGAACTGCCGGCTTGCTCGAACGCCGTCCAGAAGAAGATGTTGCCGATGAAAGCAAGAACAAAGATGACGGCGAGTGGCGCGCGCTCATGCGGGCGCTGGGCGAAAAGGAAGGCAAGTATCGCGCCGACACCGACGCCTGCAGCAGTCAGCCACAGAGCTAGCTCTCGTGTGTTTGTCGCGGTGAGTGTTGCCCAAAGGTTCACGAACGGTGTCAACCCACCGCTGAGCCAAAGGACGAGAGGCACGACGGGGACAGCCACAATGGCGCCCCCAATGCCCAGCAGTATCAAGAGCGATCGACCGTTGAGCTGTCTACGGTCGGGCGGCATCCCAATGTTCCCGAGGTAACGTGGCCTGAATTTCTGGTAGAAGAACAGGCCTGCAATCATTCCGACGGCGGCCGACCCGAAACCCCAGTGCCAGCCGACCGTCTCGCCGAGCGTTCCAGCAACGAGAGGGGAAAAGAATGCGCCGAGGTTGATGCCCATGTAGAAGATAGTGAAACCTGAATCCCGGCGTGGATCGTTCTCCTCGTACATCTGCCCGACCATGACGCTGACGCACGGTTTGAAGAAACCCGTGCCGACGATGATAAGTGCGAGACCGATCATGAAGCAGACGACAGAGCCGGGACTGTTTTGGAATGTCACAACCGTGCCGGGTGTGATGTCAAAGTAATTCGTAATGGCGAGTGTGATGTGACCGGCGGCGATCGTCCACCCACCTACCAGCATTGACCGGTGCGTTCCCAGGAATCGGTCAGCTAGGATGCCGCCGAATATCGCGGTCATGTAGACCATGAACGTGTAGACGCCGTAGAGCACGTACGCATTCGCCTCGGTCCACCCGAACCCCGGGTTGTCGTTGGCGACGCCGCCAGCGAGTTCTTCAGCCGTGCTGGCGATCAGGTACAGCACGAGGATCGCGCGCATCCCGTAGTAGCTGAAGCGCTCCCACATCTCGGTGATAAAGAGCACCCAGAGCCCGCGCGGATGGCGGAGCTTGCCGGACTGGTTCTGATTGGGTGCCTGGTTCGTGTCACTCATGTTCGGCCTCGGGTGTCAGGGGGATCCTGGTTGGCGATCGGTGGGGCAGCATATACGATCTCGCCCATCGCTTGGGCCCCGCCGTGATCCGAGGAGCGATCCCGGCTCCACAGGTCAACCGCAGTATGAATCTTCGGTTTGCGAGCTTCCGCCTGAGGAGCCCCGGGGAAGGCTCTCCCTGGGCTCTGCGTTGAGCATCCGTGGCAACGCTGCACTACTTTACGACGACGCAGTCCAGACCCCAGTAGTAATGCGGTGGGCGCGAGCTCGCGTTCGTGCCGACGACCTCCACCCGCAATGTGAATCCGTTCTCGGTGAGATCAAATATTCCCAGTGAATAGGCGCGTGGCACGCCGACGGCATTTGGGTTTTCGATATTGAAGGTATCGAGCGGTGCGCCCGCCTTCTTGTCGTTGACATAGAACTGCACGATTCCGTAGTCCCAACTTCGGGTGGGATAGACGATGATCTCACGCCGGCCGGATGTCTCAACGGGCACACGGAAGTCCACCCTGTCGCCGACCTGCGTCGTTTTGCACCAGAGATGGCGCATTTCACTCCACGTGTTTGGCTCTCCGGAGCCGATCGATTGGATCGCGAGCACGCTACCGGCACTTTTGGCGATGACCGCGAGCTTCTCCGCTTCAAGTGCGCCAGCCCGGCGAAAGACGTGAAGCTCTAGTTTCGGAAGCACGAGGACCTTTGGATCGGTGATCGGCGGGACGTTGTGCGTCGCGCCGGGCCGGGCGTAGAAGTAGCTCGTCGCCGCATAGTGAACGTCGACATCTTTCCAATGCCAAACCTCCATGTCGAACGTCAACGACTCGGTGAACGGAATGGCGTCGAGGAGGCGGAAGCGATTGACGGACGTGAAGCCGAAACTGCCCGGGCCGTCGCAGCGAGTTTGATTATGGAAGGGAGACGCGAAGCGTTCCGTCGAGCCCCAAGCGTAGCCATAGTAATCCTCCGTGCCCGTGCCGAAGTGCGACGGGAACGCTTCGGCGTCAACGTAGATCTTTTCATCACCTTCGCCCCACCAGGTTGTGACAGGATTGGTGATCGACAGGGCGTCGCCGACCCATACGCCCTGGCCGGAGATCGTCGCGTAATTCCAGTCCTGTCTGGGCTGCGTCGAGAACGGTCCTTCCGATCGCCACAGCGCGTGGAAGTGCATCGACCGGTCGTTCCATTGATAGTCGGTCGTGTGGACGAATCCTGTCAACCCAACTTCTTCGTCCCCGAGATTCGTGAGTCGAAAGACGCAGCTTCGTTGAAACGGCATCACCCACCGCGAGGTCAAGACACCGCCGGCATCGACCGTGAACGACCACGTCGAGTAGGCGTTGAGTCCGGGCGCCGTGCCGAAGAAATCGCCAAGCGGGCAGTTGATCGTCTCGTACCCGTCGAATTCGCCCCTCAGCACACAGTTCCGCAGGATCTGATCGGGATTATCGTGCTCGATGCGCAGCTCAAACGTGACGATGGCGCCCCCGGAATTCGTGTGCGAGAGATCGACGGTCTCGCCCGGCTGAATCGTGTGCCGGAATGGCGACGCAGGGATTACGACCGCGGGCCGCGCGTTGAGTATGAAATTCGCGCGCGCGATCGCCTGGACCTTCATTGTGAACCATCGGCGGCGGAAGCTCCGGACGCGCACATCCTTTGGATAGGTGCGATAGTTGATCTGGTAGTAGACGTCCGGCGGGTCAGGCTCGTCGCACGTGATCTTGCAGTGCGTGGCGTAGGGAATGGGTAGATAAAGGTTATGCCCTCTGGCGCGCACCGCTGAAAGCGGCGAAGCGACCGGACCGGTACCGTTCAGGAGCGCAGCCATCGGCTCTTCAATCGCCGGTTCATCAGAGCCGTCGAGGTATATCCGTAGCGTACCTTGGGGATTGGCCGACCAGATGCGCACGACCACGCCGGGACCGTCGGCGTCCATCATCACGCCCTCACGCCGACCATCGCGCTCTTCATAGCGCAGATACTGACCGCGATCGCCATTGGCGAACCACGCTTGCGGATCGTTCGGCGCCACCGAACGCCGGTCGTAACTGCTGAATTGCTTGCATGTGTACGGCGGATCGGGGAATTCGGCCAGCGCCGTGCGATCGATCATCTCCGCCAGCAGAGAATCGAACGTAACCAGTTGTGGTTGTTCAGCAAGTGTCGTCGAAGCGCTGCTGAGGGTGGCGAGAACGGTCCATGCCGCGCGTCGAGTCAGTGATTGGACGATCATTGCCCAGACCTCCCTTCGTTGGCGACGGCGCGATCCTGAACCCGCGGGTAGGGGCGCATCGTACCGGATGCATATACGAATGGGATGTGGAGGCGGATCAGCGGTCGTCCAGCTCGTCAGATGAGAGCAGGCGCAAGGCTGTCAAATCGATCAGGCCACCAGCGGGCCCGGCGAGCACAATGGGCCAGCGCTTCGACGCGATCGGGTGAGGGATCTGCACACCGGGCATGATTCGCCGCCGATCACTGGGATCAACAACGCTCTGCACGATCAGGCTGTGGGCGTCGGTGATGAGCGCTAGACCATCGGAGGTGACCGTGCCGGCGGTCGAGTGTTCGGCCAGCCGAATACTTGCCCCGGCCCGTGTCGTGGTCGGCTGCCAGATGGCCATCCGCAATGAGCCGGGATGGAAGAAGACCAAATGATTGCTGCGACGACTGGCCGAGCCGAGGGCGCCCGCGCGACTGGCCAGACTCTGATAGGCGTCTCGCCGTGTCGCTCCGGTCATCAGCGTCAGATGCCCCAGCGACCGGCGTGACGACTCGGGATCGGCTGCGCTCATGAAGGTGGCGGCAAGCTCTCCGCGGTTGAGGCGCATGATGAACAATCCATGGCCAACGCCGCTGAACGTGGGCATGAGCCAGTCGTCACCTTCGGCGGCGATGGTCCATTCATTCTCTGCGGTGCGGATGGCGAGATCGAAGTGCTCAGCATCCTGAGCGCGGCGTGACCAGGCCAATTGACCTTCGCGGCCCAGCGCGGCAAAGGCGTTGACGTGGTCATCAGCCACGAGCCACTGGATGGCGCCGGTTTCCCAGGCGACGTAGCCGATCCATCGTGATCCGTCGGATCGCGGCGACTCGATGAGGAATCCGCGCTGATCACACGATCGGCCGAGGATTGCAGGTTCGTTGATCGTGAATCGGTGCGAGGCTTCGCCGTCTGCCCAACTCAAGTCATAGATCGAGATGGCGGCGCCGCGTGGTACGACGGCATCCGGTTCAGCCAGGACGGTCGGCCAGGACGGCCCGTACCCAGTTTGAGTAGCGACGGCTCGTCCATCCGGGCGAATAATCGGAAGCGCAAACCCGTCGTAGGGAACGGTTCCCAGCGGCAGGATCGCCGCGATGAATTGGCGGGCTCGAACGACGGGAATCGGTAGCGCAGACTGTTCAGGCGACGCCGAGGCCGCGGCTGGGCCGCGACTGGAGCCGCCCGGCGGGGTCTCACAGCCACCGACGGCCAGCCCCACCAGCACCACGATCAATCCTGCGTTCGCCGCCGTCTGCATCACCCGTCGTTCAGATCGTCCACGTCCACCGGCGGTGGCTGTGAGCGTTCATACTGCTTGTACAGCAGCCGCGAACGGAGATTGTCCTTGTTCTTGCGCATCCTGCGCCTCTGTTCCTCAAGCGGAAGCATCAGATCATCAAGGTGCTCAAGCTCTCCGCGATTGAAGTTCGTATCGTTCTCAGTGGGGTCAACCACGATCACGGGGGTGATGAAGGCGATCAACTCGGTGCGGCTCGTCGTGTTCTCCCGCGACTTGAACAGTTCGCCGATTAGCGGGATGTCGCTGAGGAACGGGAGTCCGCGCGTAATCTTCGATTCGACGTCCTTTATGATTCCGGAGA
>JAZFYE010000051.1:0-3469 GCA_036475395.1 Phycisphaerales bacterium
AGGTCAAGAATCGTTACTCGGAACAGGTGGCCGATCAGCTCGATCGATTTCACAACGAGATCAAAGCTGAAATCACCGCCATCTGGCGCACGAGCGATCCTCGTCACTTCCAAGAGCCGAAGCTCGAAAACCTGACGCGCAAAGTTAACGCGTTGTTGGATGCCCGCTTCGGCACGGATCCCCAAACCGGCGAGACGATTCTGGCCAAGAGTGTCATCGTGATGCAGCCCGGGTTCCGCATCGACAGCTGAAATTGCGCTACCGATCACTGTACAGGAACACGCCCGAATCGGCCGATGGCTAGGCATGGCACCGACCGAGTTCGTGGCGTGGTCGTGGTACGCCGTTGTTGTGGAAGTGATTAATTGATGGCTGACGAAGCGCCGAACGTCGAGCAACCATCTCCCGCAGAGCCCGAATCCGAGGTGGCCGAGCGGCCCGAGTCCAAGGTCGCTGCGCAAGAGGGTTTGGCGGAGCAAGCGGCCACCGAAGCGATTGACAAGGCTGAGTCGGCAGCGCAGTCCATCGCCGCCGAGACCGCCGCCGAGCCGCACGTCGCCGAAGCGGTGCAGCTTCCTGATTTCGCCCCACCGGGGCAGGATCCTGAGCAAGCCGCGGCAACTCTGGGGCTCTTGCATGATGTTGAACTGAACGTCAAGATCGAGCTTGGCCGCACTCGAATGTATGTTGAGGATGTGCTTCGACTGAATGAGAACTCGGTGATCGAGCTGGACAAAGCGGCCGGCGATCCAGTGGACATCTTCGTCAACGATCGCTATGTGGCGCGCGGCGAGGTGCTGGTGCTCAACGAAAATTTCTGTGTGCGAATCAGCGAGATCATCCAACCCGCGAAGCCGGGAGACAAAAAAGGGCCCCGGCTGAACTGATCTGGCCCGCAGGATGCGGGACCCGTCGGAGGATCCGGCGGTCAAGCCAAGGATTGGCGACATGACGCTTCGTAACGCGCTGCCATGGATGGCGGCGACAACCTTGGTGACCTTGGTTTGTGTGGCGTCGCATGTCGCGGGCGCGCAAAGCAGCACTGAGGCGGCCAACGATCCCGCAGCACCGTCCGCGCCGCAGGCCGTCGGGGAGCCGAGCGCCTCTCCGAGCGCGCCCGCTTCGCCGGGCTCTCACAGCGCAGAAACTGCGCGGATCAGCGTTCAGGTTCCCCCCCGCGAGTCAACACCGCTCGGTCGGCCTAACACCATCTTCAGCGCGCGCCCACACGACGATCCCAGCGCGGAGAAGAACAGCGTGCTGGCCGTTCTCGATCCACGAACGAATGGGGTGATCCGTGTGGCCGGCGCATTAGCCCTGGTGATGGTGCTGGTCTTGGCCACGCGCTCGGTGCTGAAGCGATTCGGCGGTCCGCTGACCGGCGGTCGGCCGTCCGGCGTGTTGCAAGTTCTGGCGCGGTTCCCGATCGGACGCGGCCAGCACCTCGTGTTGTTGCAGCTCGGGCGCCGGATCGTCCTGGTGCATCAAACCAAGAACGGGATGACCACCCTGAGCGACGTGTCGGATCCTGATGAAGTGGCTCAACTTCTGGCCCGCGTCGACGCCGGTTCGTCCGAAAAGCGGTCCGCTGGCTTCCAGACCATCCTCGGGCGGCTGATGGCGCACGGCCCCCGCGAGGAATGGGAGCAGTTCAGAACCGGCCACCGCGGTACGACCCGCTTTGGGGACGGCGAGGTGATCGACCTGACCCGTCGCGCCCCTCGTCACCGCGCTGCGTCTTCCGCCCGGCGGAGGGTCGCTTCATAATGCCCCGCGCCCGATGGTTCAGTCCAGTCGTCACGGTGTTGCGTCAGCCGACGCACGGCACGATCTGGTTGCTGGCGGCCCTGGCAACCCCGCTGCTCGTGACGAGCGGCGCCGTGGCCCAGGCGTCCGTGCCGAACCTCAACCCAATCGCGATCCTGGAGGATGCTGCGGAGACGATCCCCGGTTTCGAGGGCGGATTGAGCAGCTCGCTGAACATTCTGCTGCTGCTGACGGTCCTTAGTCTCGCCCCAGCCATTCTTATCCTCTGCACCTGCTTCACGCGCGTCCTCGTGGTCATGGCGTTGATGCGCCAAGCCATGGGGACGCAGGGGTTGCCGCCGAGTCAGATTCTCACCGGACTAGCGATGTTCATCACCTTTGTCGTGATGGCCCCGACATTCCAGAGAATGTACGACGAGGGGATTCAACCGTATGCCACCGGGGAAGTGAAGGACTACGCCGTCACCTGGCAGCGCACGAAACAACCGCTTCGTGATTTCATGTTCAGCCAGCTTGAATCCACCGGCAACTGGTCCGGCGTCTACATGATCCTCGAATACCGGGGCGTCGACACTTCCGATCCCCAGCAACTCACCCGCGCGGATGTGGACATGCTCACGCTTGTTCCCGCTTTCATTCTCAGCGAGCTAAAGGTCGCATTCCTGATGGGCTTCCGGATCTACCTGCCGTTTCTCGTGATCGACATGGTGATCGCAAGCATGTTGATCTCTATGGGCATGCTGATGCTGCCGCCCGTGCTCATCTCGTTGCCTTTCAAGGTGCTGCTGTTCGTCCTGGTGGATGGCTGGCAGCTTGTGATCGGAACCGTGATGAACAGCGTTGTTCAGCCGGAGGCGACATTGGCGATGACGTCAAGCATCATGACCGGAGGACCGTAGTCACGTTTGGGGCCAAGTCGAATCTCTTGAGATTGCCCGTGCGTCCTACCCGGTCCGCGGGCCCAACGCGGGTTGAGATGAGGTACGCATCATGATGACTGATCCTATTGACGTCGTGCGGACTGCGCTATTGCAGGCGCTCATTATCGCCGTCCCGATCCTTGGCGCCGGTCTGATCGTGGGCCTGCTGGTCAGCCTGTTCCAGTCAGTAACCCAGATCCAGGAGCAGACGCTGACGTTCGTTCCCAAGATCATCGTCATGATCCTCGTGGCCATGGTACTGCTGGGGTGGATCTCCGTTCGCCTGGGTGACTTCGCCTACGAGATGTTCACCGGTATGTGACGCCGGTGCATCACTTGCCTCACCTCGCCCTTTGCCTCCTGCCTGATGGGGTCTGATGAATCAGTTCGTCGCGCTGTTGGATCACGTGCCCACCGCTCTGCTGGTCATCTTCCGTATCGGAGGATTAGCCATCTATGGACCGGTGATCGGTGCGTCGATCATTCCGGCCCGTATCAAAGTGATGCTCGCGGTGATCCTTGGCCTGGCCGTGTATCCGGTGTTAACGACCCAGGAGCTCGGGGTCGGGGGATGGGAACTGAATGTGTGGTCACTTGGTCCAGCGATTGCCATGGAACTGTTGGTGGGGTTGGTGATCGGATTCCTGGCGAGCCTTCCACTGCTCGCGGTGCAGATCGGCGGGCTCATGATGGGTCACCAGATGGGGCTGGGTTTCGCGAAGTTCTTCAATCCCGCAATGGAGGACAGCGCCGACATCGTCGGCCAGATGTTGTTCTTTATG
>JAZFYE010000052.1:0-4422 GCA_036475395.1 Phycisphaerales bacterium
GCCTCGGGGTTCGCCATATTGTAGTACTGGTCAATATAGAATCCGCCGGAGGTTTCTTTGGCGATGCGCTTGGCGACCATCACGTAACTTTCCGGATGATCGTGATCCAGATCGGTGCGGGTGACGATGACCTCCGCGCCGTAGGACTTGAGCATCTCGATCTTTTCTTTGCTCATCTTGTCGGGCATGGTGAAGACGCATCGATAGCCCTTGACCGCGCACGCCATCGCCAGGCCGAGCCCCGTGTTGCCGGAAGTGCTTTCGACGATCGTCGAGCCGGGGCCGATCAAGTCATGTTCCTCGGCGCGGCGGAGCATGTGGACGGCCATGCGATCCTTCACGGAACCGGCCGGATTGAGCTGTTCCATCTTCACGAGTACGCGGGCCATGGTGGACTCGTCCACCATCCGGTTGAGTCTGACCAACGGCGTCTGGCCGACGAGATCGAGAATGTCTTGCGCGTACTTCATCTTGATTTGCGCTCCAACGCGGTTGGAGGACAAGACCGCCCGCGGCGTATTCTAGCCGAAGCGGGCGTCGTGTTGCGCCCGGCTCGCCTGAATACCCATCGGCCGGATTCCGGTGTGTGCCGAGGACCATCCGGCGTCGCTGGGCGGGTGAAACCTGCCCGTTTGCACAGCGCTGCCGTCGTGCGAGAAAGCCCACGGCGTGCACGCCGTGGGCTTTGGGCCAAGCTCGCGTACGGACGGCGAGAACGGCCGCGAGATTACTTGCTCTTGTACAGCGCGATCGCCGCGCCGGTCGGGTCGGTGAGCACCGAGAACCGCCCCATGTCGCGGATGTCGGTCGGCTGCACGCAAATCTTCGCGCCGAGGCCTTCGGCTTTCGATGTGCTGGCATCAACGTTTTCTACGGTAACGTACGAAAGCCAGGTTGGCGGGACATGCTCATCGGGCGTCTTCATCATGCCGGCGCAGTCTTTGCCGGCCGAGGTGAAGATGGTGTACGTGCCGGCCGGGCCCATGTCCATCTCCTTGGTTTCCCAGCCGAACAGCGCCGTGTAGAACTTCTTGGCGACCTCGACATCGCCCGTCATCAACTCATTCCAACAGAAGGTGCTCGTAGCGGGAGGAGCTTGCGTCGTCATGCCGTTTCCTTTCTTGCCATGTGGTTTGTGGATCGATTCGGCATCATAGCCGGGAGTGGCCGGCCGCGTTGACGTATGATGTCAGTCCAGCGGCGAACCGCTGACTTTGGAGTCGATCCGATGACCACCACCACCGCCCAGCCAACCGGCGCTCGAACCGTCAGAGCCCCGCGCGGTCCGACCAAGACCTGCAAGACCTGGCAGGCCGAGGCGGCCATGCGCATGTTGATGAACAATCTCGATCCCGAGGTTGCCGAGAATCCTGATGAACTGGTTGTCTATGGCGGGCGGGGTCAGGCCGTGCGCTCGTGGGAAGCGTTTGATGCGATCGTTGATGCGCTAATAAAACTTGAGCCGGACGAAACACTCCTGGTTCAATCAGGCAAGCCTGTCGGGGTCTGTCGCACCACGCTCGACTCGCCGCGGGTGATCATCGCCAATAGCAATCTCGTCCCCCACTGGGCCACGCAGGAGCATTTTGATGAGCTTGCCGCCAAGGGCTTGATCATGTTCGGTCAGATGACGGCCGGGTCGTGGATCTACATCGGCACCCAAGGGATTCTCCAAGGCACATATGAAACGTTCGCCGAATGTGCGCGACAACACTTCGGTGGAACATTGAACGGGCGCTTGGCGGTCACGGCCGGCTGCGGCGGCATGGGCGGGGCCCAGCCATTAGCCGTGACCATGAATGAAGGCGTGTGTCTGCTGGCTGAGATGTGCATCGAGCGCTTGGAGAAGCGCGTCAAAGACCGTTATCTGGATGAAATTCATCATGATCTGGGCGAGGCAATTGAACGGGCCGTGAAAGCCAAGGCGTCGGGTGAAGCGGTCTCGATTGGGTGGGTGGGAAATGCCGTTGATTTGCTCGAAGCATTAAACGAGAAAAGTGTAATCCCCGATGTGCTGACCGATCAGACCTCCGCCCATGACCCGCTCAATGGCTACTACCCGCAGGGGCTGATGCGCGAGCAAGCCGACGCTTTGCGGCTTCGCGAGCCCGAAGAGTATGTTCGCCGGTCCACCGACTCGATGACGCACCACGTCCAGCTCATGGTCGAACTCCGGGAGCGAGGCGCACAGACCTTCGATTATGGAAACAACATCCGTCAACGCGCCTTTGACAATGGACTGAAGGACGCCTTCTCATTCCCCGGATTTGTGCCCGCTTACATTCGGCCGCAGTTCTGCGTGGGACGCGGGCCGTTTCGTTGGGTGGCGCTCTCGGGCGATCCGGCGGATATTGCGGCCACGGATGAGGCGATTCTCGAACTCTTCCCCCATGATGAATCGCTGCACCGCTGGATCACGATGGCGCAACAGCGTGTGGCATTCCAGGGTTTGCCCGCGCGCATCTGTTGGCTGGGCCTGGGTCAGCGCGACAAAGCCGGGCTCAAGTTCAACGAACTCGTCACCGGCGGAACCGTCAACGCCCCCATCGTCATTGGGCGCGATCATCTGGACTGCGGTTCCGTCGCTTCACCAAATCGCGAAACCGAAGGCATGCTCGATGGCACGGATGCCGTCAGCGATTGGCCGCTGCTGAACTTTGCGGTCAATGCCGTCAGCGGCGCGAGTTGGGTGAGCTTCCATCACGGCGGCGGCGTGGGGATCGGCTTCGCCCAACATGCCGGGCAAGTGGTCGTCTGCGATGGGACTATTGAAGCCGCAGCCCGCATCAAGCGCGTGCTGACCAACGATCCGCTGATGGGCATTTTCCGCCACGCCGATGCGGGGTATGACGTCGCGCGCAAATGCGCCGATGAGAATGATGTCAACATTCCTATGCGGGATTGGTGAGTATGCGGATTCACCGCGAAGCCGCGAGCGGCTTTCGTGTTTAGCGGGCGACGCGGAGCGTCCCTCTTTTTCGACGTAGTGGACGTGGATCGAAACAGCGGTTTTTCACGCGGTTGACAGCGCGAAGCCGCAAGCGGCTGTGGTCGTGTAGAGTATTCAGGCATGAGCGATACGCCACCGGCCGCCACATCCTGGCGAGGCCGCCTGCACGAGATCATCTTCGAAGCCGACACGTCGGCGGGGAAGACGTTCGACGTTGCGCTCATGGTCGCGATCATTCTCAGTGTCTTTGCGGTCTGTCTGGAAAGTGTCGCGAGTATTGAACACCAATACGGACCAGCGCTTCGCGCCGCGGAGTGGGTGTTTACGATTCTGTTTACGATCGAATATGCGCTGCGCCTGAGCTGCGTCGGCAGACCGTGGCGATACGCGGTGAGCTTCTTTGGGATCGTTGATCTGCTGGCGATCGTGCCGACGTACCTGAGTCTTATCTTTGTCGGATCGCAATCGCTGTTGGTGATCCGCGCGTTGCGGCTGCTGCGCGTGTTTCGCGTGTTCAAGTTGGGGAACTTTGTAGGGGAAGCGGCGCTCTTGCGGACAGCGTTGATCGCCAGCGTCCGCAAGATCATCATTTTCCTCGGCACGGTGCTGATGCTCGTGCTGATCGTCGGCGCGTTGATGTATCTGATCGAAGGCGAGGAGCATGGGTTCACGAATATCCCCCAAAGCATCTACTGGGCCATCGTAACGATGACGACCGTGGGGTATGGCGACGTCACGCCGCAGACGATCGGGGGTAAGGTTCTTGCCTCGATGGTAATGATTCTGGGGTACGCGATCATCGCGGTGCCGACCGGGATTGTGACGGTGGAGCTGGGATTTGCCAGCCGTAAGCGCGTCAGCACCCAAGCGTGTCCAAGCTGTTCAGCTGAGGGCCACGACCCCGACGCCAAGCATTGCAAATTCTGCGGGGCAAAACTCTAGCCGCTCGCGGCTTCGCGCAGGGTTGATCTCGGTCAGTTACAGTGATTCGATTAGCACGATCACTATCACCAACGCGCGGATACTGACGCTTGCCGGGCCGGGGCAGCCGCGGCGCGAGGCGGCGCTGCGCGACCTTGGCGTGATTGAGCGGGGGTTTGTGCGGATCGAGGATGGGCGGATTGTGGGGGTAGGTGAAGGCGAATGCGCTTTGGCGGCGGCCCCGGCCGGGGACGGCGGGGCTCGCTCGGAACTGCGTGATGTCGAGATACTCGATGCTGGCGGTTGCGTGTTGATGCCCGCGTTTGTGGATTGTCACACGCACGCCTGCTGGGCGGGGCAGCGGCTCGATGAGTTTGAAATGAAACTCGCCGGTCGTTCGTATCTTGAGATTCTCAATTCCGGGGGCGGGATTATGGCTACGGTGCGGGCGGTCCGCGCTGCTTCGCAGCAAGAACTCACCGAGAACCTGCGGCGGCGTTTGGCAGGAATGTCAGCGTTGGGGACAGCCACGGTCGAAGTCAAGTCCGGGT
>JAZFYE010000053.1:0-36430 GCA_036475395.1 Phycisphaerales bacterium
GGCGACACGCCCTCGCCCGTCACCCCCACGAGCATGATCTCCCCCATGATCGAGCTGATGGGCGCCATGAACGGAGTGATCCCTTCGGGCAGGCGCTCCGCGGCCTGATTGATCCGCTCCTGGACGACTTGGCGGTTGAAACGGATATCCGTGTCCCAGTCGAACTCGACGAAGACGACGGACAATCCGATCCCCGAGACGCTCCGGACTCGCTCGACGCCCGCAGCGCCGTTCATCACCGTCTCGATGGGGTACGTTACCTGGACCTCGACCTCTTCCGGCGCGAGCCCGGGCGCCTCGATCAGGATGGTCACCGTCGGTCGGTTGAGGTCAGGCAGGACATCGATCGGGAGACGAAGAGCAGCCACCACCCCGTACACACAGATCGCCAGCGTAGCGAGCACGACGAGCACGCGGTTGGTGAGCGAGATTCGGACGATCGCCTTGAGCACGGATGGACCTTTCGTGAGCGTTGCGATCAGCCGGCGTCATCGGTCGCGCGGCCAGCGGAGTCGTTCTCACCGGCGGCTTCGGCTAGGGTCTCGACCGTGGGTCGCAGTTGCGTAAGGCTGTAGGCGCCGCGCGTGACGATGATATCACCAGGTAGTACTCCTTCTAGTACTTCAACGACGCGGTCATCTCGGTACCCGGGGTTGATATCCTGCTTTTTGTAGAACTCGCCGTCCTTGACGAACACGAAGTGCATTGGGCCGTCAATCACCACGGCCGACACCGGCACGACGACCGCAGAGGTTTCCTCACGAAGCACAATTGACAGATCCACATACATCCCGTCTCGAAGCAGCCCTTGAGCGTTATCCCCTTCGACAAACAAGTGCGTGGTCCGCTTGACCGGATCAATCACGGGGCTGATGAAGCGCACGCGACCCGTGGCGATCGCGTCGCCATTTGTATCGGAGACGCGACGAACCCTGACCTCGTTGTTCGTCGCTGGCGCGAGCCTTTCCACGAGCGATTCGGGCAGCTCGCCTTCGATCTGAACGCGAGAATAGTCAGCCACCTCTATGAGCGATTGGCCGGCCTCGATTCCCTCACCGGCATTCACGGTCCGGGCAATGACCACACCGCTGATCAGAGCGTATAACCGTACGAGCCCCGAGCGCCCACGGCTGGCACCGTTGTCGCCAGCCAACATCAAGTTCATCTCGCCAGTCGCAGCAACGCGCGTTTCAGGGGCGCCATCGCGAATCAGAGCAATGACCTCCCCCAGAGCATCCCTGGAATCCTGCATTGATTCGGCCTGCTTGTTCATCGATTCCAATTGCTGCTCAGCCAACGACAGTTCTATCTGGCGCAGTTTGGCTTCGCTGTCCGCTTGGACAGCCGCGACCTGCTTCTCGCTGAGAACATTGACCGCGATCGCTCCGTCGTTGGTCTGCAACCGTTCATATTCGGCGTTCACGATCGAGGCGTGCTGCGCCGAGGCTTCGACCTGAACCGAAAGCGCTTCGACCTTAGACACAGCTCCGGCGACCTCACCCAGAAGCTCGAAGTACTCCGTATCCAACTTGCGTGCTTCGTAGATGTATTGAGCCAACTCAGGCGAGTCTATTTCCGCAATCAAATCGCCCCGCTGCACTGTGTCGCCGACCTGCACCGTGATCTTCAGGACAGTCCCGGCAATCCTCGGTGTGATGGCCGCAACCGAATTGGGAAGTGGTTTGACCACGCCCACCAGCCTGAGAACCTCTTCGACGGTACCGAAGTCGACTTCGGCGGTCTGGAGCCCGATATGCGCAGCGGTTTCGGGTGAGACCTTGCGTGGCGTGTCAAGGTCGTACGGCGCAACTTCGCCTTTGCCGTGACCCTCGTGGGCAAATACGGGCAGCGTGAGGGCGATGAGCACCACGACCGCCAGAGAGATGGACAACAGAACTTGTGAACGAATCATTTGAACCTCCGAAACGTCAAGGTGAATGCGAGCGACCGGTTTGGTTACATTGCATTGCGCTGGATGGATCGATGTGCATCGTCAGCGAGCTTCCATGCGCGCGAACAACCACGATCACGGCGGAGCCGTACGGAAATCTATGCAGTTGGTCTAGACGATCAGCGCGCAGTGCATGCGCACGAGAGACGTGGGCGGGCGTGGCGGATTCGTCGCAGGCCTATTTGGACGCACCTGCTCATTGAGCGGTGGGGTCAGCCAGGGTAGTACAACGGGCGAGAAGCCGAGTGATGCGTCGATTGACGCAGGCTTCTGTACGGTGAAACAGCGGTGTCCTGGGTTGTCGCACCCGCAGTCACAGGAACCGTCGTCGTGCCCGGGGCAGGACGGGTCACACTTGTGGTGATCATCGGTAGGGGCTTGATGCTGATGCCCGCCATCATGTTCGTGAGCATGCTCCCTGTGGTCGTGCTCGTTACGTGGCTGCGATTGGACGTCTGATTTACCTGTCGGCGCGCAGCACTCGGTTGCAACGGACGCGTAGCAGCAGCACAACGGCATCAAGAGTGCCATGTACCCGGCTAAGAGCAATTGGATTGTCCCGTGCGGTCCCATCATTAGCTTGCCCGACAATCTGTTGAAGCCATAGATGCCCGTAGTATATTCCCCTCGGCCCAGCGGCGAAACGGCTTAAGCCAGAATCGCCCTTAGCGGCCTTCCCGAGCCGTTGGGAAGTGTACACGACCTCTCAGGGTAGCTCGTGGCAACGGATTCTCATACAACCGCGCAGTACCGATCCGCCCAACCTGGAGCCCAGGGAACATGACAATTCCGACGATCATGTCGTGTTTCTGACCGCACGAGGTTCACAGTCGTGATTCCTACGGCTACCGCTTGGCCGTCGTCCGCGTCGGGCGCGTTCACCCAACACTCAACACACGCCCGGATGAGGTTCTCGCCACCCCCCGCCGATCGATGAGCGGTTTTCTACCCGAGCTTGCAATCAAAACAGGGTAGCGTTCGTCTACGGACGGGAGACAGATGATGAAGCAACGCCCGCACAGATCGCTGCATCGGATGGATGACTCCGGATCAGACCTTCCCTCGAACTGGAGAACCAAACATGAAGGATTGCGGGCCAAAGGGAGCACACTTATGATGGACATCATGCTCAAGGCCGCGGTGTCAGGTACCCTCCTTCTTGGCATTGCCGTGGGGGCCGACCCAGCGCTGCCGCCCGAAGGCTTCAACCAGACTGGGTCGCCAGGACCAATTCCGCAGGAGAGCTCGACCGTAAACGAAGAGTCGTTATGCCGGCGCGTCGCGGACCTTCAGCCACTTGCGAGCGCGGGGAAACCGGCGCGCGTCCCGTCGAACCTCACACCCAATGGCGAGCTGTTGCACTGGTCGGCGTCGACTGGCGACACTTTGCGACTGACACTGTTCGTAACGAACCCAGGGGTGTACACCGTATCCCTTTTCGCCGTGCATGGACCGAACGGAGCGGTACTGTCGGCGAAGCTCTGGGACGACCGGTTCAGCCGAGAAGGCGAAACGAGCTTCGCGCTCCAACGTGTTTCGGGGTCCGAGATCCTTGCCGTCCGGTTCGACCCGATCTCGCTGGGTCCGGGCCGCCACATCCTGGAGTTATCCTGTCTCGAGGCCGGAGATGTCCTGCTCGACTGCATAGCACTGCGCCGGACGGGCAAGCTGATCGCCTCGACGGCGGGTGATGATGATGATCGTATCCGAGGCAGACCTTTCCTCGGCATCCAGATTGGCGGCGCAAGAGAAGGCGGCGTGGCGATATCCGGCACCGTTCCCGGCAGCGCTGCGGCCGAAGCCGACTTGCAAGCGGGCGATGTGATCGTTCGGATGGACGGCGAGCCAACGGACACGCCGGATCGCTTGACGGACGCAATCCTTAAACATCGTCCGGGCGACCATCTCGATCTGACCCTGCTCAGAGGCGGCGAGCTCGTTGACAAAGTCGTCAAGCTTGGCCTCCGATCTGATGATTCCGGCACCGGCTCCCGTGCCGCGCAGGTGATCAAGGTACTGGACGTCCAGCCGGGCCAGGTAATCGCAGATATTGGCTTCGGCTCCGGATGGCTGTCCGAGGCGATCGGGGAGGCGCTTGGCGCTAACGGGCTGGTCTATGCCCTCGAGATCCAGGAAAGCCACGTCCGCCGTTTGCGCCGTCGCTCGATCCCGAATGTCGTGCCGGTGTTCTCAGCGCCTGACGATGTGTCGCTGCCGGAGAACAGCCTCGACACGGCGATGCTACACGACGTCGCCAGCCATGTTGACCGGGCGGGTCGTCCACAGTTCTACGCGAGTGTCGCGCGCGCCCTCAAGTCGCAAGGGCGGCTGGTCATCTTCGGCCCCCATGGTCGAGCGAGGTCAATGCTGGACGAGTTGCGCAAGTATGGGTTCGTCCCGCTGGACGACGAAGAGCTCGCAGCCCTGGCTCCCGACGACCTCGACGAGCGACTGCGGAGCGGGATCGTGTTCCGGTATTCCGGTACCGCCTCGGAGTGAGAGGACGGAGCCTTCTCCCCGCGGGGTACCGCCACGAAACCGAATAGTTGTGCTGAGTTCATATTCCATGCCTGGCTTTCCGCCCCCCAATCGCCTGGATTTCTGCAATCAAAGTGGGGTGCCCACTCGTTTACCAAGGTAGCCGACGGCCCCGACCCCGACTCGATGAGTGATCCAGCCAGTGGAAGGAGACTTGATATGACAACTTTGCTGAGGCGAGTCGCGGTGACACCGGTCTTTGCGTTAGTTGGTCTGTTGCTGTTATCGGGTTGTGCGACCAGTGGTGCAAAGGCTCGCGTGCACGGTCGGTCCGGGGACGCAAACACACAGATTCAGGCCGCCATGGTGGACTACATCAAGAACCGTATGACCGACGGCGTGTATCACTACTACGATCCGGTCGAGAGCAGGATGCTCCATCTGAAGTATGACTACTTGCATGCGGGCGTGAAACGAACGGGGGACTTCTACGTAAGCTGCGCTGACTTCAGGGATCAGGACAAGCGCACATTGGATGTTGACATCTTTGTGATCGACGATGGTGGAGAATTCCGCGTCACGCAAGCGCTGTTGCATAAAGTGGACGGCGCGAAGCGAGACTATGACTTAACGAACGATTGATTGGCCCACAGTCCACTTGGACTCGAATCCGCCAGGTTTCCTGCAATGTCCGACCACCAGATGCAACTCGACGAGCTCTTGCAGCGCGCGTTCCGTTATGCATTGTCTCTGACGCACGACCGGCACCAGGCCGAAGAGCTGATGCAAGACGCCTGTCTGGCCGTCGCTCGTCGTGGTGGACCGTGGCGAATCAGTTACATGATTACGGTGATTCGCCATCGTCATATCGATATCTACCGCAGGGAGGCGGTACTCAAATTCCGGTCATTGGACGATCTGGAGGCGGCCTGTACGGCATCAGGATCAGGCGAGATCATCGATGAAGAGTTGGAGGCGGCGCTGGGGAGCCTACGACCGGAGGAACGTGAGTTGCTCTTTCTTGCCGCGGTTGAAGAGTATTCCATGAGCGAGATCGCGGAGCTGACCGATCGACCGCGCGGGACCGTGCTCAGCGCCGTTCACAGAGCGAAACACAAACTACGGGTTATTCTTTCGAGCAACTCATCGATGCAAATCCTATGAATCGCGAATACGACATCCTGGACGAGCGCATCAAGGCTCACTATGAGGCCCAGACGACGGACGCCAACGCGATCGATGATCTGAAGGCAAGAATCGAGGCGGAAAGCCCGCAGATGATTGGCACAGCGCGGGCACGGCGTCGTTGGCTCAGATTCAGCGCGGCCGCTGCGCTACTGCTAACCGGCGCCGTCTTAATCGTGTACGTCACAGGAGCGTTGCGTGACCGTGTGCCGACCATCGCGAGTCGAGTGGCGTCGGAGATCGCCCTGAACCACAACAAGCAGTTGCCGCCTGAGTTCCTTGTGACGGAATTCTCCGATCTCTGCGCCGCAATGTCGAAGCTTGGCTTCACGCCGGTTCGACCGCAGCGATTCACGGATGCTCAGTACGAGCTTGTCGGTGCTCGATACTGCTCGATCGGCGGTTCGAACGCAGCTCTTATCCAGTTGAGAGACGATGCGGGGCGTGTTCTTACCCTCTATGAGTTCCGGGAAGAGAAATCATTCGAGTCGATCCACGAGGCTGACTTGGATGTCAACGGAGTGCGCGTCATTCTCTGGCGGGAAGCGGATTTGATCATGGGCCTGGCAGGCTCGCCATCGTGATTGCTACGCCGAGCAGGATTTGACACCGTACGTGGTGCTCTCAACGGACCGTGGCTTCACGCTCCGATCGCGCTGTTCGTGCGCTCATTCCGAATCAGCCTCACCCTGTGCTTCGAGGTGTCCATGTTTGAATCGCTCAGAAAAGAGCTTTCCCTCTTCGATTCGACTTGCCTTGTTGTCGGCATCATTATCGGGGCCGGAATCTACGAGACAGCGCCGACAATCGCCGCGAGCATGTCGAGCTGGCTCGGGGTGCTGGCGATCTGGCTGGTGGGTGGCTTGCTTGCTCTGAGCGGCGCTTTGTGCTACGCGGAACTGGCCACCACATATCCCCGCGCGGGTGGAGACTACGTCTACCTCAACCGGGCATACGGTCCATGGGCCGGCTTTCTGTTTGCCTGGGCGCAGATGGTCATTGTCCGTCCCGGTGATATCGCGCTCCTGGCCTTTATATTCTCGCGCTACGCCCAAACGCTCTATGCGCCGGTCGGGAGCATCACCTACGCCGCCGCCGCCGTGATCGCTTTCACAGTGATCAACATCGTTAGTGTAAGGACAGGTAAATGGACACAGAACGTTTTGACGGTGACCAAGATTGTCGGGATGCTGGTCATGATCGTGGTGAGTCTGCTGGCTCCGGGTCCGCCTGCGACGGCCGCAGCGCAGACGCCGGTTACGATGGACGGGCTTGAACTGGCACTAATCCTGGTTCTGTTCACCTTCGGTGGTTGGAGTGAGCTGGGGTACGTGGCGGCGGAGGTCAAGCGCCCGCATCGAAACATTGTCCGCGCCCTCGTCTCCAGCATCGCCGTGGTCACGGCGCTCTATGTGATCATGAACGGGGCGTTCTTGTATGCATTGGGCTTATCGAATATGGCGGTTTCCGAAGCGGTCGCCGTCGATGCGGTCGCGACGGTGCTGCCGACGGTCGCTGAGAAAGCGATCGCTGTTCTAGTCTGCGTCTCGGCCCTTGGTGCAATCAACGGTGTTGTGTTCACCGGTGCACGAATCTCCTCGGCGTTGGGAGCTGAGCACGCTCCCCTTCGCGTTCTTGGCAGATGGAATAGACACCGCGGCACGCCGACATCGTCGCTCGTAGTCCAGGGCTGCCTGAGCCTGGCCATCGTTCTACTCGCCGGTTCCTTCATCGATACGATTCTCTACACCGCTCCGGTCGTCTGGGTTTTCTTTCTGGCCACCGCTCTATCCGTTTTCGTGCTGAGGCGTAAGGATCGCCGCACACCGAGGCCCTACATGATCACAGGACATCCCGCAACGACTATCGTCTACAGCGCCTGTTGTATCTTCATGATCTACAGCGCTGTGTCCTATGCCCTGGCCCAGAAGCCAATTGCCCTGATCGTTTCAGCGAGCATTGTTCTGATCGGAGCCCTGGTATATCGCCTGATCCGGCCGGGTTCCAATGCTCGGCCAAACATTCCTGCTGCCGTTCGCAAGTAGAAGTTCAATATGACGCCGATCCGTTGTCGGCCGCAGACCGACGAATCAGCAGCCGCTTACCGCCTTCACCTAGTGCCTCTTACCGGACTGCTTGTCTCTAGTGAAAACTCCATGCAAGATTGCGTTGTCAGTTGACTGATCGCCAGCAAAGATTGCGTCGCGCGTGCCCACCGACACTCAAAACACGCCCGGATGAGGTTCTCGCCACCCAGAGCTTATCGCTGATCGGTTTTCCACCCGAGTTTGCAATCAAAACAGAGTGGCGTTCGTCTACGGAAGGGAAACAAAGGAGAGTTCCATGAAACGTTTCATTCTCGCTTTCACGGTGGTCCAGGCGCTGGCCGGCGGAACGGCACGACCTGCCACACACGCACAGATGCCATCTGACGAACCGATCGCCGTCGTCCCTGAGGGGCTCGAGCATCGCATCGATGAACTGGTCCATCCGCGTGTCGACGCAGGCAACTTCAACGGCGTCATTCTCGTTGCTCAGGGCCAACACATCGTTTTCAAGAAGGCGTACGGCAGCGCTGTTTACGAGTTTGATATTCCAAACACCGTCGATACCAGATTCCGTATCGCTTCCGTATCCAAGCAGTTTACGGATATTGCCATTTGCTCATTGGTGGAGCGGGGGGTCATGACACTGGATGCTCCGGTGTCGGATTTCCTTCCCGAATTTCCACGGGGAGACGAGATCAGTGTTCGGCATCTTCTCCACCACGAATCTGGCGTGAAGCACACCAACAACCTCACTGAGTTGGAACACATCACACGATTGACGCTCGACGAGATGATCGCCTTGCTGGCTACCAAACCGCTCGATTTCGACCCTGGTACAGAGAGTAGGTACTCCAACGGTGGATATGACTTGCTGGCGGCAATCGTCGAGCGAGCGTCGGGGATTTCGTTCGAGGAGTATCTACAGCGATTCGTCTTCGCGCGAATCGGCCTGAAGGACACCGGTATCGTGAAGACATACGGGGTGACCGAGAGACTCGCGCGGGGTTATTTGCCTGGCCGCACGCCCGGTAAACGCGGGCTTGCGCGTTTCTACCCCTCTGAGATTCGATTTGGGGGCGGGGCGCTCTATTCCACGGCCGAAGACGTCTTCCGGGTGTTTCAGACATCGTTCAGCTTCTCGCTTTTTGAGAACGAAGAGCTCAATGACGTCGTCGGATGGGACCGAGAGCGCCGGTATGAAATCACGGGTCGGGCGCCAGGCTTCGTCGCGAAGGTGTTCCGCGACAACACAAACGATATCACGGTCGTCAGTCTCGCCAACAACTACAGCTGGCAAATATCATGGGGTCGGTTGCTCTATCAAGCCGCGATCAACGACCCCTGGCCGACTGAGGATATCTCGCCGGTCGAGCGGACGATTGCGGCCAAGGACGCTGCGTACTACACGGGGACCTTCGCCTGGGGCGATGACAGCCCTGTTAAATTGTCCGTCAACACCAACGGCCACATCGTTTACTTCGACGAGGCGAATGACTGGGACGTCGTTTTGATCCCAGTCGCGAACGACGAATACTACCACCCCTTCTTCGACCGCATTTGCGTATTCCAGGGTGAGACGCAAGCCGAGACCATCGACTGCCGCTCCTCTGTCCCGAAAGTTGACGCACCGGCAAGATTCACCCGTGTCAACCGATAGTGATACGGTCTGTTTCGCTCAAACACTTCGGCGCCGTTGGTTTCAGCGTCGGCGGATCAATGAATGCAGTCGTTTGCACCGTTGAATCCGAGCCGGGTCCTGACTCTATGTGGGAAGCCTCGGTGGTACGCTGGTCCGCGGTCCAATGTACCGGAACAAGGAGGTTCCCTATGTGGTACGTCGGAATGGATGTTCATTTCAAGAGCTCGTCGGTTTGTGTTCTTGACGAGCATGGGCACCGGGTGGTGCAGAAGATGATTCGTGGACCGTGGCCGAAGCTGGTGGAGTGGCTGAAGGGTCTCGGAGAACCGTTCGCGGTGTGCGACGAGGCATCCTGTGGATACGGCCCGCGGCACGACGCCTTGAGGCGGCTGGCTCATCAGATCCAGGTGGCGCACCCAGGCCACCTGCGGTTGATCTTCCGGGAAGAAAAGGGGACGGGAGTCTTTTTCGGGACTCGGCCTGTCACCGTCGATTCCGGTCAGAAGCACCGACTGGAACTTAGGTTTCCGGGGAGGAGCGTTACACTCGTGTTCGGGAAGCTCGGCGATGGAGCCGGACGAAGGTCAAATGGGAAATGTCGGATTAGAGTCACGGAGGAAGTCGAAGTGCGTCGGCGACGATCAAGCTGCATCCTGTTCGCCGCTCTCGGCGTGGCGAGCCTCTTAGCTGCCGGCCACTGCTCGCCGCCGTCGGCCGCGCCGGATACGAAGATCAGAGGACTGGTCTTTACCGGGCCCGCCAATCCTCCACTGGAGGAAAGCATGTTCTCTTCGATGGCGGCCTTGGGTGGTAACTTCGTCGCTCTGGTCCCCGAGGCGACTGTCTACCGGCAGAGTCTCGAGCTACGCTACGACTTCGCGAATCAATGGTATGGCGAGAAGACCGATGCGATCTTGCAGGGAATCCGGTTCGCTCGTCGCGCGAATCTGAAAGTGATGTTGAAGCCTCACCTAGCGGTTGGATGGGATCTGTCAGGCTGGGAATCCCCGGAGTTGGACGTCCAGGATCCCGCGTCGAGAGCCGCTTATGGCGAGAGCAGGCGCGAGTATATCGCAACCCAGACGGACAAGAGTATCGGCAAGGGGAATTGGAGAGGTCAGTTCGACGTCAAGAACGAGGAGGAGTGGCCGCTGTTCGCCAAGAACTACCGCGATTTCATCCTCGAGTACGCACGCCTCGCCGAAGCACATGCCGTCGAGCTGTTCTGCATCGGGACGGAGATGAAGCGGATCGCCTTGAGGCGACCCGACTACTGGCGAGCGCTCATTCGTGACGTCCGCCGAGTCTACACAGGCCAGCTCGTCTATGCGGCCAACTGGGACAGCTACGACAAGATCGCATTCTGGGATCAGCTGGACTACATCGGGATCGATGCTTACTTCCCCGTGAGTGATGCGAAGACACCCACGGTCGAAGAGATCGAGCAGGGTTGGAAGGAACATGTAAAGCGCATCGAAGCGTTACAGGACCGTCTTGCACGACCGGTCGTCTTCACCGAGTGGGGTTATGAGGATGAGGACTTCGCCGGGATGCAACCCTGGATCATGGGGAGAGTTCGGTCCCCGGACGGCTCCTCGTCGCCCAATCGGACAGGACAGGCCAACGCCTACGAAGGCATGTTCAGGAGTGTCTGGAACGAGCCCTGGCTGCACGGCGTCTTCGTCTGGCGCTGGTCCCCTCGATCGGGTGAAGGAGACCATCCCACCTATTCTCCTCGCACCAAGGAGGCTGCGGAAGTCTTGACGCGGTGGTTTGGGCAGGAGTAGCACAGGGTTGCGCGTCCTGTTCCAGAACTCGATCGATTCTTCATTCCGCTTCTCGGTAGTAATGGCTGAGGATTCCGCCGAGTCGTTCGCGTCGCGCGATCGTGCCTGATCCGCTCAACCCGGATGACCATCGCCTGTCCACGAGCAACTCAGCTATTTGCAAACACATGCCTCGCAGGTAGGCTGAGATTTGGAACATCCATGAGGAAGCCGTTGTCAAGCTCAGCGAGCGAGAGTCCACTGAATCATCCAAACATCCATTCGGCATACCGGACGAACAGGCCGCCAGACCTCTTTTTCGAACGGCCCCATTCAAGACGACGGCATCGTCGTGCCATGTTCCAAACCGGGGTCCGGCCACATGATCCCGCGGCTGAACATCTCGCTGCGTCAAGCTGCATTCATGCACGTCTCCTGGTCGCGCCACATCTCGCCGGTCCGCAGCATCGCGTGCATCACACGGACGAGGTAATGGGCGGTCGCCACCAACGCGATCTTCTTTCGATCCGGATCATCACGCTGGATGCGATCGAAGTACGAACGGATCCGGGGTGAACGTCGAATCCCATGCCACGCCGCCTCGGTCAGTAAGCATCGGACCGTTCCTGGGCCGTTCCTCGTGATGTGACCGAGCCGATTCACCGATCCGCTTGCATCCTGGGTTGGCACCAGGCCGAAGTAGCTCCCGATCGCCTTGTTCGTCTTGAATCGATGAGGGTCATCAATGTAGGCCACGACCGTCTCCGCGGTCCGCGATCCGACTCCGGGAATCGTCTTGAGGAGTTGCACACCGGCGTGACGATTGGCGACCTCGTCCAGATGCCGCTGCACATGTCGAATCTGCTTTCCCGTCGTCGCCAACTCGTCTAACCGCATGTCGCGACGCATCGTGTCTAAGGCCGATGGCAGCTCAACCTCTTGCCGCCACGGTTGGCCCTTGATTGACCAGAGACGGCTCGGGGCCACGACACCACAACTGCGCAGGAGTGCGCGGAGGCGGTTCTTGACCCGAGTTCGCCGTCGCACCAAGCCCCTACGGTGCTCGGCGGTGCCTCGCCACGCCCGAACTTCCGGCGACGGGACGTGGACGGTCGGGACTTCGCCGAGGTAGATCAGCTTGGCGAGCTTCTGGGCATCAACCCGATCGTTCTTCTTCTTTGACCGGAAGATCAACCGCAGGTGGCCTGGGTGCGCCACCTGGATCTGATGAGCCAGCCGCCTCAAGGCGTCGTGCCGCGGGCCGTATCCACAGGATGCCTCGTAGCACACAGCGAACGGGTCTTCGAAACCCTTCAGCCACCCAACCAGCTTCGGCCACGGTCCACGAATCATCTTCTGCACCACCCGGCGACCATGCTCGTCAAGAACACAAACCGACGAACTCTTGAGATGAACATCCATTCCTACGTACCACATAGGGAACCTCCTTGTTCGGGTACACTGATCGTGAACCAGCGTACCGTCGAGGCTTCCCACATAGAGTCACGACGCCCTCGTCACCTCACCGATCCTCCGAGTGCCGGGCCGAACGTCAACACATCTCATGCGTGTGGTCAAAGCGGAGCAACCCACCCACTCATATCACTAGGCCGCCCACCGTCTCTAGGGGTATCTGGCGAACAGACCGCCTTCGAACGCGTCATCCGGCCGTGGCCGACCGGGCAGAGCGCGAACTCTGAACCTGCGAGCAGAAATGGAGTTTCTTCTGGAATTCGTGAATTTTCCGATCACCCGTTCTTTCTTTCCACGACTCTCCTTCTTAGACTTAGATTAGAAGGAAGGAGCGCCTATCGAGTGATGGGACTCCTCACCATCCTCGTGCCCCAAGGGCTCTCTCGGTAACGGTTCGTCGCAACCGGCCCAAGACGCCGTGAAGAGTCTGGCGGAAGGAGCAAGATGCAAAAGTTACTGCGGCAACCGGCTTCGGACAAGCAGATAGCAACCAGGGGCTCTTCAATCTTCTCGAACAAGGAGTGGGACGAGTTGGAGTGCGACCTGAAGTTGTCCCCACGCACACTGCAACTCGTCCAAGGCATCTTCGATGACAAGACCGAGGAGGGGATTGCTGACGACCTGAGAATCTCTGTCCATACTGTTCACGCCTACCTCATTCGGGTCTACCGAAGGTTCGGCGTATGCAGTCGCGGGCAGCTACTCGTGTACACCTTCGGGCGATATCTGGAGCGGCACCGATCGCCCAAGTCCCGGCGTTCAGCCGGATGAAGCGAACGCGCAGCGAAACCACGGGTCCGGCTCTAGCTTCCAACCTTCGAAATGAGTCGGACACCATGCGCGGTTCGCCCTCCAAGCGCTCCCTGCCCCTGGCGAGAATCCCGTCCGAGTGGCCGATCGCCCTTCCAGCGCCGCAGCGCACGCATCTTGCTCGTTGGTAGACATTGGCGATGTCCCCTGCGCAGGCGTCACCTGAACAGGCGACACCGCCGGTCGATGACGACGCCTAAGATGAATGTAGTGTGTGGCCCGAACTACGACGGGTCGCACGGATGGCGTTTTCGGGAGCGACAGGCCTGTGCACAAGGAACTAAGACATGACCAGCAAATCCGGGGATGCGCCCAAACGGGCCAGGAAGTCCAAGCAGACCGAACCGGCCGAGACCATACCTCGCGACGTTGGAGAGTTCGTTGACACCGTTGCTCACGAAGTACAATCAATCGGCCGGCTTGCTCGCGGGCTATGCGAAGCGGAGGCATCGCAAGAGAGTGCGGCGCTCATCAAACGCCGGAGCAGTGTGTCCGACGAAGGCGTGCATGGCGCCTCGAAGTCGCTACTTGACCGGCCGCTGGGGAAAATACTGGATGAGAAGAACGTCCACGTCGCCGAAGATGAGGCGGTATCGTCCGTGGGCAACCTAGCCACCGTGATCGCGTCGAGGCTGAATATCCTGCATGAGTTTGCCCAGGCTGTCCAAAAGCGGCACATCCTCGGCACCCCGGAAGGTCTGCAATATCTTGATAAACACCGCGCCGCTCATTATCCTAGGATCGTGCCGCTGGTCGAGCCGACGGCTGGTCACCGCCAACTGGCGGAAGAAAACGCACGGCTCAAACGAGAGAACGCACTCATCCAGGAAGAGGCCGATGAGTTAGCGCACGATCTCGGCCAGCGCGATGCTGACGCAGAGTTCAATTCCCTCTCTTCCTCGGGGCAACCCAGGCGTCACGTGCTAGGCATACATCTCTGGGTCGCGATCCCGTTGGTCCTCTTGGTAGGGCTCGTAATGACAGCCGGCATCAGTTGGTCCAGCGCGCGGCACTACTACGGCGTTGCTGAGCAGAGAGAACGCGAGCGTGCAATCGCTCAGGAATACATGGATACGCAACGATTGAATGACGCGCTACAGGCGAAGGATATCGTCGAAATGATGGCCGAACGTAAATACCAAGATGCGCTGATCGCGGTGAAAGCATTATCATCGGGGCGGCAAGAACCTCTATTCTCGGAAACACGGGTCAATGTGCTCAAGGCGATCATAACCGAGGTTTACGGCGAGCAGGACATGTCCGCTATCGAGCGCGAACTTTGGATCCTCGATACAACTAAGGAGTAACACAACGTGGCAACGCTTTGTGATATCTTGCGACGGATCATGGATCGGGTCTGCGGCACAGTAGAGACATCTGGAATCAAACAGATGTGCAACGGATGGACCGGGGCCGTAAACCGGTTTACATGGGATTCACTTGAACCAGCGATCGACGACACCACCGCCGACATCGGGGTGATCCTTAGTGCAACAGACCCGTCGTACACGCCGACCGATGCCGGGGATGAGAACGCAACGTACGACGCCACAGGAAAGTCAACGGAGGAAATGGGCGACGATGCGTGCGAGATCGCAACGCAAGCCTGGAAGGACGCCGGTTGCGATAATGGCTCTGTTGACCACGAGGATTCGGGCACGGCACTGTACAAACTCAAAGATCTTCTGCCGAAGTTGTACACCCAGGCCGAAGCGGCTTAGCCGCCTCCCGGTCGGTATCGAGACCGAGTCGGCCGGGGCTTCAATGAACAGCACCTGTACCACGGCGGGCATATTCGACTCGTCGGCAATGCGTGGCGAAAGCCCCCTGTTCAGGCGTCACCTGTGCAGGGGACCCTGCGGGTTGATGCCAAAGATTAGAATGAATGCAGTTTGGCCCGAAATACGATCGACCGCTAGGATCGAGTTTTCGCCACCTACAACCTCCTAAGAGCGTCGAGTTCCGTCTGGATCCGATGGGATGACTGTCGATTCGCGTAAACCCGCATCCGAAGGTTTCGGTGCTTGCCGAAGCTAGGTTGAATCGGCTCACCAGGCGCAGCTACCGAGAATGCTCTTATCGTGATCACCCAAACAATACATGTATGTTGTATGTGCGTGGAAACAGCTGATAGTCTCCTTAATGATTGTCAAGTACTTCAAAGAGTCCACCTCATATCCACCTGCGACGTGAGCGTAACCGCCGTCAAATGGATCCTTTGGTAAGCGAGGAACGATGTCAGGCCAGTTCCAAATCCGGTAATTATCGTTGATGGGACCGTTGGGGTTTGTACTCGATCGGATCAAGCTGTTGTAAGCAGTGACAAAGTCAGGATTTCCCACGCGGGGTGATGCCAGTGTGTACACAGAAAGATTGGCTCCATTACTGGCAACGTCACCTGCATAAAGCGTTGCTAGCGCGCTGCCTAGACTGTGCCCCACTGCAGTGGCATTGATGCCTGCAGCGCTGAGATCAATGTCGGGTGTGGGTCGGACAGCATCAGTCAGTGGGCTTAGCTCAGCATTTCCGCCAGGTGATGCGATCGTAAACGTTTCGTAGATATCCTGGAATCCCTCGGCTACATCACCCGGATTGGAGAATCCGCTGAGGGTCTTACATGGTACGAGTTCGAAGTGGAAATCATCCCACCACTCCATCCATCCGCGCGTTCCGCGAAACGCAATGACGATCTCACTGGGCTTGGCTTGGTTAATTGCATAGAAACCGTAGAACTCCTGCTTCGTTTCACTTCCAAAGAAGTCGGTCATGACAATGTCAGTCAGTATTTTCCAACCTGTTGGGAAGTACGACGGTTGTGGTGGGTTGATTACACCCGGGTTGTCGTCGAACATCCGATAGGCGGTGTCAACAAACCACGAGTATTTCAAGGCGATGGCGGGATCCATTCCGGCCACGGCGGTTGCTGTTTCTAGCTTGCTCATGAGTTGGATTTCCTTGAGTTATTTTCTTTACTCCTGCCCGTCCCTCCGAACACTCGATCCGACTGGCCTATCACGCATACGGTGCCACAGCACCTAGACTTTATTCGTTGACGAAGACTCCATCTGAGCAACCCTTTGTGCTTCCGGTGCCACAATACATTTATAGATTAAACCCTATCGCGCTTTTGAACGAGAGCCGTCGCACAAGGTGGATTACAGCACATCATGCAACAAGCGTCAAGACGCCTAGTCAGGCGACACTCATACAGCTGACGCCTAAGCAGTTGGCATCCAAACACCTAACTTAGCCGACATTTCCCATCTGACCTTCGCCCGGCTCCACCGCAGAGCCTTCCGCGCACGAGTGTAACGCCTCCCCCCGGGAACCCAAGTTCCAGCCGCTTGCTTGTGACCGGAATCGACGGTGCCGTTGTCGTCGAAATCGGCGGGACAGCCTTTGCACGCCCCCAGAGACGTGACACTGGACGCTACAGCCGACCAGCCGGCCGAGAGGCGAGGCCGTAAACCCAACGACCCCAGCGAGTTCGCATAGGTCGGGAAGGCCAGCCAACCTCGACTCGAACCTGCTACCGGCTGGCGAACGGTCGATCTTCGACTGCCGGACAATGAGGGTCTCGAACTCAACATAATCCAGATTATGTATGGCGCTACGGGGTGCCCTGAGGCAGGCTAGGCCGCGGTGGTTCCTTTCCGCAGGCCGAGTGTTCGATCCAAGAACGGAATTATAGTGAAAACATTGATATTATTTCACTAAGATGCTACAGTGAACATGATGAACCGCAAGCGCAAGGAAGAAATCCCGATCCGCACGGCCAAGCAGATACGGATCCTTACATCGGCAGTGTCGATCGAGATCATCCATGTCCTGCGGATCGGTGGGCCGGCCACAGTGGGCCAGCTCGGCCCGAGGCTGGGGCGAAAAGCAAACTCGCTGCACTATCACGTCCGCAAACTCATTAGCGCGGGGTTCATCCGAAAGACCGGCGCGGGACGCTCCGGTGCGAGGACGGAGGCGATCTATGATGTGACCGCCGAGCTCTTCAGCGGCCCCAGTGCGCCGAAGAATCCGAAACTTCGGAAACTTAATAACGATGCCGTAGCCACGATACTACGCCTGGCGGCACGTAACTTCGCTCACGCAACTGAGCGACCAGCTGATCTAACAGACTGGGGTAAGTACTGCAACATCGCCGTGGGTCGATATAAGGCATGGCTAACGCGCCCCCAACTGGCCGAGGTCAACAAACACCTTGATGCCTTGCGCCAGATATTTCTTGAGAGTAATCAAAATCAACGCGGCGATCTTTGTGCCATTACGGTGGTGCTCACGCCGGTAGATCACGACAGGAGACCATAAGAATGAAAGCGATGAACGCGAAGCGCCTGGCTTATCGAGTATCAGTGCTAGTGGCAATCACCATCGTCCTTGCGATGACGGCAGCGTCGCGGGCGCAGTCTTCCGACCCGGACAAGGACTCTGACCGCTTTGTCATTACAAACGCCCAGGTAGCAATTAGCCGTCCAAATTCATCGTGGGAGTTTGAGTTCGATTCGAGTCAGCCGCCGGTTGTGGCAAGGATGAAGAGTACAGATTCTGTAGCCACGATCGATATTCAGGTGCAGGAAGTGCCTAGCGCGACGCTGGACTTGGTGCTCGGCGCGATTGAGCAAGCCATCGCTGCGCAAGTGCAGGATTTCACCAAATTGTCAGGCCAGGCTCGTCAGGTCAACGGCCTAGAGGTGCACGATCTTGTCTACACGGGAACAACGGACGGTATGCGGCGCAAAGCGAGGATCCTGGTTTGCAAGCCGGATGACACACTGTATGTGGTCAAGTGCACTGCGCCGCTGGACGAGTGGGATCGCTTCGAGGAAGATTTCGAGGCGGTGATCGCGAGCTTTGAATTGTTGTCCGCCGAAGAGGCTCGGCAGTCCAACAGCGCGCCAGAGCAGCCGGAACAGTCAGCACCGGCGAGCTATCGTCGTTACGACCAGGATCCCAACCTCAACAACTTGGTCCATCCCGATGGATATGAACCTTGCGCGCTCGGCGAACTCGGCCGAGTTACGCAGATTGGAAGCGGTCCACGGGACATGATTCTTATCGCGGGCGGCGGCTTTGGGGGCGACATTTACAACACCTTTATGGAATCTCACAAGGACGAGTTCATGATGTACGCCATCACCCTTGCGGGATTTGGCGGCACTCCGGCTCCGCCCATGCCTCCGGAGGGAACCAGTTACGGTGAGCAGACCTGGACGAAGGCGGCCCAGACCGGCCTTGAGCGACTGATTCGCGACAAGCAGTTAGACCGTCCGATCGTGGTGGCACACTGGGTGAATTCAACTCAGGTGGCGCTAAGACTCGCGATCGACAACCCCGACATGGTTAGCGCGGTCATTCTCATCAGCGGCGTCCCCCGGAATTTGTCGCTGGACATGCAATCGGGGAGGACGGTGTCGCTTCAACAACGGATCGACTACATGGACAAAAACATGGCGCCGCTGTGGTTCAAGACCGTGACACGCGATACGTGGGATGACAACAACTACTATCCGCATGACTATGCGATTGACCCCGTTCGGGCATTGCAGCTTTGGCGTCAGGCTGCTGAGCCGACGCTTCCTGTCTGGGTTCGCTACCTCTGTGAATCGCAGGCGCAGGACGTCACACTAGACTTCGATCGGCTAACGGTCCCGACCCTCGTCCTCAAACCTGGCTTCGATGAAGATTTCTACTTCGTGGAAGGACAGAATTACATGGAACTTTTCTGTCATCAATCATGGGACGGAATTGAAGATCCCAACAAAATGATCACGATGAAGACGATCGAGGATTCCCGGGTATTCATTGTGGACGACCAGCCGGAGCGGCTCGATCAAGCCGTAGATACGTTTCTGGCGGAGGCGCTTAAATAAGCTCGGGACAAAGTGCTCGGAACAACGTACTTGGCGGTGCAAATGGTTCCCTTGGAACAAGGACTATACCACGAGCGAGTTGGAAATCTCGGCTAGGTAAGCTCACCGAACGGAGAGCAAGAATATGGCGGGCTATTTTATTCTCATCCTGGGTGCGATCGTATTTATTCTACATGTTCCTGGATTAGTGATACCGGAGCGACATCGAGAACTTGGATCCCGATTTGCTCAGACTCCGTCCAACTTCCGCCTTTTCGGATTGATCATGGTGGCCATTGGAGCAGGAGCTTTCCTGGTGTCCCCAAGGAGCGGTTCTACAAGATGGTTCTTGCTGTTGTTTGGGGTTTATCTAGTTCTATCAGGCTTGTTTGTGTTGGTCTTTACAAAATTGGCCCAGGCGAAACTGGAACGATTCATCGCCGGATCGCTGAGACTTTGGATCGGGCGCGCCATCGTGAAATGTACTTTAGCCTTGGCGGCAGTCGTTTGGGGCGCCATTCTGATCTCTAGCTAGTTTCCGTTGTTCGGGTTCAGAATTGCCCTCGGTATTTGCACCCGGCGCTGTAGCGCAGAGCGCATTACCCGAGGCGGTTGAACTTAGCGATGCAACCAGGCCATTTCCTTCAACAGATCATCGACGATGGCGATCAGATCGGCATCACATGGCTGCTCACGGCTGAAGTGGCAGCGTCCGGTGAACTCGCATTCATAAAATGACCAACGATGTCAGACCCGCCCACTTCCGCGACCCATCCCCCTGCACGACGCTCCATCGTGCCCTTTGTCCTCACCGCCTGCATCATCTCATGGTCTGTGTGGATTCCCCTGGTGATGTCGCGGCGGGGCATCATTCCGTTGAATATACCAATGCCGGTGTACTTCCTTGCTGTACTGAGGCCGATCCCCGCTGCGGTCATCCACACTTGGCGAGCAGAGACGCGAGCTGGCTTGAAGCGACTGTTGTGTTCACTCCTCCGGTGGCGAGTGCCCATTCGCTGGTACATGATCGCTCTTGGCCTTCCAGCAGTTGCTGCCCTCCTTGCCACCGCGGTCGTGTGGCTCGTCGTTAGAGATGGATTAGAGATCGAAGCGGTGTCGGCCCTGACACGGCTCAGCACGTTTGTGCTGTTTTTCCTCGTCGTTCTCGGCGAGGAGGTCGGCTGGCGCGGCTAGGCTCTTCCAATGCTGCAGTAGTGGCGTTGCGGGTCACGTCGAACCTTGAGTTCGACGAACTCGGCGCGCAGGGCGTCATACTGGAGCAACCTGCCGATCAGTAGGTTGCCCACGCCGAGGATCAGCTTGACGGTCTCGACCGCTTCGAGCAGCACGATCACTCCTGGCACGACGCCGAGGACCCCCGCGTCCGCACAGGAGGGCGCGAGTTCCGCGGGAGGGGGTCGAAGTGAGCGCCCCCGGGAAGGTGCGTCGATGGACCGCTTGCGTTGTGAGCGCTCCCGCTTGAGCGCACTGTGAATCGTGTCGATAACCGGCCCGGAGAGGCCATCAATGAGCCGGGACTTGCCACAGATTCGGGCCATGCAGTGTTCGCTTGCCGCGGCAGCGTCCGATATCCCTCGATCGCCCTCGAAGGCCGCCCGCCTGCGCGCTCTGCTGGCGTCGACCGGGACCGAGTTCATCATGGAGGCGCACAACGGGGTCAGCGCGCGCATCGTGGAAGAGGCCGGATTCAAGGGCATCTGGGCCAGCAGTCTCGCGATCTCCGCGCAATTCGGCGTGCGCGACAACAACGAGGCGAGCTGGACGGAGGTCGTGGACATGGTGGAGTTCATGTCTGACGCCACCGGGATCCCGATCCTGCTCGACGGCGACACCGGTTACGGCAACTTCAACAACATGCGCCGACTGGTCCGGAAGCTCGAGCAGCGCGGCATCGCGGGCGTGTGCATCGAGGACAAGGTCTTCCCCAAGACGAACAGCTTCATCGACGGCCGGCGGCATCCGATCGCGGACGTGGACGAGTTCTGCGGCAAGATCAGGGCGGGCAAGGACAGCCAGTCCGACCCCGAGTTCTGCATCGTGGCCCGCGTCGAGGCGCTCATCGCGGGCCGGGGCCTGGACGAAGCCCTGCGCCGCGCCGAGGCCTATTGCGAGGCTGGCGCGGACGCGATCTTCATTCACAGCAAGCTGCCCCATGCTGGCGAGATCGAGGCGTTCGCGGAGGAGTGGGACCGACGCCTGCCCCTGGTCATCGCGCCTACGACGTACTGGAGGACGCCGATGGACGTCTTCCGCAGTGCCGGGGTGAGCGTTGTCGTGTGGGCCAATCACATGGTTCGCGCCGCGGTGGCCGCCATGCAGTTCGTGGCCCGCGAAACGGCCGAGACGGCCTCGCTGATCGGTCTCCAGGATCGGCTGGTGCCGGTGAGCGAGATCTTCCGGCTTCAAGGCGTCGAGGAGCTCAGGCGCGCCGAGGAACGATACGGCACGGCCGGCCGCAGCCGCCCGCCCGCCGCTCGGGCGAGCGGTCTGACGCCCCCGGAGTGCACTGACGATCCCGCTCTCGACACCACGGCTCACGATGGTGTGCGAGCGAGGTCATGATTGGCGCCGGGGCATTCGTCGAACGGGCGCTGACGCTCGGATACGATTGGTATGCGGGGGTGCCGTGCTCTTTCCTGACACCCTTGATCAATGGCGTGATCGGGAACGAGAACATCACCTACGTCTGCTCCGCGAACGAGGGCGATGCGGTCGCGGCGGCGGCGGGGGCGGTTCTCGGCGGTCGCCGAGCGGTGGTGATGATGCAGAACTCGGGGCTCGGCAATGCGGTCAATCCGATCACGTCGCTGGCGCAGATCTTCCGCATCCCCGTGCTGCTCGTTATCACCCTCCGCGGTGATCCGGCGCTCGCAGACGAGCCCCAGCACGAGCTGATGGGGCGCATCACCGGCCCGCTGCTCGAGCAGATGGAGGTGCCGTGGGAGTTCTTCCCCGACGAGCGCTCCGAGATCGACCCGGTGATTGGCCGGGCGGACGAGCTCATGAGACGCGGGCGGCGGCCCTACGCGCTGATCATGCGCAAGGGGTCGGTTGACGGCCGGGGCGTCCCGCTCGCGAGCCCGGATCCGCCCGTCCGGACGGGAGCGCCGTGTCGCCGCCACCACGAGTTCCAACGCGGCGGATCGGGTCCGACCCGGCGCGAAGCGCTGCAGCGGATCGTCGCGCACGCGCACCAAGACTCGAGCGTAGTGATCGCGACCACGGGTCATACCGGCCGGGAGCTCTTTGCCATCGCCGATCGCCCGAACCATCTTTATATGGTGGGCTCCATGGGCTGTGCCTCCTCCCTGGGGTTGGGGCTTGCCCTCGCCAGACCAGACCTGCGCGTCGTGGTGGTCGACGGCGACGGCGCCGCCCTGATGCGCATGGGCAACTTCGCCACCGTGGGCGCGTACGGCGGGTCGAATCTGGTCCACATCGTGCTGAACAACGGGCGGCACGACACGACCGGCGGACAGCTGACGGCCTCCGGGAGCATCTCGTTCGCCGGGGTGGCCGAGGCCTGCGGCTACGCGATCGCGCTCGAGGGAGACGGGTTGGCGCTTCTTGACCGGCTGTTTGGCGAACGACCGGATCGCGGTCCGAGCTTCGCCGAATTGCGGATTCGCCCCGGCGCCGGTCCCGGACTGCCGCGCCCGAACGTTTCTCCGGAGCAAGTCGGCCGGCGTCTCGCGGCCCATATCGGGAGCACACCGTGCTGTTGTTGAACCCCGGACCCGTGAACCTTTCCGATCGCGTGCGGCGGGCGATGCTCGGTCCCGATCTCTGTCACCGCGAGGCGGAGTTCACCGGGCTTCAGGCGCGGATCCGCGCCGGGCTTCTCCGGATCTACGATCTCGACCCCGGCCGATGGTCGGCGGTTTTGCTTACCGGATCGGGCACGGCGGCGGTCGAGGCCATGGTGACGAGCCTGGTTCCGCCGGACTCGAGATTGCTCGTGATCGAGAACGGCGTCTACGGCGAGCGAATGGCGCGCATCGCCGAGATTCACGGCATCCCGATCCACCGCGCATCGCACGAATGGGGCGCTGAGGTCGACGTGGCCAGGGCCAAGTCGATCCTGGATGGGGACGTGCGGATCGGCCTCGTGGCCGTGGCCCACCACGAGACGACGACGGGCCGGCTGAACGACCTGGAGGTCATCGGTCGAGAATGTCGGAGGCGCGGCGTGGGGTTGCTCGTGGACGGCATCAGCAGCTTCGGGGCCGAGCTGATCCGGTTCGAGGATTGGGGGGTCGCGGCCTGCGCCGGCGTTGCGAACAAGTGCCTGCACGCGGTGCCCGGCGTTTCGTTCGTTCTGGTACGGCGCGACCGCATGCCCGCCGACGGAGCGGCGGCGCGGACGCTCTACCTGGATCTGGCAACGCATCACCGCGAGCAGGACCAGGGCGGGACGCCCTTCACTCAGTCCGTCCAATGCCTCTACGCCCTCGAGGCGGCCCTCGAGGAGCTGTGCGACGCGGGAGGGTGGCCCGCCCGTCACGAGCGGTACGCGAGGCTGGCCACGCAGGTGAGAGAGAGGCTGATGAGCCTGGGGATTCGGCCTGTTCTGCCCGAGGGCGCTTCATCGTGCGTGCTGAATGCCTATCGTTTGCCGAAGGGCGTGAGTTATGAGAGCTTTCACGACGGGCTGAAGGAGCGGGGCTTCGTGATCTATGCCGGCCAGGGCGGACTGGCCGGAGGCATGTTCCGGATCTCGACGATGGGCGCGGTCGGTGATCGCGACATCGCGCGGTTCCTGGCTGCCGTGGAGAGCCTGCTCGAGGCGCACCGGTCGGTCCGAGTCAGCGCGGAGCGATAGGGGGCGCAGGGAACCGAAGGGGATCGGTCAGGATGGGAGACGGAATCGAGTTCGTGGCGGCGTCGGACCTCGGTCTCAGATCGACGGGGTTGCTCATCGCGCTGCTGATCGTGATAATCGCCGTGATCCTGAAGAAGCGGCGGAAGATTGCGGCCGCGGCCCGCGTCCGGAAAGTGAAGGCGGCATACGAGAGCGACCCGGAGCGGGCCGCGAGATCGTACGCCCACCCGACCTTCGACGAGTGGAGAGCCGAGAATTGCGGCGGGTGGCTCGAGGACGAGGAATACCGGCGCGCCGTCGTCGGGACTCGTGCGATGCAGCGGATCGGTTTCATGTTCAACCATCGAGAGGGCACCTATCCGGATCGCCCCTACCTTCTGCACCGGGTGGTGCCGATGGCCGAGATCCTGGCGGCGCGCGGCCTCCAGCTCTTCATGTACTCCCCGAGGCACGTCGATCCGGACACCGGCACGGTCCTCGGATGCGTCCTCGAAAACGGTGAGTTCCTGCCGGTGGAGTCGGCCGTGCCGAAGGTCAACGGCAACTGGCACATCGGAATCGACCGCTCATCCGGCCGGAAGGTCATGCGCTCCAGGGACTTCGAGGTCTGGGCGAGGGAGCATCACGTCGAGAAGTACCCCTGCACCGAGTTCACACACCTGGTCAAGGACAAGTATCGAACGTTCAAGCTGATGTCGACGTTCGACCCGACCCTGCATCCGCACACCGAGCGCTACGACCCGTCGGGCGGACAGGTGGAGGAGTTCCTGGACCGCAGCGCGACGGTGTATCTGAAACCGAGACGAGGCCAGCGCGGTAACGGCGTGCTGGTGCTGAAACGCGACGGTTCCCGCTTCTCGATGATCCACTACGAGACGAAGCGGAGGCACGTGACCCGGGACCGCTCGTTACGGGTGATCGTCGATCGGATGAGCGCCATCGCGAGTGACGCTCCGTACATCATCCAGGAGGGGATCGACGTGGAGTGTTGCGGCAACGCGTCGTTCATCGTCCGGGTGATCATGCTCCACGATGGGAGAAGGTGGAACTGGATCCACAAGGCCGTGGTGGCGGCGGAGGGAAGCGACGTCTCCAACACGTCCCAGGGGGGAACGAATCACACGCTGAGGGAGTTGTTCTCCGCCCTGCACGGGTCGGACGATGTTCAATGGCTCATCGAGAAGCTGCGCCAGGTCTCGTTCGCGGTCACGGAATACCTCGATTCGATCTATCCGGGGCAGCTCATGGAGTTCGCGCTCGACTTCGTGCTCGACAAGCTGCACAACGTGCACGTGGTGGAGCTGAACACGCAGCCGGGTATGACGAAGCCGGGTATGCCGATCGAGGGCGCCTTCCGGGACATCCTGAATCGGACTCCGGAAGAGCAGATCTTGTACGAGCGATGCGTCGTGCCGCATGCGAACCATCTCGTCGACTTCCTGCAGGCCAGGCACGAAGCGCGCGTTCGGTCCGACCGGGCGCCGGGGTCGACGGGAAATGGACGCGACGACCGGTCGGCCGAGCCGGCCGATGCCCGGCCGCGGCTCGAGCGTGTGCCGCGTACGCGAGGGGACCGATCGAGCCTGCGCATCCTGTTCGTCGGCGATACGAGCTTCGGAGAGAATTACCAGGAGCGCAATGCGGAGAGAGGTCGCGTCAACGTGCTGGCGACGAAGGGATACGAGTACCCCCTCGAGAAGGTTGGGCCGCTGCTGCGGGATGCGGGCTTCGTGATCGCGAATCTCGAAACGCCGCTGACCGATCTTCTGGTCTCGCCGCTGATGGGCAAGAAGGAGTACATTCACTGGAGCGATCCGGTGAAAGCGCCGCCAGTGTTGAAGCACTATCACTTCGATGCCGTGTCGCTCGCGAACAACCACGCGTTCGACTACGGCGAAGGCGGTCTTCGACAGACGCTTCAGGCGCTGGACGGGAGCGGGATCTGCTGGTTCGGGGCGGGTCCGAGCAGAGCGGCGGCGGCCGTGCCGCTCGTGCGCGAGTTCGTCGTCGGCGGCCGGTCGCTCCGACTGACCGTGCTTGCGGGGAAGCACAGGACCCGGGAGTACGAGTACCACTACTATGCGGGGTCAAGCGCCAGCGGCGTCAACGGGTGGACGGAACCCGCGGCGGTGGGGCAGATCCAGGCGTCTCGCCGCGCCGATCACGGCGCGTTCATCGTCGCGTTTCCGCACTGGGGCGAGAACTACCGCTGGACGACCCGCCGGCAGACGCGATTGGCGCACGCGATGATCGATGCGGGCGCGGATCTGGTGATCGGCCACGGCGCCCACATGATGCAGGAGATCGAACAGTACCGTGGCAGGTGGGTGATCTACAACCTGGGGAACTTCGTGTTCAATTCGCCCGGGCGCTATCGCAAGTTCGCCGACGCCGTACCCTTCAGCTTCGCGGCTTGCCTGGACGTCGATGAGCAGGCGGGGCGGCTGGATCTCGCTTTGCGGCTCTATCCCATACTCACCGACAATCGCGTCACGGAGTATCAGCCGCGGCCGGTCACCCGGGATGAGCTGGGAGAGATCCTCGAGCATCTCCTCGACCGGAGCCTCGAGCCGGACCTGCGGGCACAACTGGGCGTGGGCGGGGACGAGCTCGGGCACTTCCTCAGCTTGAGAATCGGTCCGATGGCCGAACCCGCGTCCGCCCGGTCCGGGATGGACCGCGTTCCCGGCTGAGCGTCTCGAGCGGCCGTCGGCGCTCAAGAAGACGGACATCGGCCATCCTCCCCGCTGCGTCATCGACATCGTCGCCTGCATATAAATCTCGTCAATGTCCGGTCGCTCTTCCCGATCGACTTTGATGTTCACAAAGTGCTCGTTCAAAAGCGCCGCGATGTCTTCATCCTCGAAGCTTTCGTGCGCCATCACGTGGCACCAATGGCAGGCGGAGTAGCCTATGCTCAGAAAGATCGGTTTGTCTTCTCGTTTGGCCTTCTCGATCGCGTCGAGCCCCCACTCGTACCAGTCAACGGGGTTGTGAGCGTGTTGCAATAAATAAGGGCTCGTGGCCTTGATCAGACGATTGGTGTGTTTGTGCGTCATGCGGCCGCCCGGTGCCGGTTTTCAAAGTGCACGGTACCGTCTTTCGCGATAACGATGCCGTTGCCTGGATGCGCGGCAGCTTGAGTTCTGGCACGTGGCGCGATCGCGGATCGCATGTGTGCCATAGTCGATGCCGTTTGCCTGTAATCGTAGATTCGTATGGTTCATTTCGCCTGACGAAATTGCAGGGCTGCGGAGTTGATGCAGTATCTTTGTCCGGTCGGCTTCGGACCGTCGTCAAAAACGTGCCCCAGGTGCGCATCGCACCGGCCGCAAAGCACCTCCACGCGACGCATCTCGAGGCTGAGGTCCGATTCTGTCTTGACGTTCTCGTCAGCTATCGGTGCCCAGAAGCTTGGCCAGCCCGTGCCTGAATCGAATTTCGTATCGGAACTGAACAGTTCCTGCCCACAGCATACGCACGCGTAGATGCCGTCGTCCTTGTGGTCCCAGTACGCTCCTGTAAATGCGCGCTCTGTTCCCTTCTGGCGCGTGACGTGAAACTGCTCCGGGGACAGCTGCGCTTGCCATGGTTCCTCCGGTTTCACGATTCGTCCTCCTTGCGTCGGCTCGGGAAGAGACATGGCTGGAGTGGGCATCGCTCCCCGCGCTTCCTCGGAGTTCGCAACCTCCTGGGCCAAAGCAACGGTTCGGCCTAACCGAGGATCACACTATATCTGTCGCTTCGATGGGTCAAGATCTTGGTTGGCAGCGGTTGGCGTCATCCCGTCGTGTGTCATTATTCAGCCAACGAGTCATGCCGCCCTCCGGTCCTCCAGGTTCAGCATGCTACCGAGCCGTGGTCGGCAGCCAACAGACGTATTCGCAGCCGCTTGCATGCGACGCTTGCCGCGTTCACATGATGCCCCTTCTCGGACGTCTCGGCGCTTCTCCGCTGCCGGTTAGACAGCTAGGGACCGGCCACGAGCCGCTGGGACCGAATTAAGACGGACACGGCCCCCAGTTGACGAGGAGGGCGAGGAGGTCGGACACGCCGACGAAGCCGTTGCCGTCGAAGTCAGCTGGATGACCATTCTACCGAAAGTATGCGCGCAGCCACGCTGAGCGATGCGCCATGCGATCCCTCTCTCGGGCTCCCATCTCGGCCTCAATTTGCTGATCCTGAATCGAATGCTCCTGTAAAGTACAGGCCCCTATGCGGTATACTGGTGCCGACGCGAGAGGAGGGCACCATGGCGGAGAACGACCGCACGGCCCCTGAGGACGCGAGCACTGCTGACATCGACCCTACGGTCCTACGAGACCCAAGACCGTCAGGCCAGCTCACTTTGGGGCAACGAATAGGGCGATACATCATTCGGGAGATTCTGGGTGAGGGCGGCTTCGCCGTCGTGTATCTGGCCGAGCAAACCGAGCCCGTCCACCGCCGTGTCGCGCTGAAGGTGATCAAGCTGGGCATGGACACGAAGCAAGTCATCGCCCGCTTCGAGGCCGAACGCCAAGCCCTGGCCATGATGGATCACCCCAACGTGGCCAAGGTGTTCGACGCGGGCTCAACCGAGACCGGCCGGCCCTACTTCGTGATGGAGCTGGTCAAGGGCGTCTTCATCACCGAGTACTGCGACCGGCACCGCCTGACCACACGCCAGCGGCTCGAGCTCTTCATGCAGGTGTGCCAGGCCGTTCAGCACGCACATCAGAAAGGAATTATCCACCGCGACATTACTCCGTCGAACCTCCTGGTGACTGTGAAGGAAGGTCAGCCGCAGGTCAAGGTGATCGACTTGGGGATCGCCAAGGCGATCGAGCGCCGGTTGACCGAGAAGACGATCTACACGGAACAGGGGCAGTTGATCGGCACCCCGGAATACATGAGCCCGGAACAGGCGGAGATGGGCGCACTCGACATCGACACGCGGACCGACATCTATTCGCTCGGGGTGCTGCTGTACGAGCTCCTGACCGGCGCGTTGCCCTTTGATTCAGCCACGCTGCGCCGGGCGGGGTTTGCCGGCATCCAGCGCATCATTCGTGAAGAGGAACCGCCCAAGCCGAGCACGCGATTGAGCAGCCTTGGCGACGAATCGACCGCCTGTGCTGGGAAACGCCAGATCGATCCGAAGTCGCTTGTTCGAGAGCTGCGCGGTGATCTGGACTGGATCACGATGAAAGCGATGGAGAAGGACCGGACGCGGCGTTACGTGACCGCCGCCGAGCTGGCTCGCGATGTCGCGCACCATCTTTCCGGTGATCCAATCGAAGCGGCTCCTCCGTCTGCGACTTATCGCCTGTCGCGCTTTGTTCGGAAGCACAAGAGCGGGCTCAATATAACCATCTTCATCTATGTCGTATGGATCTACATGATGGGCATCATGAGCGTTGTGGCAATGATGGGCTTCCTGATAGCTGCGTTAACTTTGTGGGGGGTTTTAGTCTTTGCAATGCCCGTGATCTTTGCTGTCCTCAGCGGTCTAGTGTGGTGGGTTAACCGAAGTCGTTTCGCGTTGATGAACGCGATCTTGGCGGGGCCAGTGCTTGGAGCATTTGTTGGGTTGGTCATCCTTGCGAGTTCGCTCAACTATCTTCGCCCGGACGACGCGAGGGCAGATGTGACTGAACGGATCGCGCTACGAAAGGGAGCCGCAAGCCGTGAGCTGAACAAGTACGCCAGGACACTCTTGACGGTCGAGCCGGCCGATCTGCGCGATCCCGAGACGGCCCTGCGCCTGGCCCGCCAAGCCAGCGCCATGAGGGACAACGCGAACCACGCCTTTCTCGATACGCTCGCCCTCGCCCAGCACCTGACGGGCGACACGGCCGCAGCCATCGAAACCGAGAAGAAAGCCCTGTCACTGCTGCCCGCCGACGCCCCCGGGCGCGGCGACTACGAAGCCGCCCTCGCCAAGTTCGAGGCGGCATTTGTAGATCAACCGGACTGAAGTCGCGCGCCTAGCCCATAGCCAGAGGAAGTAGCTGCGGAGCGCGGGCGGTAACGACGCCTGGGACAAGCCGGACAAGGCCGCCCAATGGCGTGCGAAGTTGAGCGGCACGCCGCTCACACACCGTCGGCCAGATACGTGTTCGTTCCAGGCACCCCGATCGCGACCGGGCCGTTAACCACAACGCCCCTGTCAAACAGAGAGTCAGAGCGTTCCACCGCCGGATTGCGGGCACCCGATCGGAACCTTGGGGGTTCCGATCGACACCCTGATCTCTCGGCCGGAACGGAGAGTCCAGGCACGCTCGGGCCGACCTTGCCCTAACCCTTTGGCCGTGGCCACTTCCGGCGCGCGGGGCCCGGCGCCGCTCTGCCAGCTCGCCCGTTAACCACAAACCGCCGCGGATTCCGCGGCGGCGTGGAAAGCTCCCCGGTCGGAACCCTCTTCATAACCACTCTCGAAATCTCGCGCGCGGGCGGGGAGAGGTTGTGGCCCTAAGCCATTGCCTCCCATCACATTGCTGGCATTGCCTCCAGATTCGAGCCCGCTGGTCTCGCGCCTCCAGCCCTCGCGCGTCCGAGTCGCGCGCTCGCGCCAGCTGTTAACCTGCCGGTCGTTTCGGGGACCGGTTCGGAACGGACGCGTTCCCGTTAACAGCGCGTGAGCGCCGTCGTGCATGATGCCATGCCCGGCGATTGCTGCAAGTTGGGCGAATCCGGTTCGCCACCCGGAAAAATCGGGGACGAAAAATCGCGTATTGCGGTAATGAAAGAGGGGAAGAGGCGAACAAGGGGCGAGTGCTTTTGTCAGCAGGAGACGGTAGCCATGATTACGACGACGCGATGCGGACGAACCGCGCTTCTCGTGGCGGCCGGCCTGGCCGCCTGGACCCCGCCGGCGTTGCCGGCCGCGATTCCCGACGGTCCGATCGAGCGTGGGCGCAAACTCGTGCACATCCTGCAAGACACCCTTCGGCTGCCTGGGCTGTCGGTGACGGTGATGGTGGACGGGCAACCGGTTTGGTCGGAGGTGCTTGGCCACGCCAGCCTGGAGACCCAAACACCGACGACCGAGCGAACGAAGTTTCGGATCGGCAGCGTCTCGAAGCTGATCACCGTGGCCGCGCTGGGGCGACTCGTCGAGAAGGGCCGCTTCGACCTCGATGCGCCCGTGCAGCGCTACGTGCCGGATTTTCCCGATAAGGGGGCGACCATCACCGCCCGTCAGCTCGCGGGCCATCTCGGCGGCATCCGTCACTACGACGACGACTTTCTCAATCGCGAGCACTTCTCGAGCGTGTCCGAGGCCTTGAGCAGGTTCAAGGATGACCCCTTGCGGCACACACCGGGTGAGAAGTACGCCTATTCCTCGTACGGCTATGTCCTCCTGAGCGCGATGCTGGAAGGCGCGACGGGCAAGCCGTTCATCGAGCTGGTCGCCGAGGAGGTCCTGATCCCGCTGGGCATGCAGTCCACGGTTCCGGACGACGTGTTCGCGATCGTGGATGAGCGCGGTGGCTTCTATCAGCGGGTTGACGGCGAGATTCTCAACGGCGCGTTCATCGATCTGAGTGACCGATGGGCAGCGGGTGGATACCTCTCGACGAGCCGCGATCTGGCCAATCTGGGGGCGGCGCATCTCGACGATCGTTTTCTGTCAGCGGAAACCCGGCGAATCCTCTTCACACCCCAGACGGCGACGAGTGGCGAGGAAACCGCGGTCGGGCTCGGGTGGCGCATCGGCGAGGACTCACGAGGCCGCCGGTACTACCACCACGCGGGATCAAACATCGGCGGCCGCGCGATATTGATCGTTTACCCCGACGACGGCGTCGTCGTGGCCATCGTCGCAAACGTCGGCCGGGCTCCGTTTGGTCGACCGGAGGCGATCACGATAGCGGAGCTCTTCATGCCGGCCGACGGTGGTGGACCGGCCTGGGATCCCGCCGGCTCTTACGAGTTCCACCGCACTGGCGGGAAGGAGCCGGTCCAGGGCGAACTGCGTCTCACGAGCACGGACGACGGATTGACGGGCTCCATCGAGCCCGAGGGTGGTCCCTTCATGCCCGTCGTCTGGACGGTCGTGCGCGGAGACCGACTCAGCGTGGTCGCGGCCGATCCAAGGGGCCAGCTGGAGATCCTGTGGCTCCAGCAGGACGGACGGAACCTGGCGGGCAGTAGCTGGAGGCGGGCTGGCGATTTCCGGGCGACACGGGTGAAGTAACGGGCAGGTGGGCGCCTCTTCCGGAGGGGCGGTCGGCGCAATGCGCCGGACGTGGCCACGCCCACGGCGGAGTGGACAGCTCCCCGAGATGGTCTCGATCCTGGATCCCACTGGTTAACGGTCCAAGCGGAGTCTGGCGAGCGCTGCCATGACGTCCCGTCGAATGTCCGTCCGGCCACACCAGGCGCACCAAGAGCCGATCAGCGTCCAATGCGGCCACCTCAGCGCGAATCGCGGCTCATCGAACGCTCGTGCACCTCCATTGAATTCCCAGACGGGCACTCTGGGAACCCGTGAAATGACCGGCAAGCCCCGGCAAGCTCAGACACGCCCCGCGCGTCGATTTCGACCCGACTGGGCATGGAAAAAACCAGCCGTAAGTGGCTGGCCTGAATCGGATTACGTCAAATAGCGGGGGCAGGATTTGAACCTGCGACCTCCGGGTTATGAGAGCGTGAGCGAGAATGCGCGCAAACGCTTATCCTGATTGCAGTTAGAGAGATACACCGAATCCGCAGCGCGGCAAAATGCGGCAAAACGCGGCAAAACGGGACATCCCGGCAAGCCCAGGACAAGCCCAGGACAAGCTCAGCGATCAAGTCTTGGCCGCCCGGCGCACGAGTCAGCGCGGGTTGGCCGACGACCAGCCTGGGGGCCTCGTGTCGCCACTTCACAGCTAGGGTGTCAGTAGCGACATAACCACCTATCCCGATGGAGCTTGCGCCCCCTGGCCGAGAGCCAGACTACCGCCAGATCGACGAGCAGATCTCGGAGAACACCGTGAAGGAGGCGCTTCACAACAAACGCCGTCTGTAGGAACGCCCGAAGTCGAACAGGGACGGTCGAGAGCACCGAGAACAGCCGAGACCTTTCGCACCGTTAGTTGTGGCGCGGTACCATGCACCGCATCGTTTCACGGCAGAGTTGTAACCTCTCACACAGGAGTAAGTCTCGTGACAATAGCAGCCGACAAGATTCAGTTCACGGATGCCAACATCAAGGAGGTTCCCGCTGAGGCAGGCGTCTACGCGCTCTTTGAAGGAGAGACGATTATCTACTTTGGCCGTGCGCAAGGCGGTGACGTGACGATTCGCTCCCGACTGGCGGATCATAAGGCGGGGCGCGAAGGCCCCTGCACGAAGAATGCCACCGTTTTCAAGGTGGAGATCACGTCATCCGCGGTCACACGGGAGAAGGAACTTCTGGAGGAGTACAAGAATGCCCACGGCAGCCTACCGAGGTGTAACCAGAAGGTCGCCTAAGGCTCACACATATGCAACCAAGATGGTCGGCAGAGACCGGTGATGGCAGTGCCTGCACCGGCCTCTTTTCCTTTGCGGTCGAAGATGAACTCTCTGTTCCCAAACGGGAGATCCCCGTAGACGCGCAAACGGGCATCACCCTTGGGCATCACCTCGAACTGGAAGGTCAATCCAGACACTGGATCCTCGATGATCTGCTCTCGAATGATCCATTGCGTTGCCTGAGGCTTGACTGCCATCGTCGTATCCACCAGTAGTGGCCAAGGGTGTTCCGAGCCATCGGAAAGAACTACCGGTCTGCTTGCGAATCGCCTCACTGAGCTCAGCAGGGCCCGATAAGTCGATTCGGCTGATTGCAGCCTGTCCACAGCGTGCCGCCTCCATCCGGGGCCTTCGACTTCCGTTAGGCTGAGTCGTGGAACCGGACGGCTTCACCTTGCCCGAGCGGCGATTCGTGGCGTTTGGGGGTGAAATCGCGCCGAGGGGGCTTGTTACGGACACGGCCCCCAGTTGGCGAGGAGGGCGAGGACGGCGCTCGTTCCGGTACTTCCACCGCCGCCGAAGTCAGGTGATGGGCTCTTGGCCGTGTAGCGGCACGCGCAGAACGAAACAGGCGCCGCCCTTACCGTCGCGGACCGGTTCGAGTTCCAGCGACCCGCCCATCCCCATGGCCAGGCCGCGCGAAAGCGACAACCCGATCCCCACGCCCGGTACGTTCGTTCCCGGCGGCACGGCGCCGCGATCGAACGGCTCGAAGATGAGCTTCGAGAACGTCGGTTCGACTCCCGGGCCGAAGTCGCGCACGCGAATGAACAGATGGCGATCCTTTGTTTCGATGTCAACCTGAATGGCCTTCGACTCGTTCGCGCAGCCGTACTTCATCGCATTGTCAACGAGGTTGCACACGACCTGCTCGATCGATTCGACATCCAGATGGAACCGGGATGAATCATCGACGTCGTTGAACTTGACGTGAACGCCCGACTGTTCAGCGCGATGATCAACGGCGGATTCGAGCCGATCGGCCAGATCCACAATCGAGATCGATTCCGGCGGTCGATTGCTCAGTCCTTCCTCGACGCGCGCGTAGGCGAGCATGTTCTCCACCAGCGCGGTGAGGCGAGTTGATTCTTCACGCAGCGTGCGGAAGTACATCTTCTGCTGGGCTTCATCGCGCACCATCCCTTCGTCCAGCATTTCCGAGTACATGCGAAACGTCGTCAGCGGCGTGCGCAGTTCGTGGGTGACGGCGGAGGTGAAGCGCTTGCGTCGCTGGCCGTAGTCGATGCTCGAACGCAAGGTCAGTCCAGCGGCCACGCACGCGCCGGCCAGGGCCAGCCAGGTGATGACGAGCGTGAGTCGCCCGGACGTGACGACCGGCGTTGCCACGAGCAGCGCCGATTCACTCGCGAGCACCGCGGGAATCGTCGCCAGCGTCCACACCGATTGATCGCTGTCGGTAACCGGCTCATACTGTGGAATCAAGTCGAGTTCGGGCAGCAGATCCGACGCCTGTTCGAGCAGGGAGTCGCGTAGTGTGGGCCAATCGACTAGAACACCCTGAAACAGCTCGTCCTCGCCGATTGTGACGCGTCGCACGTAGAACAGCCGGTGCGCCTCATTCGAATCTCCATCAGTCGCATCCTGTGACTTGATCCACGCCGCCACCAGCGGTCCCACCTGCACGGGCCGCTGCCGCGACGTTCCGTCTTCGGCGTTCTCATCGAGATCTTCGAACTGATCATCGATCTGCTCCAGGGTCGCGCTCGCCAGTTTCTGCTGGGTGGACACGTACGACTGCGGTGCCACCTGCTGTTGCTGGACCGCCCGGGTGGTTTCGTTGCGCTTCGACCACTCGCTCCGGTTCAGCACACTCTGATCAGACTTCGGTTTGAACACCGGCTTGTCGAGCGATCTCTCAGTGGGCGGTGCCTCGGTTACCGACAGAAGTTTCGATTCACCGACACGGCATGCCTCGGTGAGATCGGTGGTCGCGAGCAGCACCGTCACTTCATTGAGTTTGGATCGGTTGTTTTGGATCACCGCGTTCGAAAGCTGAAAGTTGTACTGTGTGAGATCCAGCGCATTCCCCGTGGGAACCTGCGGCGAGGTCACCGAGCCGTCCGCCTTGACCTGAAAGTGAATGGGGAAGATCGGCGACTCAAACATCAGAAGCGACGACGGGGAAATCACCTCCCCCTGCGGAATGCGGCTGTAATACCGCGTGTAGGTATCCGGATTGGCGTAGTAGGGCAGGTATTCGTAGTAGGGTCGCGCGGCCTCGCGCCCCAGTTGCGGCGTCAACCACGAGTCCATTCGCCACAACGCCAGTCGCAGCAGGCCCTGCCGTTCCGCATCCGCCTGCGCGATGAGCCCCGTCTGCTCCATGTGCAACACCAGCGTGCTGACGCCCGTCATCGCGCCCGCGGCGACGATCACGCCACCCCAGAACCAGCGCCACCAGGATGGATGTTGATGCTTCATTCGCAAACCGGATCAACCTCCACGCCATCCGCTATCATGTACCCTTTGGCGCGGACGGTGAGGATCATCGGGTGATCACTTGACTGGTCGCCGAGCTTCTCCCGAAGTCGTGCAATGTGCATGTCGACCGTGCGCGTGGTAATGCCACGGGGGTCAAGACCCCACACACGGTGCAGCAGTTCATCGCGATCAATCGCCCGGCCCCTGTTCACGCAAAGATAACGAAGGATGGCGGCTTCGCGCTCCGAAAGCTGTTGTCGCTCGTTCGAAGACCGCATGATCACTTCGCGTCGATTCAGATCAATCACGCGATCGCCAAAGCGAACCGTCGAAACATCGCCCGAGCGCTCGGGGGATCGCCGCAGCACGGCTTCGATCCTTGCCAACAGCTCGCGCGGACTGAACGGCTTGACCACGTAGTCGTCGGCGCCTCCGGACAGGCCGTTGA